>JAFYDA010000004.1 GCA_017545045.1 Prevotella sp. | reverse complement strand
AGAGATAACAACCTTCTTGGCACCAGCGGTCAGGTGGGCAGAAGCCTTCTCCTTAGAAGTGTAGAAACCAGTGCACTCCAGAACAACGTCTACGTCCAGCTTGCCCCAAGGCAGCTCAGCAGCGTTAGGAATAGCATAGATGGTGATCTTCTTGCCATCGACAACGATGAAGTCCTCACCAGCCTCAACAGTGTGCTTGTTCTCACCGAACTTGCCACAGAAACCACCCTGAGCGGTGTCATACTTCAGCAGATGAGCCAGCATCTTCGGGCTGGTCAAGTCGTTGATTGCTACTACTTCATAACCTTCAGCCTCGAACATCTGACGGAAAGCGAGGCGACCGATACGGCCAAAACCGTTAATTGCAACTTTTGTCATTTTGTTTTAATTAATTAATTAATAGGGTTATTATTATCCTTATTGTTTTTTCGCCCGCAAAATTACAAAAAAAAATAGACATGGCAAGTTGTTATTGTCTTAATAAAACAAAAAAAAATAATTGGCTTATAAAAATAATTTGTTTACTACGTAAAAATGGCCAGATTGTTAAACGCAGATTGCAAAAAACAAACTAAGGACGGCTTTAATGCCATTTGAGCCTTGTAAAATAAAAACCGTATTCCGCTGACATCCAACGGCATACGGCCTAAAAAGTTGCGGAGGCAGGATTCGAACGTGCGACCTCCAGGTTATGAGCCTGGCGAGCTACCAACTGCTCCACTCCGCGATATATTTTTTCTCTCCTCTCAAATTTTGTGCAAAGGTACAACTTATTTTTGTATTCAGCAAATTTTTATGCTTTTTTTTTGCACTTTACCTCAAAAAGGCAAAATATGTCAAGGAGAAATCATATTTTTGCATTTTTTCTTGGCTAATTCAAATAAAATAGATAATTTTGCACACGACTTAATTAATGTGCAATAATATGTCAATATCAAAAACTAGATTGCTATTGGTAGATGTGGCTCGCCAACTCTTTGCGAAAAACGGATTGGAGAATACGACAATGAATGACATTGCCTTAGCTTCAGGTAAAGGCCGACGTACATTATATACCTATTTTAAATCCAAGGAAGACATTTATTTCGCAGTTATTGAAAGAGAATTAGAAAGGCTAAGTGACAAACTGGACGAAGTGGCTGCCAAGAAGATTCGTCCTCAAGAGAAGGTTATCGAACTTATTTATACGCATCTGAATATGATTCGCGAGACGGTTGTTCGTAATGGTAACTTACGTGCAGAATTCTTCAGGAATATATGGATGGTAGAGAAAGTTCGAAAAAATTTCGATGACGCAGAGATTGAACTCTTCAGGAAAGTCTATACTGAAGGAAAAGAGGATGGTGAGTTTGATATAGACAATGTGGATCTGGTTGCCGATATCACTCATTATTGTATTAAAGGTCTCGAGGTTCCGTATATTTATGGCCGTATTGCTCATGGAATGACAGAAGAAGCCACTAAACCGCAAGTTGCTAAAGTTGTATACGGTGCATTGGGTAAAATAAATAAGCGATAAATTATTCATTTAATTGTAAATATAGAAAAAATGGGTTTATTAGAAGGAAAAACAGCGCTTATCACAGGTGCTGCACGCGGTATCGGAAAAGCTATCGCGTTGAAGTTTGCAGAGGAAGGTGCCAATATTGCTTTCACCGACCTTGAGGTAAATGAAGAAACAGAGAAAGAGATTGCAGCAGTGGGTGTCAAGGCCAAAAGCTATGCTTCCAATGCAGCAGATTTTAATCAGACCGAAGAAGTGGTAAAAGCAATCAAAGAGGAATTCGGGACGATTGATATTTTAGTGAATAATGCAGGAATTACCAAGGATGGTCTTATGCTGCGCATGACTGAGCAGCAGTGGGATGCTGTCATCGCAGTCAATCTGAAGTCTGCCTTCAATTTTATCCATGCTTGTGTGCCTATTATGATGCGTCAGCGTGGTGGTTCAATCATCAACATGGCATCAGTAGTAGGTGTACATGGTAACGCTGGTCAGGCTAACTATGCTGCTTCAAAGGCTGGTCTGATTGCTCTGGCTAAGAGTATCGCACAGGAGATGGGACCAAAGGGTATCCGTGCCAACGCTATCGCTCCTGGTTTCATCGAGACAGCCATGACAGCCGCTCTGCCTGAGGACATCCGCAAGGAGTGGTGCAACAAGATTCCTCTGCGCCGTGGTGGACAGGTTGAGGATATCGCCAACGTTGCTACATTCCTGGCTTCTGATATGTCGAGCTATGTTAGCGGACAGGTCATTCAGGTGGATGGTGGCATGAACATGTAAAAAGTGTCACGAGTACATTGTAATCGCACACAATGTTAAAACTGCAAATTTCTTAACTGAAAACTTGCATTTTAGGATAGAAAATACTAAATTTGCCACCGATAAGATATTTTATCAGCAGTTGCTGATTCCCACCTTATCATATATTTATGTGGATGGTAGCGTCCTGCACCATCCACTTTTTTTTGTTCGATTATTCCTTGACAGGACGAATCCCGTCAAGGAATAAAGGAGGATTATACGAAAGATGTTAAATCTTCCTCAGCAATAAATTTCAGGTTGTTATCCAGGATTGTCTTTCGTGCCCGTTCTGCATTGTCAGTACGGAAGATGAGGATTCCCTTACCACCAAGCAGGAATGAGTACATGTAAACAATACTAATGCCGGCAGTGCTGAAAGTCTCAATAGCGTCTGCGGCACGTCCTGGCTGATTATCAAGCTCAATGGCGAAGACGTCGCTGAGAGCAACGGCTATACCAGCCTTCTTCAGCTCTTCGAAGGCGCGCATGGGTTCGCTACAGATAAGGCGGTAGATGCCATACTCAGCCGTGTCGGCTATGGTTGAAGCAATAATCTGGATACCAGACTGCTTTAGAACTTCGAGCACCTTGATGAGTGTGCCGGAACGGTTCTCGATAAAGATGGATAATTGATTGATAGTCATAATATGTGTGATTTATTGGTAAACTTTTCGCTTGTCAACGACACGTACGGCTTTGCCCTCGCTGACGGGCAGGGAACCCTTGGATACAAGTCGGATGCGAGGCTTCAGCAGAATCTCGTCGCCTATCTGGTGGCGCAGTTCGCCTGCAAGCTCCTGCAGCTTTGCGTAGTCGTCGGTACCCTCGTTGAGTTCGACTTCGACAGTCATCTGGTCGTTGTTGTCCTCGGTGGTCAGTGTGATGAGGTAGTTGGTGCCCACTTCGGGGAACTTCATCAGGATCTTCTCAATCTGGATGGGGAAGATGTTGACGCCGCGGAGCACAATCATGTCGTCGCTGCGACCACGCATACGGTCGAGACGGACATGGTTGCGGCCACAGGGACAGCTGCGTCCCAGGACTCGGGTGAGGTCACGCGTACGATAGCGCAGCAGCGGCATGGCCTCGCGGCACAGCGTGGTGAGCACCAGCTCGCCAATCTCGCCGTCGGGAACGGGCTCCAAGGTGTCGGGGTTGACGATCTCGACGATGTAGTAGTCCTCCCAGAAGTGCAGACCGTTCTGCTCCTTACACTCGAAGCCTACGCCAGGGCCGCACATCTCCGACATGCCGAACGAGTTGTAGGCCTTCACGCCCAGCATCTCCTCGATACGCTTGCGCTGCTCCTCTGAGTGGGGCTCAGCACCGATGGCCAGCATCTTCAGCTTCGTGTCGCGACGCGGGTCGACGCCCTCCTGTTTCATCACTTCGTAGAGACGGGTGACGTATGAAGGAATGGCGTGGATGGCTGTTGTGCCGAAGTCCTTGATGAACTTAATCTGTCGCAGAGAGTTTCCTGCTGCAGCGGGTACGGTGAGCATGCCCAGCTTCTCGGCTCCATATTGGAAGCCCAGTCCGCCGGTGAACATGCCGTAGCCGGAGGAGTTCTGGAACACGTCGTCGGGGCGCAGACCAACCATCCACAGGTTGCGTGCCACCTGGTTGGCCCACTCGTCGAGGTCTTTCTGTGTGTGCAGGATGACGGTGGGGTTGCCGGTAGTGCCGCTGCTGGAGTGCAGGCGCACGCAGTCCCTCATGGGCACGCACGACATGCCGAAGGGGTAGGTGTCGCGCAAGTCCTGCTTCGTGGTGAAGGGAATCTTGCGGACATCGTCGAGTGTCTGGATGTCGTCGGCTGTGATGCCGGCCTCCTTAAACTTCTTCTGATAGAACTCGTTGGTCAGACAATGCGCGACGGTAGCCTTGAGTCGCTCCAGCTGGAACGTCTCAATCTGTTCGCGTGTCATGGTCTCGCGTTCTGGGTTAAAGTAGGGCGAATTGTTCTCTTTCATTTCTGATGAATAGTATTTAGGTTATTAAATCTTGCGATTGTCAATGACGTGTGCACTCTTGCCCTGCGAGCGCTCAATGGTGCCGGGAGCCTTCAGCTGTACCTTAGCCGAAATGCTGAGCACGCTCTTGAGTTTCGAGGCCAGCTTCTTCTCAAGTGCATCAACAGCGGCTGGCGTGTCGAAGGTGGAAGTGAAGACTTCCTGGCGCAACTCTGCCTGTACAAGCAGGGTGTCGAGGTTCTTCTCGCGGTCGACGATGAGCAGGTAGTGAGGGGCAAACTCGGGCAGCGAGAGTATCACGCTCTCTACCTGCGATGGGAACACGTTGATGCCGCGGATGATGAGCATGTCGTCGCTGCGGCCCTCGATACGGCTCATGCGTATATTGGTGCGGCCACAGTCGCACTGACCGGGAATCAGCGAACAGAGGTCACGCGTGCGGTAGCGGATGACGGGCATGCCCTCCTTGGTCAGCGTGGTGAACACCAGCTCACCCGTCTGGCCTGCCGGCAGCGGTTCCAATGTGGTGGGGTTAATGATTTCAGGATAGAAATGGTCTTCGTTGATGTGGGAGCCGTGCTGCATCTGGCACTCATAGCTGACGCTGGGACCCATCACCTCCGACAGTCCATAGATGTTGTAGCCCTTCAGTCCCAGACGCTCCTGGATTTCCTGACGCATGCTCTCTGTCCAAGGCTCAGCACCGAAGGCACCGATGCGCAGCTTGATCTGTTCCTTGCCGATACCCATCTTCTCCATGGTCTCGGCCAGATAGAGTGCATACGACGGGGTGCAGGCAATACCTGTGATGCCCAGGTCGCGTATCAGCTTGAGATGCTTTTCGGTGTTGCCCGTACCAGCGGGAATCACGGAAGCTCCAAGATGCTCGACACCGTAGTGGGCTCCCAGACCGCCAGTGAAGAGCCCGTAACCGTATGCTACGGAGAAGATATCGTCGCGGGTGACGCCATAGGCCGTGAGACAACGTGCCATCGTCTCGCTCCACACACCGATGTCCTTGCGCGTATAACCCACGATGGTGGGATTGCCGGTGGTGCCGCTGCTGGCATGCACACGGATAATCTCGCTCTGCGGGGCTGCCTGCAGACCGAAAGGATAGTTGTCGCGCAGGTCCTTCTTCGTGGTGAAAGGCAACTTCTTGATGTCCTCAATGGTCTGAATGTCCTCAGGACGAATATCCAGTTCCTGTAACTTGTGCCTGTAGAACGGCACGTTGTGGTAAACATACTTAACTATTTTACGCAGCCGCTTGCTCTGCAAGGCACTCATTTCGTCGCGGCTCATGCATTCTTTGTTAGGATTCCAAATCATTTTTTTTATATTTTGTTGTTGGTTATTTCATAAATTTGCAACTGACGGTAGTACCGTCGCTATTCGTTACGCGTGCCACATAGAAGCCGTGAGCCAGCTCAGATACACTGACACGAGCCGTTCCGCCCTTTACATCAATCTGTGCATGGGTGGCAAGCTGTCCGTCGGCACGATAGACTGCAACATTGACAACATCGGCCTCATCGCTCTTGACAAGAACTTGCTGGGATGCATAGAATACCCGCAGACCGTTGGCGTTACTAACCGTATGCATAGCCACATCAGTAGGCACTTGCTCGACAGTTGTCATGTAGGATGTCTTGCTGTTGGAATAGCCGATGGTGGCTACGTTTGTCGTGTAGACTTTGGCCCCGCCGTCTGGATAGCGGCAAATGGTTGTACGAGCATCATGAGCTCCGAAATAGACGACGTCTTTCCAAGACTGGTCTGCCGCCATCAGCTGCAGCTGTCCTCCGTTACCGTCAATCTTGAACGAGGCATGCAGTCCTTTGTCGGTAGTGGCGTTTTTGTTGTCGCACCATATAATAAGGTGTCCGTGAGCAGGTATGATTGTATTGGCACGGGTATCATTCTTGGTAATCTGATATTTAGTAGGTTTGCTCAGATTGTCTGTTAGATACATGCCCTCGATATCAATGGGCTCGTCGGTGGTGTTGTAGAGTTCCACCCAATCACTCTTTTTCCCGTATTCATCAATGAAGCTATTGTTAGAACCACTTACCTCGTTGATACGTACGGGCGTAATGTTCTGCCTTTGCTTGCTGGCCTGGCTAAGGGGCGAGAAGGAGGCCACAAGATTAATGTCAGACGAGGGTAGGGGAATGTCGGCTCTGGTGGAATATGCAACGCCGTCCTCAGTGAACCACCCCTTGAACGAATAGCCGATGGGTGAAATAGCATTGATAATAGGATTATTGAAGAGCTTTCCGTTAAATTGTCCTGTGGGTAGAGCTAATCCGTTGATGGTAATGACGGCTCCTGGCGTGTCGGACTGAAGTCGCACGGCATAAGGTGTAGCGCTCGTCAGTCCAAAACCCGAGTAGTTCTTAATGGCATTGATGGCAGTGTTCAGACGACTGCTGAGGCTGTTCTTAACTTTGTTGTAGCTGTCAGTGGCTGAACCGCCATTCAGACGCATGGCAGGTTCCACACGATTATAAAGATAGTCAAGAATCTCTCTGCTACGATCTTTTTCAAAGACACTACCTGCCACAATACAGTATGTATCAATGAATTTGCTTCTGAAGGTTTCATTCTCCAACAGATTGCGGAAGAGTGTCACCAGTCGTATCTGAGCTGTAATACGTCCTAAACTGCGAGGGTAGAGCTCATCAAAGGTCCATGTCTCTTTCCACATAAACTGGTCGAAGACATCCGTACCGTAGCTGAAAGCTGCATCAACATCAAAAAGTACGAAACGGAATCGACCATCGTCTCGGTGACGAAAAGCCTTGACATTGTTGCGAGGCCAGTCGTTACCTGCATAGAAGAACTGCACCGCCATGTAATTGATAAACTCGTCGATATCAAGCAGTCGGCAGATTTCTTTGTAGGTATTGGCGTCAGCAGCGTTGGGCGAGAGGTCGTCTACCAGCTCATTGTAAGCATCAGGCGTGCCACACTTCTGGATGTAGCCAGAGTCGGGTGACATTTCCCACTGGTCAATCTCGTCATCGTCCCAACCATAGTTGGCATAGACATAATGTTTGTTGTTCGGCTCTCGGACATTGAGCACACCGATGTACTTGCCATTGATGAATTCATGGACGGGCTGATAAGACTGCACATCAACGTCAAGACCAGATGTCTGTACGATATAGGCCAGCGAAGCGTCCTTGAATCGGCAATTGTTGTCGTTGCCACCATTGCGGATTTGCAGCGTGCGATTCCTGATGTAGGGCTTTTGATCGAAGAAAGGATAGTACAAGTTCTTCTCTCCTCCCAACTCCTTACTGCCTTTCAGCTTGAAAGCATGGGGAGTCCAGGCACGGCTCCAGCCGCCACACATCTCAAGATTGACATCCTGATTGAGCACCATTTCGCCGTTGGCATCGAGATAGGAGAAATTGACCGGACGCTCCCAGTTCATGTTCCAGTTGCATTTGGACGACTGTCCGTTGCCGGGCCGACCGTTAGGACCTTTCTCCATGACACCGATTTCCTTGCTGTAAAGGAAGTCGTTGTCTGTGACTACTGATACGACAGGCAGCATGAAGTCCATTTCACGGACAATATACGAACGTGTGGTCACCCGTGAGGGGAGCATGTCGTCTGCATAGAGGCGGAAACGGTAGTTGCTGGTTTCACCAACGGTGAACTGTCCCGTCTTACTGGTTTCACCATTAGTCAGCGTAGGCAGCGAACCGTCGGTAGTGTATCGCAGGGTACAACCGCCTGGAATAGTAACGTTAACGCTCAGCATACCCGTAAACAACTGTGAGGGTTGATCGACGACAGGGGCTGCTAACTGGCTTTTCAGGAGTTTGATACCATTGTTCGAGGCTCCGGGCGTAGGCGTTCCGGTGTATCCCCATTCCTCTGTACCGTCAGTGAACCGGGCATAGCTGATTCGCTCCATCGAGGCAGGATAATCCTGACGGACTATTTCTGTGCCTGATTCATCGCTGATGAGGATGCTGCCGCCGTCGGTGTCAAGTTTGAATGGCGCATTGTGTGGTTCGATATCGTTAGAGTCGAACCAGATGACCTTATAGCCCTTAGCAGGCACGACTCCTATGTCCTGAGGCATTGTCCAAGGTCTTTCACCGTTCGCGGGGTCGCTCAGCACGAGTCCATTTAGTTCAACAGTGCGGTCTGTTGGGTTATAGAGTTCAATCCATCCGTCGAAATTGAAAGCAGGACTGATGTATTCGTCAATATTCGAGGCCATTATCTCGTTGACGACAAGAGTTCCCTTTGTTGCAGGGTTGCTGATTACCGTAACGGTCAGACTGCCCTTGGTACTCGACCCGTCGGTAGCCGTAGCCGAAATGACAGCTGTTCCCTTACGCCAGGCGGTGACTATGCCGTTGTCATCAACCGTAGCCACTTCTTCATTGCTTGAGCTCCACTCCAACCATGTGACAGTGGCATCGGCAGGTGAGATGATGGGCTTCATTTCAACAGATTCGCCTGAGACCAGTTCTGCATGATCTGTCTCGAACTTAATCTCTTTCACTGTCACCATATCGCCATAATACTCAAGCCGGAAATTGTCGAAGATACACCAGTTGGATGACAAGTGCTTATCGCAACGCAAGCCGATACGGAAGTCGCCGTCAGCCTCGAATTCTAACTCGTTCCAGTATAATTCATTATCAAAAAACACACGGGCCGACTCCATGTCATTGGGGAAATATGGTGGATTCCTACCCCACCAGCCCCCCCAGCTGTTAGCAGACCAGACACCGTCGGTATATGTATTCATGGACTCAGAATAGACGCTGACAAGTTGTTGTTGCTGATCGCCTGCATAAAGGTAGCCGGTGATGTCCTGAGTATTATTCTGATAGTTCTGGTAGTCGGCATTGTTGTCCTGACAACGATAGAATGCCTGTACACTGAGTCGATAGCGGCCATTCTTTGCTCCTTTCACCTCTTGCCAGATGTTGAAGTTGCTATTATAGTACTCCATACACTCCACGCGAACCGTCTGCCCGGCATCAGTGTGATTCCATCCCGACTGGTCGTTGTCGTCAAAGCTGGGATTTGTCAATAATTGATGGGTCATGTCAATCCAAGACTTGCCTTCACTGTCAACAGGATTCTGATACTCCAGTTTGAAGTTGTCAATTACGCAGTAGTTGTTCGACTCATTATTTTGGCATCTGATGCCTATCTGTATGCTGCCTTGGGCATCAAACTCCAGCGTATTAACATACTGCCCCATTTCGAATGCTTCAAGTGCCGCCTCCTTACCGTCAGGATAATAATGCTGGTTGTCGGGTGTGAAACAACGCCCGGCAGCATTGTAGTCCATAGATTCGTCATAGAGACTGACCAGCGTCTTGCTAATATTGCCGGCATAGAGGTTGGCCACCAGTTGCTCACTCCCGTTTTGGTGGGCATTGTAGGAGGTGTTATTGTCGGCCATACGATAAAAAGCCTGCACGCTGAGTCTGTAGCGTCCTTTTGGCAGACCGCTTAGTTGCTGGTGCATGTCGAAATTTCCACTGTAGAAACTGACACACTCTACGCGTACGGCCTGGGTTGAAGCATTACTCTCCCATGTCCAGGGCTCCTGCTGGTCATTGTCGAAAGTCGGGTTTTTCAAAAACCGGCCAGTAACATCTGTCCAAATCGTTTCGGCGGTACATATCGTGGCTGCCATGAGGCCGGCAGCCACGCATGTGAATAGTCGAAGGCTCATCATGACCAAAACTAGGTTAGTACGCAAACAGCGGATATTCCTTCATTTTCTCGTTGACACGAGCGCGTACAGAGGCAATCACCTCCTCGTTGGTAGGATCATTCAGTACTTCCTCAATCCATGCAGCAATCTGAATCATCAGGTCTTCCTTAGCACCACGTGTGGTGATGGCAGGAGTACCCAGACGGATACCAGAAGTCTGGAAAGCACTACGGCTATCGAAGGGCACCATGTTCTTGTTGACGGTGATGTCGGCAGCCACCAGTGCGTTCTCGGCTACCTTACCAGTCAGCTCAGGATATTTTGAGCGCAGGTCAACCAGCATAGAGTGGTTGTCGGTACCACCAGAGACGATGGTGAAGCCACGCTTGATGAGCTCGTCGGCCAGCACCTTGGCGTTCTTCTGTACTTGCTTGGCCCACTCCTTGAACTCGGGCTCCAGAGCCTCACCGAAGGCCACAGCCTTAGCAGCGATAACGTGCTCCAGCGGACCACCCTGCTGTCCGGGGAATACGGCGCTGTTCAGCAGGGCAGACATCTTCTTGATCTCACCCTTAGGAGTCTTTAGTCCCCAAGGATTGTCGAAGTCCTTACCCAGCAGGATGATACCACCACGAGGACCACGCAGGGTCTTGTGGGTTGTTGAGGTCACGATGTGTGCCCACTTTACGGGGTTCTCCAGCAAGCCAGCGGCAATCAGACCTGCGGGGTGAGCCATGTCAATCATCAGCAGTGCGCCCACCTTGTCGGCAATCTCGCGCATGCGCTTGTAGTCCCACTCACGGCTATAGGCCGAGCCACCACCGATAATCAGCTTTGGCTTGTGCTCCAGTGCCAGTGCCTCCATCTCATCATAGTCCACGCGACCTGTCTTCTCGTTCAGGTTGTAGCCTACGGGCTTATAGAGGATACCACTTGTGTTGACCAGCGAGCCGTGGCTCAGGTGACCGCCGTGAGCCAGGTTCAGTCCCATGAAGGTGTCGCCGGGCTGCAGTACTGCCAGCAGTACGGCAGCATTGGCTTGTGCGCCAGAGTGAGGCTGTACGTTGGCGTACTCTGCACCAAACAGTTTGCATACGCGGTCAATGGCCAACTGCTCTACCTCGTCTACCACCTGACAGCCGCCGTAGTAGCGCTTACCGGGATAACCCTCAGCATACTTGTTGGTCAGGTATGAGCCCATGGCCTCCATCACCTGGTCGCTCACAAAGTTCTCACTGGCAATCAGTTCGATGCCTTTTAACTGGCGCTGATGCTCGCGCTCAATCATCTCGAAGATGGTGTTGTCTCTTTTCATCTTTTGTCTATATTGTTTTAATTGTTTAGTCTTTTTAAGATTGCGGCTACAAAGTTACGAATAAATTCTGATTTACGTGTTATTTTAACACAAAAAAGTTCAGAATATGTTTTATTGACATATTCGTCATCGTTTATTTTTCGTCATGAACACCTAAAATTACTTAACGAATGATTGATTTCTCGTTTTTTCTTCGTACCTTTGTTGGCTGAAAACGCGTCAGAGGGCTTGAAAAGTGCCTTAAACGCAAAATTTGCTTCTTTGAGGGCATCTGAAAATGAAAATTGTAAATCGATAAATAGTAATTAATTTGATGGATCAAACATTCGACAACGACAGAATTATTAAGATCAACATCGAAGAAGAGATGAAGTCGAGCTACATCGATTACTCTATGTCAGTAATCGTGGCCCGTGCTCTGCCCGATGTTCGAGATGGCTTCAAGCCAGTTCATCGCCGTATCCTCTATGGTATGATGAACATCAACAACGTGTCTACACAGCCTTACAAGAAGTGCGCCCGCGTAGTAGGTGAGGTGCTTGGTAAATACCACCCACACGGCGACTCTTCAGTATACGGTGCCCTGGTGCGTATGGCCCAGGATTGGAACATGCGTTACACACTGGTCGACGGCCAGGGTAACTTCGGTTCGGTAGATGGCGACTCGCCAGCTGCCATGCGTTACACCGAGTGCCGCCTCTCAAAGATGGGTGAGCACATCATGGACGACCTGGATAAGGAGACCGTTGACATGGCGCCTAACTTCGACGACTCGCTCGAGGAGCCAACCGTTATGCCTACCAAGATTCCTAACCTGCTGGTTAACGGTGGTAACGGTATCGCCGTAGGTATGGCTACCAATATGCCTACCCACAACCTGGGCGAGGTGATCGATGGCTGCTGCGCATATATCGACAATCCTGATATCGATACCGAGGGCCTGATGCAGTTCATACCAGGTCCCGACTTCCCAACAGGCGCTTATATCTATGGTCTGCAGGGTGTGAAGGATGCTTACGAGACTGGTCGCGGACGTATCGTGATGCGTGCCAAGGCCGAGATCGAGAGCGGTGAGACCCACGACAAGATTGTGGTCACAGAGATTCCATACGGCGTGAACAAGGCTGATTTAGTGGCCTATATTGCCGATCTCGCCAACCAACACAAGATTGAGGGCGTGGCTAATGTCAACGATGAGTCAGGTCGTCAGGGTATGCGTATCGTGGTCGATGTGAAGCGTGATGCCAATGCTAATGTGTTGCTTAACAAGCTCTTTAAGATGACGGCTCTGCAGAGTTCGTTCTCTGTCAATAATATTGCACTGGTAAAAGGACGTCCTCGTCTGTTGACGCTGAAGGAGTGTGTGAAATATTTTATCGAACACCGACACGACGTCACTATCCGCCGTACGAAATACGATTTGCGTAAGGCTCAGGAGCGTGCTCACATTCTTGAGGGGTTGATTATAGCTGTGAACAACATTGACGAGGTGGTACACATCATCCGTAATTCAAAGACTCCAACCGATGCTCAGCGTAATCTTGAGGCTCGCTTTGAGTTGGATGAACTACAGTCGAAAGCCATTGTCGACATGCGATTGGCTCAGCTGACGGGTCTGCGTGTAGATCAGTTGCATCAGGAGTACGATGACCTGCAGAAACTGATTGCCGACTTGCAGGAAATTCTCGACAATCCGGAACGTTGCAAGGAAGTGATGAAGAACGACCTGTTAGAGGTGAAGGAGAAGTATGGTGATGAGCGCCGCACGGAGATTATCCCGTTCGATCATGAGTTCAATGCCGAGGACTTCTATCCCGATGACTCTGTGGTCATCACTATTTCGCACATGGGATACATCAAGCGTACCAATCTCGATGAATTCCATGCTCAGGGTCGTGGGGGCATGGGCTCGAAGGGAGCCCGTCATCGCGACAACGACTTCACGGAGTACATCTATCCTGCCACGATGCACAACACGCTGCTCTTCTTCACCCAGAAAGGTCGCTGCTACTGGCAGAAGTGCTACGAGATTCCTGAGGGTGACAAGAACTCCAAGGGCCGTGCCATCCAGAATATGCTCAATATAGAGCCCGACGATGCCATCAATGCCGTTTTGCGCATCAAGAACTTCAACGATGAGGAGTTCTTGAAGTCCCATTATGTCGTGTTTGCAACTAAGCAGGGCATCATCAAGAAGACCTGTCTATATGATTATAGGAATGTGCGCGCAGCAGGTGTCCGTGCCATCAATATCAATGAGGGCGACGAGGTGGTAGGCGTTCGTCTTACCAACGGTCACAACGAACTGCTGTTAGCTAACCGCAACGGACGTGCCGTCCGCTTCGATGAGAACGATGTACGCACTATGGGGCGCATATCTACTGGTGTCATTGGCATGCGTACCGATGGCGGCGATGATGAGGTGGTTGGCATGGTGTGTGTCAACGACCCGCAGTCAGAAACCATTATGGTCGTTTCAGAGAATGGCTACGGTAAGCGCTCAGAGGTAGAGGACTATCGTAAGACAGCCCGTGGTGCCAAGGGTGTGAAGACGCTTGCTGTGACAGAAAAGACAGGTCGGTTGGTAGCCATTAAGGTTGTGACCGACGAGAACGATCTGATGATCATTAACAAGAGTGGTGTTTTGATTCGTCTGAAGGTGGCCGATGTGCGCGTCATGGGCCGTGCAACCCAGGGCGTACGACTCATTAACCTTACAAAGAAGAACGATACCATCGCCAGCGTCTGCAAGGTGATGTCTAATCAGGACGAGGATATTGAGGAAGCAGAGATTGTAAATGAAGAAATTCCGGAATCCGAAGTTCCTTTGGTGGACTTCACTGGTGAGGAATAATATGTTTAACCAAAATAAAAAGACTTATGAAAAGAATGATGATGATGGCCATGATGGCCGCAGCAACAATGACAGCTTTTGCTCAGGCAGATGTTGTTAAAAACGCTAAGAAGCTCTTGGATAAGGGTGATGTTGAAGAGGCAATCAAGGCAGTTCAGCCTGCACTGAACGCCGGTACTAATGAGGAAAAGGCATCAGCATGGAACTTGTTGAGTACTGCCTACTATCAGACGTTCGCTGATATTCAGGCCAAGAAGATTGAGAATCAGGTGAAACAAACCAACGTGCCCGTTGACGAGCCCACCATGCATGCTTCTATCGTGTCTGCTTTTGAGGCAGCTCTCAAGTGCGATGAGTATGACAACATGCCCAATGAAAAGGGTAAGGTGAAGCCTAAGTATCGTGCAGAGAGTCAGAAGATATATCAGAACGGACGTCTGCAGTGCATTAATGCTGGACAGTACGAGTACAATCAGAAAAACTATCCCGCTGCTTTCAAGGCATTTGCCCTGTACGTAGAGAGTGGCGACGCTCCGCTTTTCACGGGAATAGACATGTCACAGGATCAATTTAAAACAGAGGTGGCCTATTTTGCCAGCTTGGCAGCTTATCAGAGCAAGGATTATCCTAATGTCATCAAGTTTGCACAGATTGCTGCCCAGGACGAGTCAAAGGCCAAGGATGTTACTGAAATTCTGGTGTTCTCGAAGCGTGAGACGATGAAGACTCATCAGGACACTTTGGAGTATATCGACATGCTGAAGGATGCCAGTGCCAAGTTCCCGCAGGATCAGCGCTATTCGGCATGGATTGGTGACTACTACCTGAACTCTGGTAATAATGAAGAGCTTTTGAAGTGGGCAGAGGGTGAGATTGCAAAGAATCCCGATGACAAGTTCGGCTATACTTACAAGGGTGAGGCTCTTCGCTTGAGCGGCAAGTTTGATGAAGCCGTGGAGTGCTATAAGAAAGCGTTTGAGATTGATCCTACTTATATTGCTGCAGCCTATCAGGCAGGTGTTTCGCTCAATTCAAAAGCCATTGGTCTGAAGGATCAGTTGGCCGACAAGAAGACAGGAATGCTGACAAAGGCCAACGCCGACAAGATCAAGGTTATACTCACCGATGCGAAGACCTATCTGGAGAAAGTGCGTGAACTTGACCCCAACCACGAGACTGTCGACTGGCGTTACGCCCTCTATCAGATGTACTACTCTCTTGGCGAGAGCGACAAGGCCAGCGAGATTGAAGCACTGCTTGGTAACAATTAATCATAGTAGCAAATATCGGTAGATGAAGTTAAAGGCAAAAGTCTTAACACTTCTCTTCCTCTTTGTAATACCGTGCCTGATGATGGCTCAGAAGAAAGAGCTTAGTCAGGCACGGACTATCTTGAAGAGCGGTAGGGGTGTGGAACAAGCTGAGCAATTGATGACAGGTCTGTTAAAAGACTCGGCTAATCGGGATAACAAGCGGATTTATGCTGTATGGTATGAAGCCGTGCTCAAACAGTATGAGGCCGTCAACGAGAAGCTGTATATGAAACAGCGGCAGGACACAGCCCAGTTCTTTGAGCTGACGCGGCGTCTTTTTACCGTAGCAGAAGCGCTCGACTCGCTCGATATGCGTCCCGACAAGAAGGGACGTGTGAATCCTGAATATCGCAAGGAAAATGCAGAACAACTGATGAAGTTCCGCCCCAATCTTTTCTTTGGCAGCACCTACTACGTCAGGCACGCTGACTTCAGGAAGGCCTTTGAGTTCAGCGAGGCTTATATGGATTGCGTCCGCCAGCCACTGTTCTCTTCTTATAGGCTTGACAGCACGGATTCACGTCTTCCTGAGGCTGCCTATTGGGCTACTTATAGTGCATTCCGCCTGAATGACCCCGTACTGACCTTGCGTCATCGTCATCTGGCATTGAAGGATACGGCAAAGGCCGAATTCACCCTGCAGTACATGGCTGAGGCCCGTCTATGGCTAAAAGACGATTCTTTGTATTTGGAAACTCTTCGTGAGGGATTCCGGCTCTATCCACAGAATAACTACTTCTTCCCCCGCTTGATGGACTATTATACTGCACGGGGAGAAAACACAGAGGCGCTCCGGGTGGTTAATCGTGCGCTGGAATTCAATGATAGCAGTGAACTCTATCAGTTTGCTAAACTTACCGTTCTTTTTAATATGGGACACTACGAAAAGTGTATTCAGCTTTGCAATCAACTCATAGGCCAGAATGATTCTCTGCCGGAACCCTATTACTATGCCGGCACAGCCTATCTTAACCAGGCACTCAAGTTTCATCCTCTTCGTGATAAGAAACGACAGCGGTCCACTTATCAGAAAGCTCTGCCATACATGGAAAAATACCGCCAGCTTGCTCCAGAGCAGAAACAAAAATGGGGGCCGGCTCTCTATCGCATCTATCTCAACTTGAATATGGGTCGTCAGTTCGACGAAATAGATAAGTTGTTGAAATAGAAAAAGTGCGAAGATTCTGCTGGTTGACAGAGTCTTCGCACATGATAATGGGCGTATGCTTTATTACTTAATCAGTTCAACGGAACGCTTGAGGAAACGGTCGAGCGCTTCGCCTTTCAGCATGCCGTTCTGAAGGAGGGCGAGGTCGATGAGCTGGTGGACGACATCATTGCCTTTAGCGTAGTCGGCTATCACCTGTTGCTTCTTGTCCTTCTGTTCCTGAACAGCCTTCTCGGCTTCTGCCTTCTGATCTTTGTCCTCCTGTGTCAGTTCGTCGTATTTCTTCTTCTCCTGTGAGGAACGGATGGCGGCTAACCGTGCTTCCTGTCCCCTTAGTTCTGCCTCAATAGGCTTCAGGGCTTCTTCGGTGGCTGCTTTCGACTCATCAAGCACGCGCTTCACCAACGGGTGGTCACTGTTCAGCACAATGTTCATCGAGTCGGGCATCTGACCGTAGAAATTCATGCCTTGCTGGAACTTACTCATCTCCTTCATGCGGCGCATCCATTCGTTCTGGGTAATGATGACGGGACGTGCCTCACTGCCCAGCGCATCGACCTGCACCATGAATTCGGTCTTCTCCAGTTTTGGCAGTTGCGACTTGAAGACGGCAGACAAATTGTCACTGTCGCTCTCGCTGAGATTGCTCTTCGGTGTATCGCTCTTCACTATCAGACGGTCGATAATGTCGCTGTCGACACGGGTAAAACGACTCTTCTCGAACTTCTGCTCTAAGGTCTGGATGGTGGGCACGTCGAGTTGGCCGTCAAGCAGCAGCACAGAGTAACCCTTGTCCTGAGCGGCCTTGATATAGGAATACTGTTCCTCCTTATCTGTTGCGTAGAGGTAGATGAGCGTGTCGTCCTTATCTTTCTGCGAGGCCTCAATCAGTTTCTTGTATTCGTCGAAGGTGAAGTACTTTCCGTCGACGTCCTTCATCAGTGCAAACTCCTTCGCACGGTCGTAAAAGCCTTCTTCGCTAAGGATGCCGTAATTGATGAAGAGTTTCAGGTCGTCCCACTTCTCCTCGTAATCCTTACGGTTCTCGTTGAAGATGGACTTCAGGCGGTCGGCCACTTTCTTGGTGATGTAGGTCGAGATCTTCTTCACCTCACGGTCGCTCTGCAGGTAGCTGCGGCTCACGTTCAGGGGAATGTCCGGTGAGTCGATGACGCCGTGGAGCAGTGTCAGGAACTCAGGCACGATGCCCTCCACCTGGTCGGTGACGAACACCTGATTGCAGTAAAGCTGGATCTTATTGCGCTGCAGCTCGATGTTCGACTTGATCTTCGGGAAGTAGAGAATACCGGTGAGGTTGAAGGGGTAGTCCACGTTCAGGTGAATCCAGAACAGCGGCTCGTCGCTCATGGGGTAGAGCGTGCGGTAGAACGACTTGTAGTCCTCGTCCTTCAGCGTCGACGGGGTCTTGGTCCACAGTGGCTCCACATTATTAATGATATTGTCCTCCTGGGTGTCCACCATTTTCTTCTCGTCGCTCGACCACTCCTGCTTCTTTCCGAACGCAACGGGCACGGCCATGAACTTACAGTATTTGTTGAGCAGTCCTTCAAGTTTGTTCTTGTCGAGGAACTCCTTACAATCGTCGTCGATGTAGAGGATGATGTCGGAGCCGCGTTCCTCACGGGTGGCCTCGTCAATCTCGTAGGCAGGCGAACCGTCGCAGCTCCACTTCACGGCCTTGGCACCCTCCTGCCAGCTTTTGGTGATGATTTCCACTTTCTTCGATACCATGAACGAGGAGTAGAAGCCCAGTCCGAAATGGCCGATGATGTTGTTGGCGTTGTCCTTGTATTTTTCCAAGAAGTCACTGACGCCTGAGAAAGCTATCTGGTTGATATACTTGTCGATTTCCTCCTCGGTCATGCCGATGCCGTGATCACTGATGGTGATGGTGCCCTTGTCGGCATCCATGCTGACGCGTACGGTCAGGTCGCCCAGTTCTCCCTTGAAGTCGCCCTTCTGTTGGAGGGTCTTCAGCTTCTGAGTGGCGTCAACGGCGTTAGAAATCATTTCGCGCAGGAAAATCTCATGATCGCTGTAGAGAAATTTTTTGATAACGGGGAAAATGTTCTCGGTAGTAACCCCTATGTTGCCTTTTTGCATAGCTTGTATTATTTGTTAATGATTGATGATTCCATTTGCTGTGCCAAAAGACACAAATATCATGCCATTCACAGAAAAACGTCAGCAGAATTTTCAATATCTGCCAATTAGTCATATAAACCGTGAACCGATACCTGTTACACCTTAATATATAATGCGTACGCGCACGCGTAGCTATCTCCCCAAAAACGTGCACGAAAATTTGGAGCCTCCGCAGATTTCTGTAGCGCCTCCCTGTGATTCTGCGGAGCCTCCCTGTGATTCTGTAGCGCCTCCGCAGAAATCTGTAGCGCTTATAAAAGCGGCGCACCCGAAGAGTACGGATGCGCCGCTTGGTGTTAATGCTTCACAGCGGGGTTATTCCTCGTCGAGCAGGATTTTCATCATTTCGACGGCGGCCTTGGCCACAGAGGTGCCGGGTCCGAAGATGGCAGCGACGCCTGCCTGGTAGAGGAAGTCGTAGTCCTGGGCGGGGATGACACCGCCGGCGATGACCATGATGTCCTCGCGGCCGAGCTTCTTCAGCTCCTCGATGAGCTGCGGGATGAGCGTCTTGTGACCGGCAGCCAGACTGGAGGCACCGACCACGTGCACATCATTCTCTACAGCCTCGCGGGCAGCCTCGGCAGGAGTCTGGAACAGCGGGCCCATATCCACGTCGAAACCACAGTCTGCGTAGCCTGTAGCCACTACCTTTGCACCACGGTCGTGACCGTCCTGACCCATCTTGGCAATGAAGATACGCGGACGGCGACCCTCCTTCTTCGCGAACTCGTCGGTCAGCTTGCAAGCCAACTCGAAGTCGCTGTCGTTCTTTGATTCTGAACTATACACGCCTGAAATTGTTCTGATTACTGCTTTATAACGGCCTACGATTTCCTCGCAGGCATCTGAAATCTCACCAAGGGTACAACGCAGCTGGGCGGCCTTGACAGCCAGGTCGAGCAGGTTGTTCTTGCTCTTACGGCCCTCCTGGAAGTCACGCACACACTCTGTGATGGCCTTCAGGGCTGCCTGACAAGCGGCCTCGTCGCGCTTCGAGCGAACCTCCTTCAGGCTCTCCTCCTGCTGCTTGCGCACAGCGGTATTATCGACCTCGAGGATGTCGATGGGGTCTTCGTGATCCAGACGATACTTGTTGGTGCCGACGATGGTCTGCACGCCAGAGTCGATGCGGGCCTGTGTGCGGGCGGCAGCCTCCTCGATACGCATCTTGGGCAAACCGGTCTCGATGGCCTTGGCCATACCGCCGAGCTTCTCAATCTCCTGGATGTGCTCCCATGCCTTGTGAACCAGCTCGTTGGTCAGCGTCTCCACATAGTAGGAACCAGCCCAGGGGTCGATCTGCTTGCAGACCTTGGTCTCGTTCTGGATATAAATCTGCGTGTTGCGGGCAATACGAGCCGAGAAATCGGTAGGCAGGGCGATGGCCTCGTCGAGCGCATTGGTGTGCAGCGACTGGGTGTGACCCAGCACGGCCGCCATAGCCTCGATACAGGTACGGCCTACGTTATTGAAGGGATCCTGCTCGGTGAGCGACCAACCCGAAGTCTGCGAGTGGGTACGCAGCGCGAGCGACTTAGGATTCTTGGCGCCGAACGACTTCACTATCTTCGCCCACAGCAGACGACCGGCACGCATTTTTGCTATTTCCATGAAGTGGTTCATGCCGATAGCCCAGAAGAAGCTGAGACGTGGAGCGAAGGCATCGACGTCGATACCAGCGTTGACACCCGTGCGCAGATAGTCCATACCGTCGGCCAAGGTGTAGGCCAGCTCGATGTCGGCAGTGGCACCAGCCTCCTGCATGTGATAACCCGAGATGGAGATGGAGTTGAACTTAGGCATCTTCTGTGAGGTATATTCGAAGATGTCGGCGATGATCTTCATCGAGAATGCGGGCGGATAGATGTAGGTGTTGCGCACCATGAACTCCTTCAGAATATCGTTCTGAATGGTTCCTGCCATCTCTTCCAACTTTGCCCCCTGCTCCAGACCTGCCACGATATAGAAGGCGAGGATAGGCAGCACGGCACCGTTCATGGTCATAGAGACCGACATCTTGTTCAAGGGGATGCCGGAGAAGAGCACCTTCATGTTCTCTTCGTTACAGATAGACACGCCAGCCTTACCCACGTCGCCTACCACACGGGCATTGTCGGGGTCGTAACCGCGGTGTGTGGGCAGGTCGAAGGCAACAGAAAGTCCCTTCTGACCAGAAGCCAGGTTGCGGCGATAGAAAGCATTCGACTCCTCGGCGGTAGAGAATCCGGCATACTGGCGGATAGTCCACGGGCGGAAGGGATACATCATCGAATACGGACCGCGGAGATAGGGAGGAATACCGGCTGTGAAGTCGAGATGCTCCATATCTTCCAAATCTTCTTTTGTATATACGGGACGAACCTCGATATGCTCCGGCGTCTTCCAGTTAGCCTCGATATGGTTGTCCTTAATCCACTTGGCACCATCTTTCTGTACAATGCCGTCGTAGATATCTATGTTTTTGAAATTTTTTCTCATCTTTTCTTTATTTTTACTCACCACAGAGGCACAGAGGACACAGAGTTTTTTTATCCTAATACTCTGCGTCTTACGCCATTCTTCAATAACTCAAACTGCGCCTCATGTATTGGATTGATTGTATCAACCGATTTCAATTCCACAATCTATACAGAGTCCAAGAGTCCTGGCCCTAATTCCTTATGAACCTCAATAGCAGCTCCAATAATTTTATTGGAAATACTATTCAAATATGAAAGTCTTTCTTGACTAAGCATAAAAACTCTGTGTTCTCTGTGTCTCTGCGGTGAAAATAATTATATACCTAACTTAGCATTATATTCCTTGAGGGTTTCGAGTACGTTGCACTTCACGTGGATGTAGTTCTCGATGCCAGCGGCCTTGAGGTCCTCCATGCAAGCAGGAGCACCAGCTACCACGAACATCGCACGACCATTCAAATACTGGAAGGCTGGGATAGCGTACTCTGCGTATTCGTCGTCGGAAGAGCAGATGACCACGATGTCAGCATCGGCCTTGAGGGCAGCGTCGACACCCTCCTCGACAGTCTTGAAGCCGAGGTTGTCGATGACCTTGTAGCCAGCGCAGGCCAGGAAGTTGCACGAGAACTGGGCACGGGCCTGACGCATGGCGAGGTTGCCGATGGTCAGCATGAAGGCGACGGGCACCTTGGCGGCCTTCTCTGTGGTCAGGCGCAAGGTCTCGAAGTCGGAGGCCAAGCGGCTGGCTTTCAGGGCGGGCACGTCGGGGTCGTCTTTGTGTGTTGCTGTGGTACAGCAACATGCGGAACAGGGCTCCTTGCCTTCACTCTTCTCTGTGAAGTTGGGGAACTGGTTGGTGCCGAGGATGAACTCCTTGCGCTTGGCGGCGTCGCCGTGGCGCTTCACATTCGTGGCGTTGATGTCGGCCTGAACCGTTCCAGCCTTGACGGCAGCGAGGAAACCGCCCTCGTCCTCAATCTTGAGGAAGAGTTTCCATGCCTCCTGGGCCAGGGCGTCGGTAAGGTGCTCGATGTAGTACGAGCCGGCTCCTGGGTCGACGATGCGGTCGAAGTGGCTCTCCTCCTTGATGATAAGCTGTTGGTTGCGGGCGATGCGCTCACTGAACTCCGTCGGTTTCTCGTAGGGAGCGTCGAACGGCGTGACGACCAGCGAGTGAACGCCACCGAGGGCGGCACTCATGGCCTCCGTCTGCGATCGGAGCAGGTTGACGTAGGAATCAAACACTGTTTGATTATACGTTGACGTCGAGGCGTTGATAACCATCTTACAGGCACAGTCGCACTTCGGCTCGTATTGCTTGACAATCTGAGCCCAAAGCAGGCGGGCAGCGCGGAATTTGGCAATCTCCATGAAGTAGTTTTCGCTGATGCCCATATAGAACTTGATCTTCTTGGCGGCGAGATCCACATCGACGCCGGCGTCCACCATCTCCTGCAAGTACTCGTTACCCCAGGCCAGCGCGTAGCCCAGCTCCTGGACGATGTAGGCGCCGCTGTTGTTCAGCAGGTCGCTGTGTACCATGACGCAGCGCAGGTTGGGATAGTCTTTCAGCTTCTCGACGAGTTTCGGCATGTCGGGCAGCAGGAACGACGAATCCTTACCCTTCATCAGCATACGCTCGATGGGGTCAAAGCCCAGACCGCCGACAATCTTCTCCTGGTCGTAGCCCATCTTCTCGAAGTAGGCTACGAGCAGGTCGGCCAGCTGGAGGGCGTGGCGCAGACAAGCGCGGTAGCTCACCTCCACGATGTCGAGGCGGATGTCCTTGAGCAGCGCGTCGATGTACTCGGTGCTTATCTCATCGTGCCCCAGCTTGAAGCCGATAGAGTCGACACCCTTCATCAGCAGGTCAAGCGCCTTCTTGTTAGCAGCCACGGGGTCGCCGCCTACAACGACGTTCTGGCGGACGTACCATTCATTAGAGTCTTTCTTGTTGCCGCGGACGAACGGGAACTCGCCCGGCAGTGCGTCGGGTGTCTTTAGGTCCTTCAAGTCCTCGCGGCGATAGAAAGGCTGCACGTTAAAACCTTCGTTTGTTCTCCACACGAGGCGCTTCTGGAAGTCGGCCCCCTTCAAGTCCACCTCAATCTTGTCCAACCACTCTTGTCTGGTCGGCGCGGTAAACTCGGTGAAGAGTTTCTCTTTAATGTTTGACATAGTTAATCTTGTATTATTATAATAAGTTTGAAATTAGGTGCTTCAAAGTGGCAGTGTGATGACAAACCGTGCTCCAGACTGATAGCTTGTGTCGAGTTTTATGATTCCTCCTAAGCGGGATATAATCATGCGACACAACGGAAGCCCTAAACCTAAGCCTGATTTAAAAGAGTCGATTTTGACGAAACGTTCGAAAATATGTTCGGCTTCAGACGCAGGAATACCACACCCTGTATCTTCAACGATGAGTAGAAGGTTGACGTCTTCTGTTGAAGCACACAAGGTGATGGTGCCTTTGTTTGTATTTTTTTCAGCATTGTCGATAAGTGTGTTGAGTGCTCTTTTGAGCATGTCGCGGTGAGTGTTGAAAGTGAAGCCCGGTTCCAACTTGCAGTCAAGTTGTAGTTTGACATCCTTCTCCAAGTGGAAAGCGTTTTCTTGAATGAGACTTTCCAGCAGTTCTTCCACATTGACAACGTCTTCTTTTGGAGCGGCACCTGAAGCTTCATTGAAAGAAAGTTCAAGCATTTCCTCAATTTGGGTCGTTATGATGTGGGTGTTCTTAAGCATCATCTGTGCCATTTCCTGTCTTTTGCCTGTATCGGTGCTCAGTTCTGGGTTAGCCAATACTTGTGCAAAGCCAGAGATAATGTTCAGAGGTGTTCTCACTTCGTGACTCATGTTCTGAATGAAGAGTGTTTTCATCTTGTCTGATTCCAGTGCATGTTCATAGGCATGTTTAAGTTCTTGGAGATGACGACGGTGACTGAACATGATGTATGCTAAAGCCATGACTAAAAGCAGAAGCAAGACAATGGTAATAACCATCGTAATGGTGCGGTTCTGGACATTCTGTCGCTCCAGGTCGTAGAGTCTCAGTTCAGACCGTAGCCCTTGTATGCTATTACTTAGAATGAGGCTGCTGATGGAGTCGTTCAGCTCATTTTCCTTCTTTAAAGCATTATATGCCTCTTCCCAACGGCCGACCTCACCGTAGAGCTTGGCGATGGTACCATAACTCTCTTCGCCTAATTCCTGACGTGCCATTTTGACGGCCTCGTCAATACGTCCCTGATAAGCTAAATAGTATACTTCCAACGAGCGGCCGTGAACAGAGGAGAGTCCTTGGGCCTCTCCCTCCTTGTAGGCTTTGTAGCCTTCGAGGAATTTCTCTTTGTTGCCTATGGAGTAGTAACTTAGTGTACGTCTGGTATTGATGTCGAAGACTCTATTTGGTGAGTATTCAGCAGCTATTTCTGCTGCCTTTTCGAGCAGCGACAGAGCTTTTTGGGGATCCTTGTCCATCTCAACGTTGACAATGTTCATATAAATAGGTGGCATGCTCTCCCGATAGCCCACCTGCTCCATGAGCTCAAGCACTTTATGGAACATATTTACGGCTTCTTTTTCGTTACCACAATAGCGGTAAATATGACCTAACATGTTGTAGGCCATATACATTTCCTTGTCGAGTTTGTTATCACGGAGATCCTGCGACAATTGTCTGGAAAGTTTATAAGCCTCGAATATTTTTTTTGAGTTCATGAGGAACACTATCTCGTTACAGCGCTGTGTGTAGTAGTTATGGAGGTCATTATGCTGTAGCAGGTAGTCTTCCAGATTTTTGATGGCTATGAAAAAACGACTACTGTCGTTATCGTTGAAGGCATGGTTCATGGAATCCCGTAAAACCTTGTATTGTGGAGATTTCATGTAATCTTCTTCTGCCCTTAGCGGTAGAAGTCCCAGAAATAGCAACAGTACAAAAAGTGTGCGTTTCATATCTTGGAGGTTAATAGCCTTGACATTATATTATTATTGAGTGCAAAAGTACGAAGAAAATTTGTATCCTCCAAATATTTTTAGTAATTTCGCAGCCATGAATATTGAACCTGTTGCTTTTTTCCAATCCCCACTGAAGTCGAAGTTTGGTATTCCACGGCAAAGTGGGCTGGTGGCTGAATTGCAGGGACGAATAGTATTTACGCCCGAATATCGGCATGAAGAGGCGGTGCGTGGTCTTAACGGCTTTGACTATCTGTGGATTATATGGGAGTTCTCTGCCAACAAAGTCGGTGGGCATAAGAGTTCCTTGACAGTTCGCCCGCCACGGTTAGGTGGCAATGAACGGGTAGGGGTGTTTGCCTCACGGTCGCCATTTCGTCCAAACAGCCTTGGGCTGTCGTGTGTCAGAATAGAATCTGTGGAAATGTCTGCCAAAGAAGGCCCTGTCATTTGTGTCCGTGGTGCGGATTTGATGGATGGAACCCCCATTTACGACATTAAACCCTATGTTCCCTATGCTGATGCTCATCCTAATGCGCGCTCTGGCTTTGTGGATGAATGTGAGTGGAATCCGTTAGAAGTGATAGCAGATGGGACAATGGAAAGTCTGTTTACCGCTGATGAGTGGAAGGCTCTGAAGAATGTCTTGGCTCAAGACCCGCGTCCCCGTTATCATGATGATCCTCTGCGAGTTTACGGCATGCCATTTGCTAATCATGATGTCAAGTTCCGCGTAGTCGACGGAGTGGTGACTATTGTGGAAATTTTGTAAATGGTTTTATTTTTCAAAGATGATGTTAATGTGGTTATAGCCCATTGCTTTTAGCATATGCCGGAATTGAGCCTCTGCATTTGATTGTGCACCCTTTAAGTTCTGTGGTGTCAAGGCATGAGCTATCATTTGTCTCCGTGCTTTCTGATACAGTGCTTCACGGTCTTGAGCCGTCCATTTTCCCGATTCATAGAAAGCCTTAGTGCGTGCTTCATCAATGAAGTCATTGTCAAGAAGTCCTACTTTGGGTAACGTCATGACTACAGAGTCTCCCTTGGCCTGAATCCATCCGGGACGGACTTTGCTCAGGTCAACTCCCAAGCGTAGTGTACCATAATAAATCCGTACGAGTTGATCGTCCTTGAAAATTCCTTTTCTGATGGTGTCCACCAGTTCCTCATTGCTAATGGCTAAGAATTCCCATTGGCCAATGTCCTTGATGCTCTGAATTTGTTCAGGAGTCACATTGATCTCATCGTTTACTTTGAGTCCCAGATAATTTTCTTTTTCTGCGAAAAGTAGCCACCATAACACGGTGACGACAATCGTCAGCAAGAGAATGCGGACTATAAGTTGTAAATAGTCAGTTTTTTTTATTCCTTTATTGTTCATGACTATTGATTTCTAAGAATTTTCGAATGTCATAAGGCTTGAACTCCTTACGGAAGGCAATGGTGATGTCCTCTTCACGAAATCCCATCTGTTGAATCATGGGAACCAATGCACGGGCGGCACTTGCTTTAGCCATGTCTATAATGCCCAGTCGTGGGATACTCTGTATGATAGCCTCGCGTCCTTGTTGTTCGTAGCGTGTCATTTCTTCGTCGGTGAATCCAGAGCGCACTAGTCCTACGAAAGTTTTTATTTCCCGCTGGTTTACTTTCGAACTGGTCATTTCAACCTTGGGGTCGGGCAATAAAATGGTGATTTTCTGTCCGTTGCGCTCAATGTTCTTTTCTGAAAAATCACTGAAGTCGATGTAAGCCTTCAGTGTGGCATCAATGGGAATCGCCACCTTTCGGTCTCCTACGGGAAGTTTGATGTCAATATTCTGTTTTAACAGATTGCCTTGAAGTTTTACAACATCGTCATGCGTAATAATTTTATGGATGTGATATTCAGTGGTATACAATCTTGAACTTTTCTGAATTTGCATTATGAGCATTGGTACGGTGTCAATCCCCGTGTAGGATTCCGTCTGTGTTTTATCCTTATTTCCATTGCATGAACATCCTGTCATTAGAAGAGCAACAGTTGTCGCCAGCATCCATTTTCTTGCTTTCACCATGATTTTATGTTTATAAATCATAAATTGCGTCCAAAGGTACTAAAAAAAGTTTTTTTTCTTGCAGAATAGTCAATTTTTTTTTCAAAACGATTAAACTTTTTCTTTATTTTTGCGTCAGAAAGACAGTTGCAACTCAAAAACGATAAATCAAAAGTTAAACATTAAAGAATTAAGAATATGAAAAAGCTTATTTTTTCAATTATCGCTGTTATGTCGCTAACAACGGCTATTGCACAGGATAATGACAGACCACGTCGTGACGGACAGAGAAATTTCGATAGAACCGAAATGCTCAAAAGGCGTACTGATGATGTTGTGAAGAAGTATAATCTTAACAGCGAACAGGCAGAGAAACTACTTGCGCTTAACACCAAATTTGCTGATAAGTTGAACCCTCGGATGGGTGGATTTGGCAGAGGCCGTGGCTCACGTCCTGCTCCCAACTTTGGAGGAGGTAACGGTGGTAACCGTCCTGAGATGACAGAAGAAATGCGCCAGAACATGGAAAAGATGCGTCAGGAGCGTCAAGTGGCCCAGAAGCAATATGACGCTGAGTTGCAAACCATTATGACACCTGAGCAGTTCAAGGCTTATCAGGAAGATGCAGAAAAGCGTATGCAAGAAGGAAGACGCCGTGGAGGTGGTCCGCGTGGGCAAAGAAATCAGGAATGAGTAATTAACTCCGTATCATAGTGATTTAGGTTAACATAGTGTTTTTTGAAAGGCAAGCGTGCCTTCTTCAGTTAGTATTAATATTGGTAAAAGATATGGATAACAGTTGCCCGCTATGATTGTTAGCGGGCTTTTTTTACGTTTTCCATCGCGGTAGCCTGAAACATTTCCCTTGAAAAGCTTGTGTATCTCAGTTTATTTGGTTATCTTTGCTGACCAAAACGATTAATGAAGGTAATAATGAATAAACAAATCGTCATTTTTACACTGGCGGCGATGGTGTCGCTGGGTGCTTGTAAAGAAAAAAAACAAACGGAAGACATTATTGCTCCAAAGGTGGAGAAAGCTCAACCTTCTGGGCCTATCAGCATGCAGCCTTATCACGATACTCGCAATGTCAAGTGGTTGGACAAGGACTACACCATTGATGTACAGCGTCATCCTGACGATAGTCTTCGTAAGGTGAAGGACGAGAGTGGTCAGTTGTTCGTTGACAACCGCATCTCCGTCATTGTACGTCGCTCTGACGGCAGTGTAGCTATCAGCAAGACTTTTACGAAGGCAAATTTCGAAAACTTTATTGGTGCTAAGTATCGTACGTCAGGCATCCTTGAGGGACTGGTGTTCGACGAGGTTGACGGCAATCATCTGGAGTTTGCTGCCAGTGTCAGCCTGCCTCAGACCGATGAATACATTCCCCTTGAAGTGAAGATTGACAATTTCGGGAAGGTAACCATCGAACTTGATTCCGAGATGGATACCAGCGGCAACGAAATAGACGATGAAGTTGATGATGAAGATGATGATTAGTTAGTCGGCTGATTCTGTGGAAAGCGGGAACAACGTTTTCCACGAGTCAGCAAGGTCGGTCATCTTCTTGAATAGAATGTCGGCTCCCTGGCTGAGCAGTTCGCTGTCGGGGAGCGGTCCTGTGTTGACGGCAATTGTAAAGGTACGTGCCGCCGTGCCGGCTTTCACTCCTAAGGGCGCATTTTCTACAACAATTGTTTCCCAAGGTTTTGTTTCTGCTTTCTCCATCCCCATAAGATAAGGGTCTGGATTAGGCTTTCCGTGTTTCACGTCGTAGGCAGTAACAATGTGTTGCTCGTCTAAAAAACCATGGAAATCAATGAGTAGCCTGTTGATGAGAGGACGCTGTCCACTGCCAGTAACTACGCCGATGGCGAGTTGCTGGCTCTTTATTATCTCCATCATTTCTATGATGCCGGGCATGACAGGTGCATCGCCCATGGCGTGGAACTGCCGCGTTTTCTCATCGTACATCATCTGCGCTTCATCCAGGCTGATGTCTATGCCCTTTTGTTGCTTCATCATCTTGCGGATGGTGTCGATGCCGCGAGCCCCTTCTGTGGCGTATGCGTCAAGTGCGGTCATGTGAATGCCGAAGGTCTCCATGGAGCGTGTCCAGGCAATAGCGTGATGAGGCATGGAGTCGTAGAGTACACCGTCCATGTCAAAGAGCACGGCTTTGGGCTTGAACTGCTCAAAACCGTGCTTCTGTAAATACTGTTTTATAGCTTCTGTCATTCCTTTGCCAGCCGTTCCTGAATGGCTTTCGACTCTGCCTCGTAGCCAGGTTTGTTCAGCAGAGCAAACATGTTCTTCTTGTAAGCTTCTACACCTGGCTGGTTGAATGGGTTCACGCCCAGCACATTACCGCTGATGCCACAGCCGATTTCAAAGAAGTAGATGAGCTGTCCAATGTAGTATTCATTCAGTTCGGGAACGGAGATACGGATGTTGGGTACACCGCCGTCGACGTGAGCTAAGCGAGTTCCCAGTTCGGCCATCTTGTTTACCTCGTCAACGCGTTTGCCGGCCAGGAAGTTCAGACCGTCCAGATTTTCCTCGTCGCTGGGGAATAGCAGGTTGCGGTTAGGCTTCTCCACAGAGATGACTGTTTCGAAGATGGTGCGCTCACCGTCTTGTATCCACTGTCCCATGGAGTGCAGGTCGGTGGTGAAGTCGCAGCTGGCGGGGAAGATGCCCTTCTTGTCCTTGCCCTCTGACTCGCCGTAGAGTTGTTTCCACCATTCGCTGATGAAATGCAGCTTAGGCTGGTAGTTCACCATGATTTCAATCTTCTTCCCTGCACCGTAGAGTCCATTGCGGACAGCAGCATACTGTGCAGCCAGATTATCCTCGAAGGCCACGTCCTTGCCGCAGGCTTTCTCCATCTCTTGTGCTCCAGCCACCAGCTGCTTGATGTCGAAACCAGCGCAGGCGATGGGCAGCAGGCCGACGGGTGTCAGAACGGAGAAACGTCCACCCACGTTGTCGGGTATGATAAACGACTTGTATCCTTCTTTGTCAGCACAAGTACGTGCGGCACCGCGCTTGGCATCGGTAACGGCTACAATGACCTGCTTGGCCACGTCTTTACCCATTTGAGCCTCGCACTGCTTTTTCAGCAGTCGGAACGTCAGGGCCGTCTCAGTGGTCGTACCAGACTTCGAGATGTTAATGATGCCGAACTTCTTGCCTTTCAGGTATTCGGTCATCTCACTCAGATAGTCCTCGCCGATGTTGTTGCCTGCGAACAGGATTGTGGGGTTCTGTTTGTTCTGTATGAGCCAGGCAAATGAATTGCCCAAGGCTTCAATGACTGCACGGGCTCCCAGATAGCTGCCGCCAATGCCTGCTACTACCACTACTTCGCATTTTTCGCGTAGTGTGTTTGCTACGGCCTGAATTTCGTCTAGAAACTGCGGGGTGATGGATGATGGCAGGTGGAGCCATCCCAGGAAGTCGTTACCCGGGCATGTTCCGTCTTCTAATGCAGCCTGTGCTGCTTTCACTTTAGGCTCAAAAGCCTTTACGGTGCCTGGCTCCAAAAAGCAGGCGGCCTTACTGATGTCAAGACTGATGTTTTTCATTTCTTTGTTATGATTTTGGGATGAATGATTTCAGACTGCAAATTTACAACAAATAGCTGAATTGGCAAAATGATTTGTCTTTTTATTTATGACTTAATAATCGGTTTATGATGAACCTGTAGTTGTTTTCGCTATAGTTGATGCGCATGACCCGCACCAATTCGTCGTCGGCCGGCGAGAGTGCCAGTGCCACATGGCCCATCGTCCTGCGGAGGTTGATTTCGACGCAGGGGTGGAGCAGGCCGCCGTCTACAACCATCATGTCGATGCCAAACGGACCGCTGTATGTGCCTTCGAAGACGTCGCCCAACAGCTGGCAGATGAAATCCCGTATACAGTCTAACAGCTGGAGTGGTATGTATCGGCCAATCATTTTGCGTTTGGAGTCCTCGGTGGCCAGAATGTTTCCAGTGTAGGCTCCGTTCTCTGTGTGGAAGACTGACAGTCCGAGATACTCTACTCGCCCTTTTCCGTCACTGTAGAATTCCATTCCGAAGTCTTTCACCTTATTATAATAAGGTTCGACCATGATGCTTCCTTGGACTGTCATGACGTTGTGTAGCCAGCCTGTATCCACCTGACGTTTTTCACAGAGGAATCTTACCCCGCGTCCGCTTGATGACCAAGGCGCTTTCAGCACCAATTGTCTGTACTGCCCTACGAACTTGTCTACCTCTTCCGTTGTACGACATTCGAATGCTTCACCAACAGTCCCTTCCATCCGCAGTTTCTGAAGTAGTGCTGCTGCCGTCCGGCGGTGCGACAACTGGCGTATGGTCTCCAATTGGGTTAGGGTAGGGAGTATTGCTTCGCTTGTGCCGCGTCTTAATAGTTCGGCTCGTAGTGCGGCGTTCCATCCCCAAGGGTCGATAGCTTTTATGTCTATAGCCGATACAGCGTGCTTTCTGTTGAGAAATTGTGGCGTTTCCGTTGCCTGCCAGTTGCCGTTCATCACTGTCTGTAGCCGGTGGCGTAGTCTCTGCCATGAGCGTTGTGCCTGTTCCACATCGTCCACCAGTATGACATCACCGTCCTGAGCCCAGATGGCTGGCAGGAATCCGATGTCATGACGCAATTGCCGTCCGGCATGTGGCGCGGTGAAGTTCGCCAGTCCTGAGGCCAGCGCAATGTCGTGCTCTGGATTGAAAACATGTAGCGTCATGAGCGTTTCTCGTGCTGTTGATGAGCCGTCTGGCTTTCTTTTTCGTAGTCAACGAAGTCGTAGGCGTATTCATGGCGCTCGTTGGGCAGGTGCTTTTCTCTCGCCACTTCTTTCCAGTCACTATAATCCGGGAAGAATGTGTCGGCCTGCTGTGGCGTGTCGTCAATCTCTGTCAGGCTCAGCCGGTCGGCCATATTGAGGGCTTGTCTGTAGACGCTGGCGCCACCTATTATATATATATCCTCGTCTGGAGCACAGTGTTGCAGCGCGTCCTGTAACGACGAGAACACCTCGCACCCTGGAATGTCGGTTGCCGTCCTGCTCAGCACGATGTTCCGTCGGTTGGGCAGAGCCCCCTTGGGTAGCGACAGGTAGGTGTTGCGTCCCATGACGATGGTGTGGCCCGTGGTTAGTTCCTTGAACCGCTTCAGGTCGTTAGGTAGCCAGTATATCAGTTTGTTCTTATATCCGATGGCCCTGTTCCGAGCCACGGCGGCAATGATTGTGATCATTATTTTTCGTTATTGCGTTATGTCGTTATTACGTTATTATGTTAGACTGCAACTTCAGCTTTGATGTGTGGCCACGGGTCGTAGCCCTCCAGCAGGAAGTCCTCGTACTGGAAGTCGAAGATAGACTTCACGTCGGGGTTCAGCACCATGCGTGGCAGGGGGCGCGGCTCGCGGGTCAGCTGTAGCCTGGCCTGGTCCAGATGGTTCAGATAGAGATGTGTGTCGCCCGTGGTGTGTATGAATTCTCCAGGCTCAAATCCCGTCACCTGGGCCATCATCTGTAGCAGCAGGGCGTAGCTGGCAATGTTGAACGGTACGCCGAGGAATGTGTCGGCCGAGCGTTGGTAGAGTTGCAGCGACAGACGTCCGTCGGCCACGTAGAACTGGAAGATGGTGTGACACGGTGGCAGTGCCATGTCGTTCACTTCGGCCACATTCCATGCCGAGACAATCATGCGGCGCGAATTAGGATTGGTTTTTAACTGATCCACAACATATTGTATCTGGTCGATGGTGCCGCCTTTGTAGTCAGGCCATGAGCGCCACTGGTGACCGTAGACGGGACCCAGCTCGCCGTCCTCGTCAGCCCATTCGTTCCAGATGCGCACGCCATGCTCCTGCAGGAATCCCACGTTGGTGTCGCCCTTGAGGAACCAGAGCAGTTCGTAGATAATCGACTTCAGGTGCAATTTTTTCGTCGTCAGCAGCGGGAAACCGTCGGCTAAGTTGTAGCGTGACTGAGTACCGAAGATGCTGATGGTGCCGGTGCCTGTGCGGTCGCCTTTCTGTGAGCCCTCCGTCAGGATGCGGTTAAGTATGTCTAAGTATTGCTTCATATTCTGTAGGTATGTGGGTTGTCTTTATTCTCCATTCTTTAGGGTACAGGTTGTTGGCGCGTGTGCCGATGTTCTTGACCTGTCCGAGCGTGAAGCCCTCGAAGGTCACTTCGACGATGCCGCGTGGCGTGTTGGCCGGCAGCACGATGGCTTCGCCCCGCAAGTAGGCCATCGCCTGTGGGTAGTCTAAGGGGGTACGGGGGTACGACGGTGCGGAGGTAGGGGGGTACGAGGGGGCGGTGGCGCGGAGGTGTCCCCGCTTGCGCAGTGCGCACATGAAGAGCCCCTCGCCGCATGAGATGCCCGGGATGAACCGATAGACGGGAGCCGTGAAGCCGTCGAGCAGCGAGCCCGTGACGTTCCACTCTGGCCGTGTGTCGACGGGCAGCACCTCAGCGTCAAACTCCTCCTGAATCCAGCGGATGTTCTCCTCGTTCTCCTTGGTGTTGAAGGTGCAGGTGCTGTAGACGAGCAGGCCGCCGTCGTTCAGACATGCCCATGCGTCGGCCACGATGTCGCGCTGGAGCCGCCAGCAGCGTTCCACGTTCTGTGGACTCCACTCACGGACGGTGGCTTCGTCCTTGCGGAACATGCCTTCGCCCGAGCAGGGCACGTCGCAGAGGATGACGTCGAAACGCTGTCCCGTCTTGCGGATGTCCTTCGGATAGCTGTTGGCCACAGTGCAGCCTGCGTAGCCCCATTTCGCAATGTTCTCCCTCAATACGCTGGCACGCTGGCGCACTGGCTCGTTCGAGCAGAGCGTGCTGCCCTCGGGCAGTGCCGACAGCATCAGCGTTGACTTGCCGCCGGGGGCGGCACACAGGTCGAGGGCGGCTACTGGCCGTCCGTCGGTGGGCAGATGTTGTTGCAGCACCTCGTCGAGAAACATCGAGGCAGCTTCTTGTACGTAGTAGCAGCCAGCATGAAATAGAGGATCGAACGTGAAATTCGGACGTTTTTCCAGATAATATCCATGTCTGCACCAAGGTACTTCCTGCCCTTTTACAACGGTCATGTCCGCTGTCTTCCGAGGGTTGAGACGGATGCTGACAGGCGGAAGCTCGTCGAACGACTTTAGGTAACGTCCGAACCTCTCTTCACCCATTATTTCGTGCGTGTATTCGATGAATTCTTTTGGTAGTAGCATCTTGAATTTCGCTTTTCGGCTACAAAATTAATCAAAAAGATTGAGGAATGTGTATTATTTCAAGGAAATTTCGTACCTTTGCACCCGCAAACATTTATTTTTAATTTTTATAGAGAAATGAAAGCATTTGTTTTTCCCGGTCAGGGAGCACAATTTGTAGGTATGGGCAAGGACCTGTACGACAACAACCAAACAGCAAAAGAATTGTTTGAAAAGGCCAACGACATCTTAGGCTATCGCATCACCGATATTATGTTTGATGGTACCGATGAGGATTTGAAGCAGACGAAGGTGACGCAGCCTGCAGTTTTCCTGCATTCTGTCATTTCGGCCATCTGCATGGGTGACGCTTTTGACCCGAAGATGACTGCAGGTCATTCACTCGGAGAATTCTCGGCTTTGGTTGCTGCCGGTGCTTTGTCGTTCGAGGACGGTCTGCGTTTGGTATATGCCCGTGCCATGGCTATGCAGAAGGCCTGTGAGGCACAACCCTCAACAATGGCTGCCATCATCGGGTTGCCAGACGAGAAAGTAGAGGAAATATGCGCCGCCATCAATGGCGAAGGCCATGTGTGTGTGTGTGCCAATTATAATAATCCTGGCCAGTTGGTCATCAGCGGCCATGTGGAGGCCATCGGCGAGGCCTGCGAGCAACTGAAGGCCGCAGGTGCCAAGCGCGCCCTGCCGCTGAAGGTGGGAGGCGCGTTCCACTCGCCCCTGATGCAGCCTGCAAAGGATGAGCTTCAGGCCGCCATCGAGAAGACGCAGTTCCAGACGCCTAAGTGTCCCGTCTACCAGAATGTCGACGGCAAGCCCCACACCGACCCCGCAGAGATCAAGTCGAACCTCATCGCTCAGCTCACCTCGTCCGTTCGTTGGACTCAGTGTGTGCAGTCGATGATTGCCGATGGAGCCACCGACTTCACCGAGTGTGGCCCTGGCAAGGCCCTTCAGGGCATGATTTCCAAAATCAGCAAGGAAGTCACCGCACACGGCATCGGGCAATAAGTGGCGTGGAGCGTGTGTAAATAAAGCAGGGGGATTGGCCATTGTATCCGTGCCAATCCCCCTGCTTGATATTATCGCTGTTCTTTATTCTACGTCCAGAACTCTTTCTCTCCAGTCTGTTCCATTTCGCCTTGACACTTTGGACAAGTGTGTTTATTCCATAGTCTGATGTTGTCGCTGCCGCATTGTAAGCACAGACGTCCTACCTCGCTTCTGTAGGATGGTGCCACGTCGGCAATGATGCCACCCACCACAATATTTTGGATGGTCTTGCAGTCTGGGCACGACATAGCCGTAATCTCCTGACGAAAGAGTCCACGTCCCTCGTAAACCTCGGCCTCGTAGCCGCATTGTTTGCATCGATATTTCAGTTTCCAAGCCATTCGGTTATTTCTTTTCCTTTGACCTTCGGTCGAGCCTGCATTCCCGACGTGCCGTCGCCTACCCGTAGCCTTTCACGCTCGGAAGAGTTCAAGCAAGTTTGACTCTTCACTCACTTACTCGCAGCCTTGGCTTTCCTTGCAAACTCAAATAGCGCCTGAGGCAGATGACAGTAGCCGTCGGGATTCTTGTCGAGATAGTCCTGGTGATACTCTTCCGCTGTATAGAAGTTCTGCAGAGGTAGTTTCTCTACGGCCAAGGGCTGCTCGTAATTCTTCTGCTCTTCGGCAAAAACCTTCTCGATGACAGGCAAATCCGCTGGATCCGTATAGTATACACCAGTACGATAGCGAGTGCCCTCGTCGTGTCCCTGCTTGTTGAGGCTTGTGGGGTCGATGGCCTTGAAGAACATCTGCAACAGGAATTCGAGGCTGACGACATCGGGATAGAACCGCACAAAGACCGTCTCTGCAAAGTCCGTCGTGTCGGTATAGACCTCTTTATACGTCGGCTTCTCCGTGTGTCCGTTGGCAAATCCTACTTCTGTTATCGCCACACCCTCAATCTGCTTGAAGTAATGCTCCGTTCCCCAGAAGCAGCCCCCGGCAAAGTAGATATCCTTTGTTGGTTTCGTTTCCAGAATCCCGTCCACTTCATGCTCGACAAATGGCCCCGCCTTGCACTCCAGCAGGACGCTTGGCTCCAGACACTCTAACCCATGCCAGATGTTTTTGGGAATATCCACACCATAGCGGCCACTCTCCTGGCTAATGACGCAGGATTCTGCAATCTCACCCTCATCGTTGTAGGTTGTCACGCGAACTTTTCCTTTTAGAATCACAAAGGTCTCGTCCTTGTCAGGATGGTGATGCACTGGGATAAATGTACCAAGTTCCAACGCATTGAGGAATCGGTGGCACTTGTCCTGCAAACTCTGATGAAAGTTGTAGTTCTTCCTCAGTCTCGGCGACTTCTTGGCTTCCTCGGCCAATCCGTTCATTAAGTTATCATCTATTATCTTCATATCAATTTCATTTTATCTGATAAAGTTCATAAATGCCGGGCGCTATACTCATAATACCTAAATACACTTAAAACTGATCGCAAATTTACAAATAATCCGAGAATTTTCGCTATATTTGCAATGAAAAGTTGTGAAAACGGGCTGCATCTCAGCAAAAAGCGAGCTTTCTGCGTTCGATTTGCACCATCTTTGTGCCGATATTGAGGATAGTTTATAAACAAGATACTGGACGGCGAGCGCCAGCCGACCGTCAGCAACGGCAACAATGGCGGCATGGACATGATGGTCGACGACAAAGGCGTGCGCACCAACTTCAGCAGTCGGACGGAATGAAATAATCATGGCGGTCAATCCAAGATAGTTGTTGCGTATATTTTTTTTTGAAGTGTTGCGTATGGTGTTGCGTAGAAAAACGCGAAATTTTATGGGAAATTGACAATATTATTCTATCTTTGCACAGACCAACATAAAATTTATATATTTTAGTTGTACATAAGCCGCCTGCTTGCGAAAGTTGGTGTTTTTTTTAAGAAGACAGTAGTGAGTAGTAATTAGCCAATAGCATAAAAATGTTGGTATAAATAATATATCGATTGGCAGAATGAAAAAGATATCGCAACGTGACATTGCCAAGATACTGGGATTAAACGTCTCCAGCGTGTCTCGGGCATTGAAAGGGCAAAAGGGCGTCAGCGAAGAGCTGAGGCAAAAGATAGAGCGTATGGCGGCTGAGAACGGCTATCAAACTGATTTGAGAGCCAGCGGCGAACGCTACAATACGACACGGCTCATCGGAGTCGTGGTGCCCGACATGGCGTTCAACCACAATTCCCAGATTATCAAGCGCATCGAGTCCGAAGCCCAGAAGGCGGGGTATATGTGCATCGTAACCGATACTGATGACCGTTATGAAAATGAAGTGAAAATCGTTGACAAACTGTTGAACTTGCAAGTGGCGGGTATCATTGTCAGTCTGTCTCAGGAAACGACAGATTACAGTCATCTGCTGCGGGTGAAAGAACACAACATCCCGCTGGTGTTGTATGACCGTGCCGCGGATGTGGACGTGACATCGGTAGTGATTAACGATGCCGACTCGGCGCGTCAGGCCACACATTACCTGATTGATGGTGGGGCGCGGCGCATTGCATTCCTTGGAGGTTCGAACAAACTGAAACAGACAGCCGACCGTAAGCACGGCTATCTGGAGGCGTTACGTGAGCGCAACATTCCCATCAGAAAAGAGTTGGTGCGCTGCCACGATGCCAGCATCAACTCAGGACTGACTGACACGCAGGAACTGCTGGACCTGCCAGAACCGCCCGACGCATTCATCGCCTCACACGGACTGCTGGCTCTTTCCGCCTACCAGGCCATCACCAGTCGCAAACTGTGCATACCCGACGACGTGGCCATCATCGGCTATATGAGCGACTGGGTATCGGACATGTCAACACCGCGAATATCGTATGTAAAACAGAATCCTAAGGAAATCGGTACGAAGGCGTTCCGTCTGCTGTTAGACCAGATAAATGGCGACGACCGCGTGAGACGTATGGTTGTCAAGACTCGTCTGGAGATTCGTGAGAGTACAAGAAATACCCAAAATCCGCAGAAGTTTTTTTAATGCGTAATATTGGGACATGACCCCAATGGATTGCCCTCATAACTACAGTAAGTAATAATGTTTTACAAGACGTCGCACTTGGGCGCACAATTCCCCTTTCCCCAAAATCGCTTT
>JAFYDA010000036.1 GCA_017545045.1 Prevotella sp. | reverse complement strand
CATTCCGAACAGAGAAGTTAAGCCCGCCTGCGCCGATGGTACTGCAATGCAATGCGGGAGAGTAGGAGGCCGCCGCCTTTTCAGGAGAAGCCCTGTTATCAGCAACGATAGCAGGGCTTTGTTGTGTCAAGACAGGAACATGGAAGCAAGAACAATAAGCAACCCGACTGGCCGCATGGCCCGCGTCATATCGGCCAGAGTACGGTAGAGAAAAATATGCGCCGAGACATCGAGAGATGGGCTCGGCGTTTTGTTTTGCATGCATTTGGACTCGCTGGGCGGTGTGTGCGGATACAGGCGGCGGGTGTTAAAAAATGTAGATAAATCAGGAAAAACATGAAGTATGTTGGGAGAATTTCGTAACTTTACAACGAAATTTGGGGCTGTCGCGTCACCGCTCGCGACGTGGACATGGAGGAGGAGTTCCAGCTTATTAAACTCAAATCGGTCATTAGGATTTCTCACTGCCATACAGCACTGAGAAATCCTAATGACTGATTTGGGATGAAGGGACTCCGCAAGGAGGTCCGCTGAGCCCCCTGCTTGCCAACATCCTACTGAATGAACTCGACAAGGAACTGGAACGGAGAGGACACCCCTTTGTTCGCTATGCTGATGACGGCCTTAGACCGAATGCGCCTATATTGGCAAGTTGAAATTCCTTGGCTACGGCTTCTATGTGAGCAACGGGAAGTTCCGTATGCGACTACATGAGAGAAGCGAGGCCAAGTTGCGCCGCAAACTCAAGCAGATTACTTCGCGAAGTAACGGCATGGGTTATGAGCAGCGCAAGACAGCCCTGCGGAACTACCTGGGAGGCTGGTCGGAATATTTCAAGTATGGCGATATGATCAATAAGGTCGTAGAGATAGACAAATGGCTTCGCCGTCGTCTGAGAATGTGCATTTGGAAGTCGTGGAAGAAACCACGAACAAGGGTTAAGAACCTCATCCGATGCGGTATAGACAGATGGCACGCCTAGCAATGGGGCAATACGAGGAAGGGTTATTGGCGCATAGCCGACAGTTGGATACTCGCCCGAGCAATCGGGGATGAGCCACTCCGCAGGGCAGGCTATAGCTGGATAGGTTGTTACTACAGCGCATCCGCGCTGGCGAAAGGTTGAGGAACCGCCGTATGCGGAACCGCTTGTACGGTGGTGTGAGAGGACAAGTGAACACGAAAAGATGTGAACACCTCTGATTAGTGTTCACCTCCTACTCGATTTTAGTCCGCTGCCCATTTAATTTGTAGAGCCTCCCCAGAAAATTCCCAAGGCTTGGGATTTTTGTCCCAGGCCTTGGGAATTTTGTCCCAGGCCGTGGGACAAATCTGTGGAGCCTCCCCAGAAAAATGCCCTTTTTCTTCTGGCACAGCCTCTTTCTCTTTAGACACAGCCCCTTTCGTGTGTTGTAAAAAAATATGGAAATAAAGTGCTCATTTCATATTTATTTTGTAATTTTGCAACCAAATCGAGAATATTTATGATAAAAGATCAAAATCAAACAGAACAACAGAGTGTTCTTCTGAAAGTGGCTCATGAGCTTGCCTGTATCAGCCAAAAAGGCGACGCGCCTGTGACGGAAGGAATTCTCTATGAGTTGCTTGTACGTTGCTTTCAGTCGCTAAATATGGATGAAGCTGAACTCTTGACAAGGTTGGCTGCACAGGTATTGGCCGATGTTGCTGCAGATCACCATCCGGAAGTGACAGAAGTTCGTCCTCAAGTATTAGAGTGTGATGTAGTGCGTTTTCAGAACAATAAGGAGAAATGGGTTGCTTTCGTCGGTTTACTCGACGGCTATCCTTATGAGATTTTCACTGGTCTCCAGGATGATGATGAGGGAATTGTACTGCCAAAGACTGTGACCCATGGAAAGATCCTGAAGCAGATGAATCCTGACGGTTCGAAGCGTTATGATTTTCAGTTTGAGAATAAGCGTGGTTACAAAACCACTGTAGAAGGACTTTCGGAAAAGTTCAACCCAGAATACTGGAACTATGCAAAACTTATCAGCGGTGTGCTGCGCTATCGCATGCCCATTGATCACGTTATAAAGTTAGTGGCCTCTCTGCAATTGCAGAACGAAAGCATCAACACGTGGAAAATCGGCGTTGAGCGTGCCTTGAAAAAGTATGCCAGTGGCAATGATACGATAGAAATAACCGATGACACTACAGACATACATCCGGATAGAGAAGCTGAGGATTAGGGCGTTCCATGGTGTACTGGAACAGGAGCGTTCTGTAGGGGGCGACTTTCTCGTTAGCTTGCGTATAGGTTATCCGTGGCGGTTGGCCATGGAGAGCGATAACGTGAAGGATACCTTGGATTATGCCGCCGTCTACCGACTTGTACAGCGTGAAATGGCCGTGCCGTCACAGTTGTTGGAGCATGTTGCCGGGCGCATTGTCAGTGCCCTTCAGAATGAATTCCCTCAAATCATGTCTATAGACCTCTGGTTGACCAAAGTGACTCCTCCGATGGGTGGAGACTGTGAAGGTGCCGGAGTGGAGCTACATTTAATAAATGATAAAACAGACTGACGTTTACGCGTCTTTTAACAAAAAAACAGTACCTTTGCACGGATGTTAAAGAAAAGACTCTTATTGATTCCCGTCATGCTCTTGCTATTTGTGCTGTCAGCGAACAGTGCAACGAAGCCATTTACGCTGTGCATCGATGCAGGCCACGGTGGCAAGGACACAGGCGCTTTAGGCAAAATGTCGAAGGAAAAGACGCTGACGTTGCGCTATGCCTTGGCATTCGGACGTATCATTGAGCAGAATTGTCCGGACGTAAAGGTCATCTATACACGGAAAACGGATCGCTTCCTGGAGTTGTGGCAACGCGCAGAAATAGCCAACAACGCCAAGGCAGATCTTTTTGTCTCTGTCCATATCAATGCGTTACCCCGCGGTCATGTGTCACGTGGATATCAAACCTATACGCTGGGTCGTAGCCGTCGTGATGGTAATACTCATGGCTTTGAAGAGAACTTGGAGGTGGCTAAGCGTGAGAATGCCGTCATCCTCTATGAGGATAACTATCAGGAGCATTACGAGGGCTTTGATCCTAATTCACCCGAAAGCAACATTCTTTTTGAACTGATACAGGACAAAAACATGGAGCAGAGCATCTCGTTGGCCAAATTCATGCAGCAGCAAATCTGTGCAGCCACAGGTCGCCAGAACAAAGGTGTGCATCAGGACAATCTCGCCGTGTTACGCAAGGCCTCGATGCCAGCCTGCCTGATGGAGCTTGGCTTTATTTCCACGCCCGATGAGGAGCAGTTTCTGAACAGCGACCGTGCCGTGTCGCAGTATTCACGAGGTTTCTACAATGCGTTTGTCGCATATAAAAATAAGGTGACGGGTCGCAAGTCGGTCTATAATCCGCTACCTCAACTGCCTATAGGACAGGAAAAGCCCGTTGAGCCGGAAATACAAGAGAAACAAGAAGCTCCTGCCGTTCCGGAATTGTCGGCTGACACTGTTGACAGTCCTGTCTTCAAGGTTCAGATATTGGCAAATGCGACCAAACTGAAGAAAAACAGTCCGTTGCTGAAGGGTTGTCAGGATGTTGATTACTATCAGGAAAATGGCATGTATAAGTACACGATAGGTTCCTCTACCGACTATATGACCATATACCGACTTCGCAAGGAACTGCTGACAAAGTTCCCTCAGGCTTTTATCATTGCTTTCAGAGGCGGAGTGAAAATGGACGTCAACGAGGCGCGTAAGATGAAAAATAAAAAATAGAAGATATGAAATTCTTTACCAAGGAAGTACAAATAGCACTGGTGACTATTGTGGCCGTTGTGGTGCTGTTTTTCGGTATGCAGTTCCTGAAGGGACTCACCATGTTTTCGGCCGGCAATAAGTATATTGTCAAGTTTAATGATGTTACCGGCTTGTCTTCTGCCAGTCCGGTTTATGCCAATGGTGTGAAGGTCGGTACCGTTGAGAGTATCGACTACGATTATACTCGCCCTGACAATATCATAGCCGTTGTGGGGCTGGATGAGCAGATGCAAGTACCGGAGGGTACCGTTGCCGAGATTGCCAGCGACCTACTTGGTAATGTCAGGTTGGTACTGAAACTTGGCGATTTCGGGGGTCATCGTATCGCGGTTGGCGATACTATTTATGGTCAGCAGCAAATGGGACTGATGAGCAAGGCCTCTGCCATGGTGCCTCAGATAGAGCAGATGCTGCCTAAACTGGATTCTATCTTAAGCCATGTTAACGCTTTGCTGGCTGATCCTGCCCTGGCAGGTTCGCTTCATAATGTGGAGCAAATCACTTCTAAGTTGACCGTCACCACTGATGAGCTGCATAGGCTTTCTGCTGAACTGAATCGTCAGGTGCCAGGTATGATGACTAAAGCCGACGACGTACTTGACCATACCAATACTTTGACAAAGAACTTGAGCGATATTGATGTGGCCGGCATGATGAGCAAGGTGGACCAGACGCTGAAAAATGTGGAACAGATGTCTGCCCAACTGAACAGTAAAGAGGGGTCTCTTGGGCTACTCATGCGCGACCCGGAATTGTATAATAATCTGAATGCTACGATGATGCATGCCGACTCGCTGATGATTGACCTCAAGAGCCATCCCAAACGTTACGTTCATTTCTCCGTTTTTGGCAAGAAAGACCGGTGATTTTAATTTTGTCTAAATAATATCGTGTTTGAAGTGTTGTGATTTTGCTTTGTAAGTTTATGATATTCAGAAGGTTCGTAATCTGCAATACCTTTTGTTGTATACATATTTATGAAACGTTCTAAATATCGAAAATCAAGTAGGTTACGTGAGAAACGTTTTTTTGTGAAAAAAAAGGTATTTGCATAATTGAAAAAAAAAGGCGAACTTTGCACTCGGAAAATTTGAAAGCAAGGAAATCTTGTGTCATAAAAAGTAACTAAAAACGCCAGATGCAAAATAAACATAAGGCGCTCTGGGATAATTGCCTGCAACTCATCAGGCAGAATGTCAACGAGCAGCAATTTAAAACGTGGTTTGAGCCCATCGTCTTCGAGTCTTACTCGGAGGAGACCTCTGCGTTGTTGCTGCAGGTTCCCAGCGCCTATTTTTATGAGTATCTGGAACAGTATTACATTCGCTTGATATACTGGGCTCTGACCCAAAGTTTCAAGTGCGGTGTTAAACTTAATTATCGTATTGTTACGGATAAGATTCACAAGATTGTACAGGATGTGGAAGGTGGTCAGCCGGTGCAGATAGATGTGCCTCAGACATCCAGACGTGCCAATCAGTCACCGTCGGTTCTTGATGCCGCTATGCCGCAGGAGCTTGATCCGCAGTTGGATGTGCAAAAGACCTTCCAGACGTTTATTGAGGGTGACAGCAATAAATTGCCTCGCACTGTAGGACTTTCTATAGCTGAGCATCCTGGTGAATCAACTTTTAATCCTTTCTTCCTTTACGGCCCGTCAGGTTGCGGTAAGACCCATCTGATTAACGCTATTGGCGTGCATAGCAAGGAGATGTATCCTCAAAAGCGTGTCCTTTATGTCTCTGCTCGCCTGTTTCAGGTGCAGTTTACGGATGCCGTGCGGAGGAATACCACTAATGACTTCATCAACTTTTATCAGACTATTGACGTGCTGATTGTCGATGATATACAAGAATGGGCAACATCCCCCAAAACACTTGACACGTTCTTCCATATTTTCGACCATCTGTTCCGCCTTGGTAAGCAGATTATTCTGGCTTCAGACCGTCCGCCGGTTGATCTTGACGGTGTAAAGGACCGTTTGCTGACTCGTTTCTCATGTGGTCTGATTGCCGAGCTCGAGAAGCCTAACACGCAGTTGTGTGTAGATATTCTGATGGCTAAATGCCGTCGTGATGGGCTGAAGATTCCCGCTGATGTGATCCAGTATATTGCCACGACAGCCAATGGTTCCGTCCGTGATTTAGATGGTGTTGTCAACTCGTTGATGGCTTATAGCATCGTCTACAACAGCAGTGTTGATATGCGATTGGCCGAGCGTGTCATCAAGCGTGCAGTCAAGGTAGACAACCATCCGCTGACCATCGATGACATCATTGAGAAGGTGTGCTCCCATTTCGGAATTGCTCAGCAGCACATCTTTAGCAAGAGCCGCAAGCGCGACTATGTGCAGGTTCGACAGTTGTCGATGTATCTGGCCCAGAAGTACACGAAGATGCCCGCTTCGCGTATAGGTCAGCTTATAGGCGGTCGCGATCATTCAACGGTGTTGCATAGTTGCAATACCATAGAGCAGCGTCTGAAAGTTGACAAGGCTTTCCAGGCTGACGTTTCGAGTATAGAAGTTTCTTTCCGGTTGAAAAGTTAATAGGCGATTTTGATGCCGCCGATGATCCACCTGCCAGGCTGTTCCACTAATCCATAGTCGCGGTAACGGTTATTTAGTAGGTTATTAGCTTCTACAAATATTTCATAGCAACTCTTTTTCCACACCAGACGGGTGTCGGCCAGCCAGTATGGCTTGTAGTCACAAGCGTTTCCGTCGAAGTCTGTATATTGTCCATTACGGTCCTGCCAGCGCAAGGTTGCGTAGAGAAGCAGATGCTGAGCCAGCGGCAAGGCTGCTTTTGCTACCAGTTTGTGTCGCAGGTATTCCATGGCATATTGTGACACCAGTCCAGATTCCAGGTCTTTTTCCTGATGGCTGTAGCCGTAGGAAAGGGACAGCGTGTGAGAATTCGAAAGGGATAGTTGGATAGTGGCTTCCAGTCCCATGCTGTTCAGGCGGGTGTGGTTGACGCTTTGCCATGTAGCCCCCGTGCCCTGTCTGGTGTCCAGTATCCAGTCTATCATATTGCGGCCGTGATGATGCCAGAGAGTGGTGTGGGCGGTAAAGCGTGAAGAATGCATGGACGCGCCGATTTCTACGGCTTGCATCTCCTCAGGCTTGAGGTGAGGGTTGGCGTCGTAGCCTTGCAGCCGGTAGTACATCTCCGTGAACGATGGCATGCGCAGTGAAGTATTGTACGAGGCGTGCAGGCTCCATAGGGAACTTAGTCGCAGCGAGGCATCGATGCCGGGATAAACCCTCCAGTTCATATCAGCCCATGTGTTTTTGGCCATGACGATGCCCGCCGAGATGGTGAGCTCTCGCAGCAGCACATTGTGCTCGGCGAATGCGCTGAAGTTGGTGCGGTTCAGTCCGAGGGTGTAGTCGCGGTCGGTGCCGCTGATGCGACGTGGACGTGACAGCGGTTCGCCGAGGTTGGTGCTTATCAGGTCTTCGTTGCGCACTTCGGCTCCGAAGGCCGTGCGTCCCATTTTCCAGTCAAAGTGGCTGTTGAGCGATGCGCCGAATACGTTTGTGCGGTTATAGTTGAACTTCATTTTCTCCGGCTGTCCTCGATAGCCTTCGTAGCGGTCGCGGTGCTGGTTCCAGTAGAGGGTAGGGTGGAGCACAGCCGCCCCCCACTTGACGTCACCGTAGACGGCGGCCATGAGCTTGGTGGTATGCTCGTACTGGTCGTCGGTGCGCCATTTCGGCGTGGCGTAAGCCGTGGACGAGCCCCATCCCTTGTCGGCGACACCGAAGTTCCAGTTGATGTGAAGGTGCTCATGGTGGTACGCTCCTTGATAGAAACCTTTCGCTCCGCTATAGTCGCTGTTGAGCGAACCGGCCGCCGCCCGGCTCCAGCCGTCGCAGCGAGCGTATGAGGCAGAGATGGATGAAGATAGCGGGGAAGGCCGCGATGAGAATGAATGCCTGAATCCGAGCCGGGCGTAGCCGTAAGAGCCCGCTTCCGCCTTTGCTTCCCCGCCTTCCGCCACATTGGTGATGATATTAATCGCTCCTACGAGCGAGGACGTGCCGTAGATGCGTCCTGCAGGTCCCTCGATGATTTCTATACGTTGGATGTCGCTTGGGTCGACGGGCAAGTCCATGGTGTTGTGTCCCGTCTGTGGGTCGCAGATGTTGATGCCGTTCAGTAGGACGATGATTTGCTCCTGTGTGCCGCCTCTTATTGATATGTCGGTTTGTGCACCCATCGGACTGCGTTGGCGTACATCGATGCCGACGGCGTATTTCAGCAAATCGTTAATACTTTGCACCGGAGCCTGCTGAATGTCGGCACGGTCCAGTACAGTGACCATTTTTGCGGCCTGGCTGCGCGTCAGTGGCGCCCTCGAGCCCGTCACGCTAACCTCGTCGAGCACCTGCTCGCGGGCCGTCGTCACGCCGACGCTGTCTGTCACAACGGGGTGCGTGCTGATGGAGTCTGCCGAGGCGTAGGTCAGCGTCGACACGCTGAGCACGGAGCATACCACTTCGCGGCCCAGACAGCTGAAGAGTGACCAGCCCTTGTTCCCAAATTGATGGAACACGAGTACGTGGCGTTTGTTGAACTGTGGTTTGTACATCTGTATTTCTTGTAATGACGTGCAAAGGTAGCAAAAAACTCGTAAATAAACAACAAAATCCTCATTTTTCTGCTCCACAGAAATCCATAGTGTTCGCGCTCAATCCAGTCCTTAGGGTGCTGTGAGGTTGAATCGCAAGCCGAGGCTAAGGTTGAAATTGAAAGGTTTTTCCTGGTAAATGGTGGGTAGTACGCTACCGTTATCGAAATAGTAGCCCAGCCCGGGCTCCGCATAGACGCCCAGCAAGCTGTTCAATTTCAACTCCATGCCAGCCGCCCCGTTCAGCGAGAACTGCCAGACAGCGCTGTTGAGTGACTTTTCTATCATGCCGCCTGCCGATGCATAGACGGAGAAACGCCGCTCTGTCCACAGCTGATAGCCTACGTTCAAAGGTATGCCTATGTAGTCCGTCTTCACCTCCATGCTACTGAACACGCCGTCAACATTCCTGAAGAAGTCCGTCGTCAGGCGGGTGTACGACACGCCTGTCTCTATGCTCCATTGTCTGTCGAGCTGATAGCGCAGGGATAGTCCGATGCGGATGGGCTGGTGGTGGTGTGTGCGCTCTTCCGTCTGTTCTGTCCTGTAAGTTTTCAATGTGTCATAGACAGTCACTAAATGTTTGATAGGCTCTGCCCATAAGCCGCGATTCTCTTTCTCTTGACTGCCGTCGGATTCATAAACATGGGTGTGTGTAGTTTCGTCAGTTCTCTCTGTCACGGTTGTCGATGTCAGCATGTTGGAATACGATTTGACGCGATTGCTGCTGCCCATTGTATTCGATAAATATACCTTTGCCGTCAGTCGGTTGGCTGAAGACTTGCGCAGTTCTGAAGGATAGATCTTCTTCGTATCCTTACGTTCTTTCGTTACTCCTCTTCGCAACTTTGGGCGTTCCACCACCGTGTCCTGCTTTTCCTCCGCGTCCGTCGTTTTTGTGATGACAGAATCCGCAGCAGACTGTTCCTGTATAGGGCTCGCCTCCGACAAGAGAGGGACGCTAATCTGGCGAACAGCAGCATTCGGCGGACATGGCACTGCCCTTTGTTGCGGCTGTGGCGGCTCCGTCCTGTAGGCCTGCCGCTGCGTGTTCGGTCTTGTTGTCATCGCTTGGTTCGTCTTGTTGTCCGTTAGCATCCAGTAGCTTGCTGTTCCTGCCAACAACAGCATGACGGCTGCTGCCGCCACACCCCGCCGCCACCACGCTGTATGGCTTTGCCGTTCGGCCGCCACCAACAGTTCAATTTCGTCCCATGACACCTCCGAGGCAGGCTTTCGGTAGTCTGCCATTTTCTCGCGCATCTGTTGTATCCATTGTTCTGTCATGGTTGTTGATGTTTATTGTTGTTGTACTGTTGAATCATTCTTGCCAGCAGGTTCTTGGCTCTATGCAACTGTGAGGCCGACGTCCGTTCGCTGATGCCGAGCAGTTGGGCAATTTCCTTGTGGCTGTGGTTCTCGAAGACATAGAGGTTGAACACCGTGCGGTAGCCTGTCGGCAGCAGGCTCACCATCTGGCGGATGACGTCAGGCGGAATGTCGCTGATAGGCGGGTCGTCTGTTTCCTGTTCGTCGGCCATGTCGGGACTCAGTGACGCCAATTCGTATTGCTTCCTGTCGCGCAGGAATTTCAGCGACTGGTTGACCACCACCTTTGTGGCCCATGCCCGCAAGGAGCCGGCTCCGCGATAGTGGAAATGGCCGATGTGAGAAAGGATGTGAACAAGCGAGTCTTGAAACACATCCTTCTGATCTTCCTCGTCAACGATGTAGCGTGAGCAGACGCCTGCCAAGTAATCGGCATAGAGAGAATAGAACTCCTTGGCGGCATTCTTTTCTCCGTCCTTCATGCGCTTGACTAAACGCTGTTCTTGTGTCTCCATGGAGAGCACAGCTGTTAATGTCCCGTATACTGTCCGATAAAGAAGATGGCTCCCGTCGTCTTTTCGCTGATGATGTAGAGGAACGGGCGATTGGCATGGAAATTGATGAAACTTGGCTGGTCGTCGGGAAGTGCGGCCTCCTCCATTCCAATGATGGTGATGGCAGCAGCCTCAGTGCCTTCCTCGCTGACCTCGATTTTAGCCACCTGTTTTATCATACTGATAAAAGTCGGCTTTTCGCAGAAGTTCTTGAAGTTGGCCTTGTTTGTGTCAAAAGCATCGGGCATGCCGAGCTTCGCCATATAGTCATTCAAGTAGATATCGGTGTCGGTCTCAAAGCGGGGCAGCTTGACGTCAATGTTATGTCCGTATAATCTTTGGCTCATTTCTTGCCACTGCTTTGCCGTCGGCACACAAGGTAATTTGTCGGTATCCTTTGTTAGCAGGATGGTCATTGTGAACGACTGGTTCCCGTAGGGTAGCTGTAGCACCTGACAGTCATCGGTTTCGGTATAGTTGAACGTTCCCCTCTGGTGCATCATCGGGATCTTTGTCTCTTTCTCCGTTGCGTCGTAGGCATGCGTTTGATGGAAGATTTCGTCTGCTGTCTCGGCCTTGTCGAACTTCATGGCCCATTCGCCCTTGAAGTAGATGGCGTTCATCAGATAGCTGACGGCAGAGGGATTGAACGTCTGCTCGTCGAGCACTTTCTGAATCATCTGCTCTGTGTGGTCGGCTGCCCATTTGTTGATGACGTCCAACGTCTTGCCGTCATTGAAGTCACGCGTCTCAGGCTCTGCTTCATAGAACGCCTTGGCCTTGCTCACGAAGTCGGGCTTCAACACATAGTCTTTGTTCAGAAAGATGGTATTCGAGATGAGCACCTTTGTCAGTGGGTCGATGGCAGGTGCCGTCTTCAGCATCTTGTAGCAGAAGGCGTTAATGCTGTCGGCTCCCTGCTCGCCAAAGCCTAACACCTTGTTGATTTGCTGTTGCGTCTCGCCAGCGGCTCCGTTGTTAAGCATGCCGAGGGCATAGGTGATGCTGATGGGCGAGAGGATGATGCTTTTTTGGTTCTCACGTATGCCGAAGCAGCCGGGGTCGGTGATTTCTGCAAACAGGTTGAAGGCAAATTCGTTGCTTTGGTTCACCATCTCCTGCTCTGAGCGCGTCAGCTTCAGTGTCGTAGGCAGTTCTTCCTGTACTGTCGCAGGCGTTGGCTCTGGCTCAGGTTCCGTCCCGTCGTTCGAGTCGCTGCTGCATGCTGTCATCATAGCCATCAAGGTAAGGGCGATGGCTGCCCATTGTACGCTTTTCTTCATCATGTTGCAAAATTAAAGTTTTTCTATGAATATAAATCCAAAAACTCAGAAAACTTGCATCCGTAAGTGTTAAGAATTACAAACGTGCGTTCGTCGTTCCGGATTGTAGCGAATAGGACAAAAAACGGGGCGAAAAAATCATAAAATAAAGGTTGCGATTATCGGTTTTTTTGTACCTTTGCAGCACAAAAAACTAACTATTAATATTACAGATGAGAAAATTATTGCTCTTGGCCCTGATGGGGCTGATGACTGTCGGTACGCATGCTCAGCGCACGACCGACAGACTGGACCGTGGCCTGGTGGCCATGAAGGTCAGCGGCGGTGTGTACGTGAGCTGGCGTGTGTTCGGTGAGGAGTATTACGATGTCGCCTATAACGTTTATCGCGACGGCATCAAAGTGAACGACGAACCGTTGAGCGTGTCGAACTTTACCGACAAGTCGGGGTCTACGGCCAGCACTTACACCGTGGCGGCCGTGGTGAACGGCAAGGAGCAGGAACAGTGCCCGTCGGTGACGCCGTGGGCCACCAGTTACAAGGAAATCAAGCTGAAGCATGAGGGTATTCAGAGCACACTGGTGCCCAACGATGCCTGCTGTGCCGACGTCGACGGTGACGGCGAACTGGAGATACTGATGAAGTTCGACAACCAGAGCGAGATCAATGCCAGCTTCCCCAAGGGCGGCTACAAGGGCGAGTACACCATCTTTGAATGCCTGAAGCTCGACGGCACCCGTCTGTGGTGGGTCAACTGTGGTCCCAACATGGGCGACTTCCAGAACAATGAGCAGAACATCGTGGGCTACGACTGGGACGGCGACGGCTGTGCCGAGGTCGTGATGCGCGCTGCCGACGGTACGGTCATACACATGGCTGACGGTACCACCTACACCGTGGGCAATGCCTCCGTCAACGTGCGCGGCGCCACGGGCGGCGGCACTAACTGGTTCGTGACCACCGATGGCGAATACCTCGTCTATATGGACGGTAAGACAGGCAAGCCCTACCAGTGTCTGCCCTATCCCCTGAAAAGGCTGGAGAGTGGTGAGACCGATTTTAACAAAGCATGGGGCGACGGCTACGGTCACCGTGCGTCGAAACACTTCTTCGGTGCACCCTACTTTGACGGCCGCAAGCCGAGCATCTTCCTGGCTCGCGGTATCTATACCCGCCACAAGATGATAGCCTACGACGTTGACCCCGCCACCCACGAGCTGAAGGAACGTTGGCGCTGGTTCAACAACAGCAACGGCCCATGGAAGGGTCAGGGCTACCATAACTATGCCGTGGCTGACGTCGACATGGACGGCCGTGATGAGATTGTGTTCGGCTCGATGGTTATCGACGACAATGGCAAGGGACTCTCCACGACTGGTCTTGGTCACGGCGATGCCGAGCACGTAGGCGACCTGAATCCCTACGTGCATGGCTTGGAGATTTACGCCTGCTTAGAGGATAACCCTGGCAACAACTACCGCGACGCCACCACGTCGAAAATCTATCATCGCTTTGTGGCTGGCCGCGACGACGGCCGCAGCATGGCCGGCAACTTCACCAACAGCTTCCCCGGCGGCCTGGGCTGCTCTGCCCGCGAGGGAGCCATCAGCACCGTGACGGGTGAGGCCGTCAGCGGTCTCGATGCCACGGGCGTCAACACCAACTTCCGCATCTACTGGGACGGCGATCTCTGTGAAGAGACCTTCAATTACCTGAACGGCAAGAACACCGAGGGTTGCATAGCCAAGTACGGCTCGTGGACGCCTATTTACACCTGTACCGGTTCGATGACCAACAACGACACCAAGGGTACACCCTGCTACCAGGGCGACATTCTCGGCGACTGGCGCGAGGAAATCATCATGCGCACCGCCGCCGGCAACATCCGCATATACTCTACGCCGAAGGAAACGAAGTGGCGCAACTACACCCTGTGGCACGACCATCAGTATCGCAATGCCATGGTGTGGCAGATGTGCGGCTACAACCAGCCGCCCCACGTCAGCTACTTCCTTGGCGAGCTTGAGGGCATCACCATGGCCCCGCCGCCCCTCACCATGACCGGACGCACGGAGGTGGCTGGTGGCGGTACCATCGGCAGTGCCTTGAATGGGCAGCATGTCATCGTCTGCGAGACCGCCAACAGTACCGTCAGCATTGAGGCCGGCGCACAACCCTCGGTGCTCACCTTCAACGTGCCGACATGGGTACAAGGCACTGCGCCCAGCGAGTGTACGACGCAAAACACAAAAATCAACTATACCACCTATGAGTGTAAAGTCAGCGGCAGCGGTATCGGCGGCGCGGCCCGTCTTGTGAAGCAGGGCGACGGCGTGCTTACCCTTCCCGATGCCGACTTCACCCACACGGGCGCCACCGACGTCTGGGGCGGCACACTCAACTTTGACGGCCAGATGAAGCAGTCTCCCCTGTGGCTCAACCGCTTTACACAGCTCAATACCAACGGTGAGTTCAAGGGCATCACTGCCGAATACGGAGCCGTCATCCGTCCCGGCGGTGCCGATGCTAAGGGCGTCGTCACGGCCGGTGAGGTGAACCTGGGCTTCGGCTCCCGTCTGGTTTTCGACCTTTTTGGCGGTGACCTCTCTTCCGACTGTCTGAAAACAAAGAAACTCACCATTGAGCGCAAGACCGGCGCCGCCTGGACGAAGGGCGGTCCCCGGTATCTTGCGCCTGTCATCGAGGTCGTCGGCCATCCCGCCGACGGCACATCGGCCGTGGCTCCCGGCAAGTACGTCATTGCCGAAGTAGGAGAGATCGAGGGCAGCGTCGACGACCTGATTGTCGAGGGCATGTCGACCACAAAGAAGAATCTTTATATAGAGGATGGCAACCTCATTCTTGAAGTCGTTGGACTGCGCAGCCCTGATGCCGTCACGTGGGGCGGCATGGCAGGCAATGCATGGGACAACGGCGAGACCGACAACTTCACGATTGACGGCGAGCCCACCGTCTTCGTGGCTGGCGACGACGTGACGTTCAACAACGAGGCCTCCTCGAAGAACATTGTCCTGAAGGATGACCTCTATCCCGGTGCCGTCACCGTGCAGGGCACCAATTCGTTCTCCTTCAGCGGCACCGGCAGCTGGTGCGGCGATGCCTCCTTCACACACGAGGGCACCGGCACCGTCACCATTGGCAACAAGAACTCCTACACCGGCGGCACCCACCTGAAGGGCGGCATCACCAAGGTCAGCCTCCTCTCCAACCAGTACTCTGCTACCGGCAACCTCGGCGGTCTCACCAAGAAAGCCAGCCTTTTCACCATTGAGAAGGGCGCCACCCTTCAGACCACCGCTGCTGTCGAAATGGGGTCGCCTATGCAGATGGTAGGCGACGAAGGCGGTGTCATCAATGCCGGCGCAGACTTCCGCATGTCGGCAGCCCTCTCGGGCACCGTGCTCACCAAGAAGGGTACCGGCTGCCTCTTCACCAATGAGAGCTCGCTGCAGCGTCTCGTGCTTGCCGCCGGATCCATCGCAGCCCAGAAAGGCAATCCCGCTGCTACCGTCGAACTACAGGGCGGCACCCTCTATGACGATGCCCAGGCCACGGGTCACGCCATCTACGTGCCCCAGGGCAAGTCGGCCACCTGGCAGCTCAGCTACACCTACTACACCGCCTACAACAACCGCCTGACGGGGCAGGGCACGCTGACCATCATACCGCGCAACACCGTCAGCCGCGTGCGCATCACCGGCGACTGGTCTGAGTTCGAGGGCATTGTCAAGCACACCAACAAAGACATCTGGCTGCCTCTCGACATGTCTAAGGGCATGCCCAAAGGTACCCTCAGCCTCGCCGAAGGCTGCACCGCCACCAACGTCTGCAAGGCCTTCACCATCGGCAAGCTGACGGGCAAGGGTTCGCTTGCTCACCCTGTAGCCGACTTCAAGAGCCAGTCCGCCGTCAGCGGTAACAACACCTGGAACATCGGCAACAGCGACCTCGGCGACTTCATCTTCGAAGGCACCTTCACCGATGGCGGCGGTGCCAACAAGTGCATCTTCAACAAGATCGGCACCTGCAAGATGACCGTCGGCGGCAAGAGCAACCACAGCGGCGCCACCACCGTCAAGGAGGGTGAACTCTGCCTGCGCTCCGGCGCACAGCTCGGCACCGGCACGCTCACCGTCAGCCCAGGTGCCGTCCTGTCAGGTGTCACCGCTGCCAAGACGCCACTCGTCAATGCCACCGTCACCGTCGGCGGCACCCTGCAGCCCGGCGCCACGCCCACAGCCGTCACCGGCACCCTCTACTTCGATAACCGCAAAGTCACTGTCAGCCCCACCGGCACCCTCGTCATACGAGCTGCCGGCGCAACCCTTAACACCAGTCTCAACGGCATCAGCACCCTCACCATCAACGGCACCCTCCGCATTGAAGTCGCTGACGACCATACCCTGCAAGAGGGCGACGAGATACGCCTCTGGCCTGAGACCACCAAGTTCGCCGGCACACCGACATTCGACATGCAGGGCGGTGTCACGTGGGACACCAGCCGCATCAGCGAGGGAGTGCTCGTGGTGAAGAGTGTTGTCTCAGGACTTGCCGCTGCACTTGCCGACCGCGACCCTGCCCGCATCTATGATCTGCGTGGACGTCTGGTGCGCAACCGTGACAACGACAGCCGCCCGCTGGCTCCCGGCATCTATATCCGGGCTGGCCGCAAGGTAATGGTGAAAGAGTGACAAAGACGAAAACGTACAGGTTATTCAGTACACGTCAGATGACCAGCAAAAAGGAGGGGAGCGCTGCGGCGGCGCTCCCCTCCTTTGTATAGTGGCACGATGTCCGTTTACTTCACGACAATTTTCTTGCCGCCGACGATGTAGAGGCCCTTGGGCAGGTTGGACGCGGAGCCGCGGCCGACGAGCTGACCTTTCATGTTATAGATACCAGCGGCTGCGGTACGGCTCACCTTGGCGATGTCAGCAATGCCGGTATCGGGAATCTGAGCTTCCTGCTTGCCGTAGTAGTAGAGGTGGAAGTAGTCGATGAACGGCATTTGGCCGTTCTTGCTTGGCAGCTCCACGCGGAAGCCTACCTTGACGTCGCCCTCGGTTTCCAGCTTGAACGGTATGTAGGTGTGGAAGTAGTCGGTCTGCTTCAGCATATAGTCTATGAGGGTGCCGTTGCCGTGACGGTAGTCCCAGTCGTTGGTCATTTCCATCATATTCTCAAGGGTCAGTCCCTTGGCCTCGTCCTCGTAGAAGAAGGGGTGTACGTCGGCACGGTTGTCGTTGGCATAGACCTGGCACAGCGTGACGTAGTTGGGCAGGTTCTCGGCCGTGTAGTTGGTGGTGGCGTAGGTCATGTCCACACGGATGGCGGCGTTGACGTCGAGCAGGTAGTTACCTGCGGGCAGTCCGCTGACGGTCTGGCTGAATTCCTGCGTGGTCTCTGCGGGGCCGCTGCTGCCGAACCACCAGTTGACGCAGTCGGTGCCGCCGGGCAGTACGCCGTTCTCGGTCTCAACGGTCCACTCGTTGCCGGGGGCGACGTCGAAGTCGGCGTTACGGATGAGGGAGGTGTAGTTAAGGTACTTGCCCTCCTTGGGTGAGACACCGCTGGTGAAGAAACGGTCGAGGGCGTCCTTCAGCAGGGTGATCTGCAGCTCGATGCCTTCCTTGGTCACTTCGGGGTCGGTAGGATTCTCCAGATAGAACTGTGCTCCGTCCATGTAGTCGTAGAGGTCGGTATTCTCGAATTCGATGCTTGTCAGGTCGATGTCCTCCAGAGCTTTATTCGTTTCGTCGAGTGCAGCCTTCAGCTTGTCGAGGCTCTCACCGAGGACAGCCTTGGTGTAGTCGGCAAGGTACTTGGCTTTGTCGCCGACGAACTGCAGCTCTACCTCGTCCCAGGCAATCCAGTTGGCATCGGTGGCCTCGTCGATGTAGAGTCCGAAGGACAGTTCGCCGCCGGCTTCCTTCTTGTCGAATTCAATAGTGTAGATGTTGGCAACGCCGTTAGCGGTCTGTACGGCCACTTCCTTATCCTGGAACTTCAGTGTGACGCCGCTGACCTTGAGGTCGGCCTGATCCTGACGAGTGGCGAGTGCGGCAGCTTTCAGCACGTAGTATCCGCTGGGCAGCTCCAGTCCGTCGGGCAGTGCGTTGACGGTCTGGCGGGCATAGTTCTGCTTGCCGTAGTTCGTGTTGTTGACCCAGCACTCCATGAACGGTGTCGAGAAGTTGGTGACAGTGCCCGACGTGTTGATGTGCAGGTCGGGGTTGGCACCCTCGGCCAGAATGTCCCAGCCGGCGGTGGAGCTCATGTTGCCGTTGGTGATGACGTTGGCGGGGTTGGCATAGCTGGCGTTCAGCACGCGGAAGTTGCTCTCGGCCTTCTTCAGGTCGTCGGCGGCAGCGTCTGTCAGGGCAGCACCGCCCTCAGCGTCGGCAGCATAGTCGGCAGCGGCACTGGCCAGCTGGGCCTTGGCGGCCTTGATGGCTTCCTGGAACTTGTCGACGCCCTCAGTCATCTCGCCTGCGGCAATCAGTGCCTCGGCTTTCTCGATGGCGCTCTTCAGACTGGTGTAGTGTTTGTTATAGTCGTTGAAGGCTTTCAGGGCTTCGTCAACGGCGGCCTTGGCCTCGGTCACTTCGTCCAGTGTGGCAGCCTCAGTCAGTGCGACGGCTGCATCGACGGCCGATTTCAGTTCGGCACGGTAGAAGGGGGCATCCTCGCTGGCCAGTGCTTCGTTGGCGGCGGTCAGTGTGGCGGCCAGTGCCTCCTTGGCGGCAATGAGCTTCTCGGCATCGACGATACTGTTGTAGATGTCAGGATCGCCAATGAAGTAGAGCGTCACATTGTCCCAGCCGAGCCAGTTGAAATTGATGTGATCGAAGCGCAGACCGATGGTGGGTTCTTCGCCCTCCTTGACGTCGAAGTCGACGCTGAAGGCCACGGCAGCCGTACCGCTGCCCTGGTCGGTGAGGCCAATCTCGCGAACCACGTCGCCAGCGTAGAGCTGGAAGCCGATAGCATCCTCGGTGACACCCTCTGTGCGCTGGTTGATGGCGAGGATGTCGGCCGTCAGACGATAGTGGCCTGCGGGCAGTCCCTTGACCACCTGCGAGATGTCGCCAGTGCCGTTGATGTTGCCGTTAGAGGTGTTGGCCCACTGCTCGACGAAGTCGGTGATGGCGTAGCCCATGTCGGGGTCTTCGCTGGTGCGGGTGGTGGCGTAGCTCACGCTGCGGCGGTTCTGCTTCATGTTCTTCGTCGTCCAGCCCGTGATGGAGGTGGAGTTGTTGCCGTCGATGTTGAAGCTGGCGTTCTGCACTTTCTCTGTGGCGTCGACATGTCCGTTGGCATAGACGAACTGGTCGATGGCGGCCTGCAGGGTGATGATGGTGGAACGAACGGCCTCGTTGTCGGCCAGAGTGGTCACGGCGCCCTCGGCGGCGGTGATGGCCGTCTGCAATTCGGTTTGTCCCGTGGTGTAGTGGCTGTCGGCCACAATGAACTTCGCGTCCTCAATGACAGAGAGCAACGACTTCGTGAAGACGGTCTGCGGTGTTTCCTCGCCGCCTTCTTCTTCTTCTTGAGCGTAGACACATGTCAGCGAGAACAGTGCCATAGCCATGAAAAGTAGCTTTTTCTTCATAATAGTTTTTTATTTAAATGGTTAGAAAAAAATGTTTATATCCATATCAGTTCGCTCATCACCATGTCGCTGACGAACAGCCCGCGGCGGGTCAGGCGCAGGTAATCGCCGGCATGTTCGAGCAGGTGGTCGTCCAGGAATCGCCGGGCGTTCCTCAGGCAGTAGTCCCTGTGCTTTGGCGAGAGCGCCTTCAGGTCGATGCCTTCACAGGTGCGAAGGGCTACGGTGACGGTGTCGTTGTAGCGGGTGTCGTTGTCGATCTTTTCTTCTTCGAAGCGGGGGTGTCCCTGCTCAATGCCTTCCATGTACTTGATGATATCGGCAACGTTCCATCGGCGGCTCTTCAGGTTGTAGGAATGGGCGGCGGCACCTATACCGAGGTAGGGCGTGCCGTTCCAATAGCTGCTGTTGTGGCGGGAACGGTAGCCGGGCTTCGCGAAGTTGGAAATCTCGTAGTGCTCATAGCCGGCAGCGGTCAGCTTGTCAATCAGCGCTTCATACATCTGACGCTCCAGCTCTTCCTCGCATATTGGGGCTGTATCAGAAGCAAACATCTGGTAGAGCGGCGTGCCTTCTTCTATCGTCAGACAATAGGCCGAGAGGTGTTCTGCGTCAAGTGCAAGGGCCGCCTCAATGTCGTCTGTCCAGTCATTGAGCGTCTCGCCGGGGAAACCGTACATCAGGTCGACACTGACGTTCCCGATGCCAGCCGTTCTGAGCGTATCCACGGCCTGAGTCACCTGGCTCGACGTGTGCCGCCTTCTCAGAAAACGCAACCGTTCGTCGCTGAATGTCTGCGCTCCCATGCTGACGCGGTTGACGGGCAACTGCGACAGGGCTGCGGCATACTCCACGGTGATGTCATCGGGGTTGCATTCCATGGTAATCTCTGCGTCTGTTTCCACCTTATATGTATGATGAATGGCATCAAACAGCTGTTGCAGTTGGGATGGCGTCAACTGGCTGGGCGTACCGCCTCCTAAGTAGACGGTGCCAATACATTCGTCCTCTGACTCACCCTGGCTTTTTCTTTCCTCTAACTCCTTAACCACCGCATCGACATATCGCTGACGCTGTTCAAGGGCTGTCGTGGAATAGAAGCCGCAATAGATGCATCGGGAGCTGCAAAACGGGATATGTATGTATATTCCTGCCATTTCGGACGCAAAGTTACGATTATGCGAGCAAAATACCAAATAATTTGAGCAATTTCCAGCATGAGAAACGCTAAGCTTGTTCAAAAATACTAATTTTGTTTAATATTTGAAACATTTCCTTGGTTTTTTCCTCGAAAATGTCTACCTTTAGCCTCGTTTTTTGAAACTAACAATCCTAAAACATATTTATTATGAAAGTTTATCAAACTAACGAGATTAAAAACATTGCACTGCTTGGCAGTGCGGGTAGCGGCAAGACTACTCTTGCCGAAAGTATGGTCTACGAAGCTGGCATCATCAAGCGCCGCGGCACCGTAGAGGGTAAGAACACCATGAGCGACTACTTCCCCGTGGAGCAGGAGTACGGCTATTCAGTCTTCTCTACCGTCTTCCATGTGGAGTGGAACAACAAGAAGCTGAACATCATCGACTGCCCGGGCTCGGACGACTTCGTTGGTGGTGCCATCACTGCTCTGAACGTCACCGACCAGGCCGTCATCCTCGTCAACGGACAGTACGGTCCTGAGGTGGGTACGATGAACGCCTTCCGCAACACCGATAAGCTGAAGAAGCCCGTCATCTTCCTGGTGAACCAGCTCGACCGCGACAACTGCGACTTCGACCAGATTCTGAACCAGTTGAAGGAAGTGTACGGCCCGAACTGCGTGCCCGTACAGTATCCTATTGCCACGGGTGCCGGCTTCAACAGCGTCATCGACGTGCTGCTGATGAAGAAATACTCGTGGAAACCCGAGGGTGGTGCCCCCATCATCGAGGACATTCCCGCCGACCAGCTCGACAAGGCCAAGGAAATGAAAGCCGCCCTCGTGGAGGCTGCCGCTGCTGGCGACGACACGCTGATGGAGAAGTTCTTCGAGACGGAAGACCTCTCTGAGGACGAGATGCGCGAGGGTATCCGTAAGGGCCTCGTCACACGCAGCATCTTCCCCGTCTTCTGCGTCTGCGCAGGCCGCGACATGGGCGTTCGCCGTCTCATGGAGTTCCTCGGCAACGTAGTGCCTTTCGTCAGCGAGATGCCTGTTGTCAAGAATACTGCCGGCAAGGACGTTCCCGCCGACGCATCTGCTCCCACCTCGCTCTATTTCTTCAAGACCGGCGTGGAGCCTCATATCGGTGAGGTCAGCTATTTCAAGGTGATGAGCGGTGTCATCAAGAGTGGTGACGACCTGACAAACGCCGACCGCGGCTCGAAGGAGCGCATGGGTACGCTCTATGCCTGCGCCGGTGCCAACCGCATCCAGGTCGACGAATTGCGTGCCGGCGACATCGGCTGCACCGTGAAGCTGAAGGACGTGAAGACTGGTAACACCCTGAATGGTAAGGACACTGATAATAAGTTCGACTTCATCAAATATCCTAACTCTAAGTTCTCGCGTGCCATCAAGGCCGTCAACGAGAGTGAGACTGAGAAGATGATGGCCGCTCTGCAGAAGATGCGTCAGGAAGATCCGACATGGGTGGTGGAGCAGTCGAAGGAACTGCGCCAGATCATCGTTCACGGTCAGGGTGAGTTCCACCTGCGCACGCTGAAGTGGCGTATGGAGAACAACGAGAAGATTCAGATTGAATATCAGGAGCCGAAGATTCCATATCGTGAGACCATTACTAAGATGGCTCGCGCCGACTACCGTCACAAGAAGCAGTCGGGTGGTGCAGGACAGTTCGGTGAGGTTCACCTCATCCTGGAGCCGTACACCGACGGCATGCCTGATCCGACTTCGTTCACCATCAACGGCCAAGAGTTCAAGATGAACATCAAGTCGAAGGAAGAGAAGGATCTGGAGTGGGGCGGCAAGCTCGTATTCATCAACAGCGTCGTCGGTGGTGCCATCGATATGCGCTTCATGCCCGCCATCCTGAAGGGTGTGATGGAGCGTATGGAGCAGGGACCGCTCACCGGTTCGTATGCCCGCGACGTCCGCGTTATCGTCTACGACGGTAAGATGCACCCGGTGGACTCCAACGAATTGTCGTTTATGCTCGCCGCACGTAACGCCTTCAGCGCTGCCTTCAAGGAGGCCGGTCCTAAGGTGCTTGAGCCTATCTACGACCTTGAGGTGCTGGTGCCCGGCGACTACATGGGTGACGTGATGAGCGACCTGCAGGGACGCCGCGCCATCATCATGGGTATGGACAGCGAGGCAGGCTATCAGAAGCTCTCGGCAAAGATTCCTCTCAAGGAACTGGCCAGCTACTCCATCGCACTCAGTTCGCTCACAGGTGGACGTGCTTCGTTCACCACGAAGTTCAGCAGCTACGAACTCGTTCCGAACGACATCCAGCAGGAACTTATCAAGCAGCATGAAGCTGAGTTGAAGGAGGAAGATTAATCAATGAACTACCTATCGATTATCGAAAGGTATTACCCGGAGAACGACGACCTGCGGCGGCTGCTCTTGAAGCACTCGCGGCAGGTCGCCGACCGTTGTATACTCATCTGTAACCGCCATCCTGAACTACGAATTGACAGAGAGTTCGTGGAAGAGGCCGCCATGCTGCACGACATCGGCATCCGTTGGTGTGATGCCCCGTCCATTCATTGTCACGGCACGGAGCCTTACCTGCGTCACGGTCTTATCGGCGGTGAAGTCCTGCGCCGCGAAGGTTGGGACCGCCACGCTCGCGTTGCCGAGCGTCACACGGGAACGGGACTTCCAGGTTACGAGCCCGAACAATTAGAGGAGCAGGTCGTCTGCTATGCCGACAAGTTCTACTCCAAGTCTCGTCCTGACCGCGTGCTTACCGTTGTCGAGGCAGCCCAGAGCCTTGAAAAATTCGGTCATGAAGGCGTGGTGAAATTCTTAGGATGGTCAAAAATGTTCGAATAACGTTGAAGAATTGAAAAATGAAGGAATGAAAAGTTAAAAAATACAAGGCTTCACAACTTTAATTCTTACATTCTTTAATTCTTCAATTCTTTGTTGTACCTTTGCACCCGTGAAACAGCATACGGTCATCATATTGATGTTCGTAGCCTTCATTTTCATGTGGGCATGTACGCCTTTGTCACTCCGCCGTGATCAAAACCGGGAGGTGACAAAGGCCGTTGCAGGTTTGCCTAAAGACGATGCCGTTCCACTTGATTCTGTTTATGAAGCCGTGAAGGATGCATTGCCCGACACCGTGCAAGAAATGTTGCCCGATGCCGTGCAAGAGGCATTGCAGGATGCTGCACCTCTGGCTGCTATTGTGGCTGATTCTGTGAGACAGGTGGTGACAGATTCAACCGTTTTGGCTCGCGCCGTTTCTGAGGCTGATTCTCTCAAGCGTCGGAAGGGGCTTGAACAAAAGTTGGATTCAATGATTGCCGGCCGTGCCGTCGGCGATGCGGCAGCGAAGGTGAAACGCGACACCACGACGATGGACTCGCTGGAATTGGCCATCTATAGATATAATAAGGTAATAGACGACTCGCTGCGGCTCGACAGCTTGAACCGCCAACGCAAGAACGGTATCGATGCGCCGGTGAAGTATTCTGCCAAAGACTCGCTGACATACGAGGCTGGGACGGGCACGGCTCACCTTTATGGTGATTCCCATGTGGAGTACACCAATATGGACTTGAAGAGTGAGAAAATCTATATGGTTCTCGACAGCAGTCTGGTGCATGCCACTGGCAAAAGAGACTCACTTGATGGCAGCCTGATAGGAACACCCGTATTTAAGATGGGTAGCGATGAATACGAGAGCGACACCATGGCTTTCAACTTCAAGACGAAGAAGGGTCTGATAACGCAGGTGTACACACAGCAGGACGACGGATTCCTGACCAGCGAACTGTCGAAGCGTGGCGGCAATGGCGAATTGTTCTTGCAGCACGGCCGTTACACAACCTGCGACGAGCCTCATCCCGATTTCTATCTCGCCTTGTCGCGTGCCAAGGTGCGCCCGGGCAAGGACGTGGTGTTCGGACCTGCCTATCTGGTGGTATGCGACGTGCCGCTGCCATTGGCCATTCCCTATGGCTTCTTCCCCTTTACCAAGAGCTACAGCAGCGGATTCATCATGCCGACATACGGCGATGAAACCAGCCGTGGCTTCTACTTGCGCGACGGCGGCTATTATTTCGCCATCAGCGACAAGATGGACTTGAAGATGATAGGCGAAATCTACACCAAGGGATCGTGGGGACTTTCTGCTGCTTCCAACTATCGTAAGCGCTATAAGTATAGTGGATCGTTCTATGCCAGTTACCAGAACTCAGTCACTGGCGAGAAGAATATGGATGACTATAGAAAGGAAACCAGTTTTAAGGTGCAGTGGAGCCACAGGCAGGATTCGAAGGCCAATCCCTACAGCAACCTGTCGGCCAGTGTCAACTTTGCCACTTCCAGCTATGAGACGAATAACCTGACATCGATGTACAATCCTCAGACGATGACGCAGTCTACGCGCACATCGTCAGTGTCCTACAGCACCAATTTCTCCAGCATCGGCATGTCGTTGACCTCGACCATGAACCTGAATCAGAACATGCGCGACTCAACGATAGCCCTGACGCTGCCCGATCTGAATGTATCCATCTCGCGTTTCTATCCTTTCAAGCGTAAGAAGATGGCGGGCAAGGAACGGTGGTATGAGAAAATATCAATGAGCTACACGGGACAGTTCTCAAACTCCATATCCACGAAGGAGGATAAGCTGATGCACTCCAACTTCCGCCGCGACTGGAGAAACGGCATCACTCACTCCATCCCCGTTAGTGCCAGCTTTACGCTGTTCGATGTTCTCAACCTCACGCCGTCGTTCAATTTCAACGACATCACATCGTTCAACAAGGTGCATAAATACTGGGACGAAGATTCGCAGGTGGAAAAAGTTGATACGATTGGCGGATTCTATAATATCTATAAATGGAACCTCAGCCTCTCGGCATCAACCAAGCTCTATGGATTCTACATACCGTCGAGAAAACTCTTCGGCGATAAGATTGAGGCCATCCGCCACGTCTTCACGCCGTCGCTCAGCTTTAGCTATGCGCCAAACTTCGGCGCATCGCGCTATGGTTATTATGACACCTACCAGAAGACCGATGCCCAAGGCAATGTCACGCTCGTGGAGTATTCGCCTTATCAAATAGGCATCGCAACGCCCCCTGGAAAGGGAATGACCGGTAGCCTGTCGCTCGACATCTCCAACAATGTGGAAATGAAACTGCGGACAGACGATGACTCCATTGGCTCGAAGAAAATAAGCCTCATCGACGAGCTGGGTGCCAGCATGTCATACAACATGGCGGCTGACATCCGTCCATGGAGTGACTTGAGCACACGCTTGCGACTGAAGCTTACCAAGAGCTATACATTGAACCTGAGCGCCACCTTTGCCAGCTATGTCTATGAGGCAGACTCCGTTGGTGCCACGCCCCGTCTCAGTGAGCACACCACATACTGGCAGCAGGGAAAGATAGGCCGCTTCCAAGGCATGTCGCAGAATCTGTCCTATACGCTTGACAACAGTAAGGTGGCCAACCTCTTCAAATGGCTAAGGGGAGAGAAAGTCTCGAAAAAGAAAGACGACAAGAAAAAGGAGAATGAGTATGACGAGGACGAAGATGACTACGACATAGAGTCGAATGTAGACCCGGAAATGGAGAAAGCCAAGCACAGCGCAAAGAAAGAGAATGCTGGCAAGGCCGATACGGACGAGGATGGCTACATGACGTTCAGTCTGCCCTGGTCCATCAGTATCGGCTATGGTATCACCATGCGTGAGGATAACGACAAGAAGAAATTCAACTACAACACCATGCGCTATCCTTATAAGTTCACGCAGAACCTGAACATCAGCGGCAACCTGCGACTCAGTGAAGGATGGAATATCTCGTTCTCCAGCGGTTACGACTTCGAGAACAAGAAAATCTCAATGACCACGGCCTCGCTAAGCCGCGACCTGCACTGCTTCAATATGACGTGCTCAATCGTGTTGGCACCATACGCCAGCTATAATTTCTCCTTCCGTTGCAACGCGTCGACACTCACCGACGCCTTGAAGTACGACAAGCGCTCAGGCTACAGCAACACCGTGCAGTGGTATTAAGCTTTCGGGCTACAGCAACACCGTTAAGCTTTCGGCATTTCTATCTAGAGTTTGAATGTCTTGGCGACAGACTGCAATAGGTCTCGTAGCCGCCCGTGTCTGATGGGTATATGATAGTGTCAATGAAGTAAATATGTCCGTCGTCACCCATCAACACATTACCTTCAACAGCATCAAAGATGTCGTGCTGGCCATTGGTATAATATTCACCATTGTCCTCTGGATAAAAGCCTAAACGTATGAATTCATCGTGTACTTCCTCCTTAGTAGCAATACGAACAGAATGAACAAACCTTTGTACTAACACAGCACAGACCTTGCCGTCTGAGTTCTCGCCAAGGCCTATCATGCGGTAGATACAATCAGGGAAATACTGGTTATGTGCCTTGATACGCTCGAAAAATGACGTTAGATTATCATCTGAATAGCGAAAATCATTGAGTTTGATGATTTCCTTACCATTAGTTGATAGGTAAACTTCATTCTCTGACCCGCGGTCAAAGAAATCACCAAACTCGTTGCGGTCGTCAAACCAGTATTCGTTTTCCTGCGCCCACTTCTTGAGCCTTACCAGTTGGACTGACTTGCAAGCCGTTGTTCCCGCAAGAGCTTCAATCTCCTCAAGGACTCGCTGCGCGACAGCGGATGCTTCATCCAATAGGCCATACTTGCCTGCTTCTCGGCATTCACCTTCTTGTGATATTCGTTCAGAGTGATCTCCATTCATTACGGTTTTTTCGTTTGCGATGCAAAGATATGAAGAATAATCCGAATTCCCAAATTTTGAAGCTATTTTTCTGTAGCGCCTCCCTATAATTCTGCGGAGCCTCCCTGTGATTCTGCGGAGGCTCCCCAGAAAACTGCGGAGGCTCCCCAGAAAACTGCGGAGGCTCCGCAGAAATCTGTAGCGCCTCCGCAGAATTTTGGCTGATTTCACTTACATTTGTTCGGCAGGAATTTGACAGGGGTTCGAGACTCTTAACTATAAATCATCCTCTGCTGCCATCGGATAACTCATTTGGATTGTTTTAGCTGTTTTTTCTGAAGCGAAATCCTTCACGTTTGCACGAATCATAGGCGTATATTCTTCAATAATATGACGCCAGTCGTTGAGCGTCATGCCTCCATATTTCTCGCCAAACCTCTTGATAACTTTTTCCTGGATACTCAAATCGCTTATTTCACGATTCATGTGTAACAAATCAAATATCAGGTTGCGAACCTCTCTATCATCTTCTACATGATGAAGTTTGGAAGTTAGACCTTTATAAACGGTCTCAAACACCCGCTGATTGATGAAGTTCATGAAATCTGGGTTGTCCAGATAGTTCCTGCAGAACTCCGTATTCTCGCTCAGCATCTGTGCTACAATCATCATCAGCGAACTTGCACATTGCTGCATGGCAGTTTCCTTATTGCTGTTTTTGGCTGCATTAATAAAGGTTACATCAGTAGCCAACCGTTCAGGCAATTCATCGAGTTGTTTCTTTGCCAATTCAATATTCTGCCAGTTAATGCTGTTAAACTCGTCCAAGATATCGCTGAGCTTAGCCATATCTGGCTGTTGTGGTGCTTTGGGGCCACCTACGGGAATCGGGTCTATTTCAGAGTTCCTATTCTCTAGTTCTATTTTCTGTTCTTCATTCTTGATAATGCGATATTGGTCAAAGTCAATAGCCTCTATCAATCCCTCTGTGAAGTCTTCATTCTTCAGCTTTGGCAGCTTTGTAACCAACAGAGAATAGTAGGTGTTCAGCATCTCCCACTCAATACTCTTGAATGGCATTACAGCTGCTATGAATGGATAGGTGCGGCAGAAGCTCTTCATGCTACTCTTACAGCGTATCTTCGCATTATCGTCCAGTTTCCTGAACCTCTCAACAGCCAAATTGATAATGGGGTCAATCGTCTCTCTTGACGCTCCAGACCAATACTTCTCATTCAACTCCTTGACCTCTTCTTCCGTATAGATATTAGCATCCTCAACCTCTGCTATCAGGTCGTTCAGTTTGTTGGGATCAGTTTCCTTAGAAAGAATGGTTGTCTTATAGAAACGTTGGAAACTCTGTTGAATGCTATCAGCATCGTTACAGAAATCCAGCACAAAGGTATCTCGTTTCTTGGGATGACAACGATTCAGACGGGAAAGTGTCTGGACGGCTTTCACATCCGTCAGCACCTTATCGACATACATCGTATGCAACAACGGCTGGTCGTAGCCAGTCTGGAACTTATCTGCCACCACTAATATGCGATAAGGGTCATGCTCCATATTCTCCTCTATATCCTTTGAGGGGAATCCATTGATGTCAGCCTCTGTAACGCTCTTGCCTCCGTATTCTTTTGCTCCAGAGAAAGCAACGATGGCCTTATATGGACTCTTGCGCTCTTCCAACAAACGCTTGATCTCGTAATAGAATTCTATGGCTCGCAAGATGCTGCTTGTCACTACCATAGCCCTTGCCTGACCACCAACCTTACCTTTATCTATTACCTGCGTGTGGAAATGCTCCACAATGATGCTGGCCTTCTGCTGTATCGTCTCTGGTTGAGATTCCACAAAAGCACGCAGTTTTTTAGACGCCTGCTTCTTGTCAAACTCAGGGTCATCTTCCACAGACTTGATAATTTTGTAGAAGCTGTTATATGTGGTATAGTGAGCTAATACATCCATGATGAAGCCCTCTTCAATAGCTTGCTTCATGGTGTATTCATGGAACGGACGATGCTCTATCTCACCATCAGGTTTTGGATAGGCTGTGCCAAACATCTGTAGCGTCTTGTTCTTGGGCGTGGCTGTGAATGCATAGTAGTTGGCATTCTTCACCATCTCTCGTCCCTCGATGATTTTCGTCAGACGATCTTCCAAATCTTCTTCATCGTCACCCGCATTACCACTCAACGCAATATTCATCTTCGCACTCAGCGAACCATTCTGACTCGAATGAGCCTCATCGATAATAATTCCAAATCGTTTATGCTTCAGCTCCGTTCCTATAGCCTCCAAGATAAATGGGAACTTATGCACAATGGTGATGATAATCTTCTTGCCACTTTCCAAATGCTCTCTCAACGACTGGGCACTATCTGCCCAAGCCACCAAGTTCTGCAGGCGTTTGAAGGCAACAATATTGTTCTTAATCTGAGTATCCAGGTTGACGCGGTCTGTCACCACGATGACACTATCCAGCAACGCTTGTGTTCCATCCAATAGTCCCACCAACTGATAGGCCAGCCACGTGATGGAATTTGACTTTCCTGAACCTGCCGAATGCTGAATCAGGAAACGCTGCCCTACACCCTTAGCCTTTGTCTCTGCCAACAATTTACGAACACAATCCAGCTGATGATAGCGAGGCCACACCACACTTTGTTTTTCTGTGTTCGTCTTTGGGTCAAGGCGCTTTACTACCTGAGCATAGTTCTCGATGATATCACTCAGCGATTCTTTTTGCAGTATTTCTTCCCATAGGTAAGCCGTCTTCACACCATTCAGATTGACAGGATTACCCGCTCCGCCATTTACGCCTTTATTAAATGGCAGGAACCACGACCCTTTACCGCATAGCCAAGTACACATCTTGATGTCATCATCATCCACCGCAAAGTGTACGGCACAACGCTTTGGAGCAAGCAAGGGATCCTTTGGGTCTCGGTCTGTCTGGTATTGCTTCACGGCATTCTCCACCGTCTGCCCTGTATAATGGTTCTTCAGTTCCATCGTTATCAGAGGCAGACCATTTAGCGACACCATCAGGTCTATGCGATTGTCATTCTCCTTGCTATATGCCAACTCCTTCGTCACGCAGAAGATATTTTTCTTATATAGCTCCTGAGCCGTAGGATTCAGTTCTGAGGGCAATGGATAGTACATGTCGAATAGTTCCGATATAAAGCGGAATCCCTTTCGCATCACATCTGTCACGCCACGATTAGCTAACTGCTTAGCCAACTCTGTGAAAAATCTGCGCTCCGATATTGCATTACTGAAGCATGCCGTATTCTCCACTTTCTGTCTTTGCGTAGAAAGCAGGAAACGCTTTATCCGCTCCGTATCCAGAGCGTAATCCTTCACATAGTCATTGGTTGTTCCCTCTTCGTATCCCTGCTTGTCTCTCAGGTAAGCAAGAATTGTATTCTCAAGGGCCATTTCGCTATAGTTTGTAGGCATAGGCTCACTATTTTATATTTCGTTTTGCACGTTAACTTGTCCTGTCACGACATCAGCGATTAGGCGCTGTTTGTATTCCTTCAGGTAGTTTATCTCTGCCTGTAGTTCTGTTATAAGGGTATCTATCTTCTGGCATTTCTCTTCGATGTAGGATACGATGGCTCGTTGCTCATCTACAGGAGGCAGTAAAAACGGGATACTTTTTAATGCATTGGGATTTAAATCCCATTGGTCAACTCTAATTCCCTTGGAGTATTGCGTAAAGAATGGTATATATGCCTTACTCCGAATAGCTCTGCTAAAGAAATCCTTGTTGACTCCTTTCAGCTTACAAGTAAAATAGGCAGGGCTAACAATACCACAATAATCAGAAACTGCATATGAACCTTGCCATGCTTTCATCTTATTGATGGCAAAGTCTCCTTTTTCGATGTATTTATAACCGCTTAAATCTTCTGGAACAAAGTTGTGGTTTTCTTCTTTGTTGTCTTTGTCTCGTAGGATTACTCCCTGCTCGCGAGTAACGGATAACAACTGAGCATCGCCATGTCCTTTTTCTGTAAACAAAGATAGGAAAGAACGTAATTGTTTCATTTCCCAATGTTCTGGAATCATTCCAATCCATGAGATATCACTATATCTCATCTTTGCATTAGGATTCAATCCCTTTGTGACGGCTTCGGCAATAGTTTTCTGTTTGAGTTCTTGAAGAAGCTGTATCTCTTTCTCCTTATCTGCTACATAAGCATCTATCTTTGAGGTTTTGCTATCCAAGTAACGCACAATCTTCTCTTGATCAGCAAGAGGAGGTATTATGGTTTTGAAAGCAAGAAAGTAGATTGGATAAAGACGTAATCGACTTTCAATTATACCTTTAGACATTGTCTTAAACGCACCAGCATATGACGGAAGTCTCAATAAGTAATGAAAATATTTTTGTGCACATTTTTCATTGAAATTAAAGATGCAATATGATGGGGAGATTATGCCCTCATAATCAGAAACAGCATAACTTCCATTCCATGCAAGCATAATGTTCATGACAAACTGCCCAACGTGAACCACATTATAACCAATTGTGGATTCTGCCTCAAACATGCCAACTTTATTTGCGTCATCCTTTGGCGTAACACCTGTATATTGTGATAGACTCAACAAAGCACCATTTTCATCGATAGTTTTCTCTTTTGCTTCCGAAAAAATCCTTTTCATTCGGGCAACTTCCCAATGAGAAGGTACATACGGGATCCAAGAGATCCCTGTGTCTTTATATGAACTATACCTCTCCATACTACTTTCCTAAGATTTCGTTTAACAATCCATCCGTGCGCTCCTCAATAGCACGAATATCACTACTGATTTCGCTGAGCGAACGCAGTTCTTTTGGCTTATAGAAATACTTGGTGAACGAGAGTTCATAGCCAGTCTCAATACTATTCTTGTCTAAGATAGCCTCAGGGGAATAAGGCAATATTTCGTTCAGGAAGAAGCCTTCGATGCCTCCCTCATAGCGGAAAGGAATAATCTCTGTGTCTTTGCTCTTCTTATCGATGACAGGGACACCCTTCTTGAGGATGATGTTGCCCTGCTCATCACGTTGGGGTTGATAAACCTTCACACTCCAATAGCCAAACTCGTTATTGGGGAATATCTTGCTTTGTGGCGTTTCCTCGAAGTCCATGAGCAATTTGATAATCTGCTCACGATCAGCTTCGGAAGTCTCGCAATTCTTCATGCCCAGATTCTTGCGCAAGGGTGACTTAATCTCTGTGGCATCTATCAATTGCACATATCCCTTACGACGTTCCTCCTTACGATTGGTCACCACCCATATATATGTGCCAATACCGGTATTATAGAAGTCGTTTTCAGGCATCGCAATAATGGCCTCCAGCAAATCATTCTCAATAATGTACTGACGAAGATTGCTGGCACCAGAGCCTGCATCGCCCGTAAAGAGTGAAGAACCATTATGCACTTCGACAATACGTGTTCCCAACTGAGTGTCTTCACGCATTCGAGACAGGTTGTTGGCCAGGAACATCATCTGCGCATCGCCAATGTCAGGAATAAAAGAGAGTTCTTTTCCCTCACTATCGAGTACCGTAAAACGGCTATCGGTAAACTTCTTCTTCTCGTTCTCGCCTAAGCCTCGCTTCTTTAGGTCCTCTTTCCAAGGTGTGCCAAAGGGAGGATTGGAGATGCAGAAGTCGAAGGTCTCGCCAGCATGTCCATCACGAGAAATGGTGCTGTCGTAGGCAATATACTCTCGCTGTTCTGCGCCATACTGATATTGGAAAGCTTTGATGTTGCCACTAATCATCAGGTCTGCCTTACAAGTGGCGAAGGTATGAGGCTCTAACTCTTGTCCGAAGATGTTGATATTTACATGCTTCCCTTGTTTCTCAGCTATCTCCTGAATACGGTCTTGGGCAATAGTAAGAATACCGCCCGTGCCACACGCTCCGTCGTAGATATGATAGGTGTTGTCCGTAATCTTATCTGCAATAGGCAATACGGCAAGGTCGGCCAACAGCTTTACATAATCGCGAGGGGTAAAGTGCTCACCCGCCTCAGTCACGTTGTTTTCCTCATTGAATCTGCGAAGCAGCTCTTCAAAGATGGTTCCCATCGTGTGGTTATCAAGAGCTGGCAGTCGCACGTTGCCCTCATCATCTAAAACGGGCTTGTTCGAGAGATTAATCTTGTCGTCCGTAAACTTCTCGATGATACTGCCTAAGCGCTCAGCTTCTGTCAGATTGTCCACCATCTGACGAAGCTTAAACTTGTCGATGATGTCCTGCACATCCTTACTGAAACCATTCAGATAGTCCGTGAAGTTCATCTTCAAGCGCAATGGGTCCGTTTCGCTCTTCAGCGTCTTCATCGTAAATTTCGACGTGTTATAGAACGGATACCCCGTCGCATTATACAAAATAGGGTCCTGGTTCTGAATATTGTTCCTATCCAGCAATTCTTTTTGTGTCAACAGTTGCTGCTTGGTCGGCTCCAACAACACATCGATACGACGGAGCACCATCATGGGCAGGATGATCTTCTTATAGTCGCCTTTCTCAAAGGCATAGACAAGCACATCTGTCGCTATGTTCCAGATGAACGAAAATAGTTGGTTATACTGTGATTGGTTCATATCATGCTTTAAGTTTATTTTGGCACCATACTATCCAATCACGCCAAGACGCAAAAAGTGTGGCACACCTTATTGCGTATAGCTTTGAGGTAGCGTAGGAAGGAAACCCCAGTTATCTAACAAGTATGCACCACACCGAAGTGTGTATGCATCGCTATAATAGATAACTAAGATGTCCTGTCCAGACACCTATCCAGATATTATTTCTGTGCGTTCTTTTATTTCCAAACAGTTTCCTACGCTTTTGGCTATACGCGAAATAATAGCTGATGCTATTGTTTACCAACGAAAGTCGCACCGGCACCTCCACCGAGGCTATACACCGATGTTCAAGGGACAAAGATACGAAAAACTTTGGAAACTAATGCCCTTTGGAACGAAAAACTGAAAATAAAGTGTGTTTTGTGCTGCAAATTTAGCGTTTTTCAGCGACACTGCCAAAAGAATAAAGGGTTTTCTTTTCATGGCAAATAAAAAAGCCACCGAAGTGGCTTTTTAAATTTGCTATGAGTTGATCAGTGCGTCGAGTGCCTCCTGTTCGCCTACGATCCAGATGATGTCGCCCTCTTGGAACTTGCGCTGTGGTGTTACGCGTGACAGGTTCTCCTTCCCTTCTTCCAGTCCTACCACCATGCAGCTGTAGAGACTGCGGATGCCGCTCTCTTCCAGCGTCTTGCCGACGAAGGGACTGTCGCTGCTGATAATCATCTGGCGCAACTTCATCTCCCGGCTCTCTAAGTCGGGGTCTTCGCCTACAAGGCTTTTGTCAATGGCATCGTGGAAGGCTGCGAACTGCTCGTCGCTGCCAATGACCTGAAGTATGTCGCCGGGGAAAATGACGTAGTCGCCATCGGGAATGTTCAGACGCCAGCCGCCGCGCAGGATGCTGGTGATATGCACGCCGTATTTCTGTCCTAAATTCAGCTGTTTCAACGTTTCACCCATCCACCCTGAATTGTAAGGAATCTCAAAGTCGGCGATGTGGATGTCGCGGTCGAGAAGTTTTCCCTCATACAGCGGACGTTTCTTACCGTGTACCTGAGCCTCGATTTCGCGTGAACGGAGGTTCTGTACGAATAGTCGCTCAAGCGTGATGCTCCGCTGTTTGGTCCAGCGTGAGTAGATGATGCCTATCACTACGATGATGCAGATGGTGATGACAACTGCATTGGTGAAGTGGCTCAGTCGGTGGCAGATGTAGAAGATGAAAGCTACGGCAATCATGATGCGCACCAGAATGGTGAAAATCAGTGGCGGACGGTTACGATTGCTCTGCTTCCATAGTGTCTTCCATTCTTCGCTGTGGTTCTTCTTGATGATGAAGGCCCTGAGGAACGGTGCAATGCAGAGGACGGTCAGTATACCGATAGTGATATTCTCAATGAAATCGGGCAGTCCTAAGCGGGAAGACACCCCATGGGCAAACGGTCGGACGAAAGTAAACATGACGGCGATGACTGCTGCACTGAGGATGGAATAGACCAACGTGTTCATGCACATCTGCGTCAGTAATCGCTTCCAAAGGCTTGTCTCCTGAGAGCCTGACTGACTGGTGGCCAGATGGTTGAGTGACAGGATAATCTTTCTGGGCAGTCGCTTTTCGAGGCTTGTATATGCAGGAGTGGCAAAACGTATCATGTAAGGCGTGAGGAACGTGGTAATGACAGATACGGCCACCACAACTGGATAGAGGAAATCGCCGATGACGCCGAGTGACAGGCCGAGCGAGGCAATAATGAACGAGAATTCACCAATCTGTGCCATGGAGAAGCCGCAGCGCATGGCCGACTTCAGCGACTCGCCGCCAAGAATGAAGGCAAAGGTGCCGAAGAGAGCCTGGCCGATGAGGATGGTCATCACGAGCACGAAGATGGGTAAGGCATAGGCCACGAGTATCTGAGGGTCGACGAGCATGCCTACGGACACAAAGAAGACGGCACCGAAGAGATTCTTCACAGGCTCTACCAGTTTGATGATCTTCTCGGCCTCAATCGTCTCAGCCAGGATGCTGCCCATGATGAAGGCACCGAAGGCTGACGAGAAGCCTACCTTGGTAGAGAAGACAGCCATGGCACAGCACAGGCCTAACGACACAATGAGCAACACCTCGTTGTTGATAAGCCACCGCACACGGCGCAGGAATATCGGAACGGCAAAGATACCCACCACTAACCACAATACCAGGAAGAAGGCTATCTTTACCACAGAGCTGATCATCTGGCCACCGTCGGGATTGGAGCCGCTGGCAATAGCACTCAGCATAACCATCATCACGATAGCCAGAATGTCTTCCAGTATCAGTACCGACATGACCAGTCCGGCAAATTGTTGCTGGCGCAGCCCTAAGTCGTCGAACGCTTTATAGATAATGGTGGTCGACGACATGGCCAGCATGCCGCCAAGGAAGATGCAGTCCATCTGGCTCCATTCGAAAAGACGGCCGACAAACATGCCGAGCATCATCATGCAGAAAATGATGGTGATGGTGGAGATAATGGGTGAAGCACCCATCTTCAGTATCTTCTTGAACGAGAAGTCGAGTCCTAACGAGAACAGCAGAAACATCACGCCGATGTCAGCCCATAGGTGGATGCCCTGCTGGTCGACCACCGATGCCGTGTAGGGCATGTGGGGAGACACTAAGAAGCCAGCAACGATGTAGCCAAGTACTAAGGGCTGTTTCAGCCGTTTGAAAATCAGCGTCACGATGCCTGCAACAACGAGCATCAACGCTAAATCCTGGATCATTGTGGGTATTTCAGCCATTTCTGTTCTGTTTGTTTGTATAATTACTTACCACTGTCAGAATGTCGCTCTCTATCAACTGTTGTAGCCGGCAGTCAGTTCACAGATTTTTACGATGACCTGCGTGGCTTTCTCCATAGACTGAATGGATACGAACTCGTAAGGTCCGTGGAAGTTGACGCCGCCAGCGAAAATGTTGGGACAGGGTAGGCCACGGAATGACAGCTGTGCCCCGTCGGTACCGCCACGGATTGGCTTCACTTTCGGCGCCACACCCTCGGCCTGCATGGCGTGCAGCACCAAGTCGATGACATGCATCTGCGGGTCAATCTTTTCTTTCATGTTATAGTATTGATCCTTCAGCTCAATGTCGACGGTTCCTTCGCCGTAACGCTCGTTCATCTGTTGGACACAACGGGCCATGAAGCGTTTGCGGTTTTCAAAAGTGTCGCGGTCGTGGTCGCGGATGATGTAGCTCATCTTCGCCTGCTCAATATTTGATGAAATGCTTAGCAGGTGGTAGAACCCCTGATAGCCTTCGGTGGCTTCTGGTGTTTCATCGGCAGGCAACATGGCAGAAAATTCTGCGGCCAGACGGTTGGCGTTTACCATTTTCCCCTTGGCATAGCCAGGGTGTACACTGACGCCTTTGATGGTTATTTTGGCCGAGGCTGCGTTGAAGTTTTCAAATTCCAGCTCGCCCACGTCACCACCGTCCATGGTATAGGCCCACTCACAACCGAATTTTTCGACGTTGAAGTGATGCGCTCCCATACCGATTTCCTCATCTGGATTGAAAGCAATGCGGATGTCGCCATGTTTGATTTCCTTGTGGTCGCGCAGGTAGCACATGGCTTGTACAATCTCGGCAATGCCAGCCTTGTCGTCGGCACCAAGCAGTGTCGTCCCGTCAGTCACGATGAGATCTTCGCCGACATGGTTGAGCAGTTCGGGAAATTTCCGTGGATTTAAAACGATACCATCAGAAAGAAGAATTTCTCCACCGTTGTAGTGATGTACAATCTGTGCATTGACGTTGGCACCAGAATAGTCGGGACTGGTGTCGTAGTGGGATATGAAACCGATGGTGGGTGTCTTTTCGCGTGTGTTGGCCTTCAGTGTGGCATAAATGTAGCCTTTGTCGTCCATCTCAACGTCGCTAAGTCCTTCGGCTTCCAGCTCTTTCTTCAGATATTCCGCAAAAACAAGTTGCTTCGCTGTACTTGGTACGCAGTCGGCATCTTCTGCCGACTGCGTATCAAACTTCGTATAATTAAGAAATCTCTCTATGATATCCACGATTATTAAAATTCAATCTTCACATGTCCAGTTCTTTCAGGTTCTCTGCTATCATCTCGTCGGTGACGGTATAGTTCTGCAGGTCTCCCTTGATAAATGACTCGTAAGAAGGCATGTCAATAAGACCGTGGCCGGAGAGGTTGAACAGGATGACTTTCTCCTCACCACTTTCCTTGCACTTATTGGCCTCGCGGATGGTGGCGGCGATGGCGTGACAGCTTTCGGGAGCGGGAATGATGCCTTCGGTACGTGCGAAGAGCATACCGGCCTCGAAGGTTTCGAGCTGGGGAATGTCGACACCGTGCATCAGGCCGTCCTTGATGAGTTGCGATATAATCATGCCTGCACCGTGGTAGCGCAGACCACCGGCGTGGATGTTCGACGGACGGAAGTTGTGACCCAGGGTGTACATGGGCAGCAGGGGTGTGTAGCCAGCCTCGTCGCCGAAGTCGTAGCGGAATTGTCCGCGGGTGAGTTTCGGACAACTGTCGGGCTCGGCTGCGATGAATTCCGTATGGCGCTCGCCGCTCAGGTTGTGACGCATGAAGGGGAAGGAAATTCCACCGAAGTTACTACCGCCGCCGAAGCAACCAATCACGATGTCGGGATACTCGCCGGCCATCTGCATCTGCTTCTCAGCCTCCAAACCAATAATGGTCTGATGCAGACCAACGTGGTTCAGCACAGAACCCAGCGTATATTTACAATTAGGAGTGGTCGTTGCCAATTCGACAGCCTCGGAGATGGCGGTGCCGAGAGAACCGCTGTGTGTCGGGTCTTTCGTCAGTATGTCCTTACCGGCACGGGTGGACATCGAGGGAGAACCCTCAACGACAGCCCCGAAGGTGCGCATGATGCTTGAGCGGTAGGGCTTCTGCTGCATGGTGATCTTCACTTGGTAGACGGCACAGTCGAGGCCGTAGATCTTGGCGGCGTACGAAAGGGCGGCACCCCACTGACCTGCACCGGTCTCGGTGGTGACGTTTGTCGTACCCTCCTGCTTGGCATAGTAGCACTGGGGCAGGGCGGAGTTGATCTTATGCGAGCCGAGGGGGTTGGTACTCTCGTTCTTGAAATAGATGTGAGCAGGGGTGCCGAGGGCCTCTTCGAGGGCATAGGCACGCACCAGCGGGGTGGAACGGTAATATTTGTATTTCTCGAGCACGTCTTCGGGGATGTCTATCCAACGGTGTTCGGTATCTAATTCCTGAATGCAGCACTCACGGGGGAAGATGTGTGCGAGGTCATCTACACCCAACGGTTGTTTTGTCGCAGGGTGAATCGGCGGCATGGGCTTGTTGGGCATGTCGGCCTGAATGTTGTACCACTGTGTAGGAATCTCGCTCTCTTGCAGAATGAATTTTTTTTGTTTTGACATAACACTTTAGTTTTTAGGATTTGTGTGTATCCGACTGCAAAGGTAAGAAAAAAAGTGAAAAGCGGAAAGCGATAGAATGAAAAAATGGGAATTGTGGGGAAAAAAATTGCATGGCACACAAAAATGCTGTACCTTTGCATGTAGTATGATGATACTGCTAACAATAGTATGTTATTTCAGCCTGCTTTATGTCGTGAGCCGGTGGACGGGACGACGTGCGACGAACGAGGCTTTTTACAGGGCTGAGCGCCGGTCGCCGTGGCCCATGGTCGCCTTCGGAATGGTGGGGGCATCCATCTCTGGTGTCACCTTTGTGAGTGTCCCGGGCATGGTGCAGCAGTCGCAGATGACTTACCTGCAAGTTTGTTTGGGGTTTGTCGTGGGCTATGTTTTGGTAGCTCTGGTATTGCTGCCACTCTATTATCGACTGAACCTGACAAGTATCTATGCTTATTTGGGACAACGGCTCGGACGACGGTCGTATTTGTCGGGAGCATGGTTCTTTCTGCTGTCGAAGATGACGGGAGCGGCGGCGAAATTCTATGTGGTATGCATGATTTTGCAGCAGTTTGTCTTCGATGGCCTGAGGGTTCCCTTTTGGGCTAATGTAGCGGGATTGGTTCTGCTTATCTGGCTCTATACCCATCGTGGCGGCATCAAGACCCTGGTGGTGACGGATACGGTGCAGACCGTCTGCCTGTTTACTGTTTTGCTGCTTATTATATATAAGGTGGTCGGTGAACTGGGACTGTCTGCAAGCGAAACGGTGCAGACAGTGGCCAATAGTCCAATGAGCCGGGTCTTCGTTTTTGATGATTGGATGTCGCGGCAGAATTTCTGGAAACAGTTTCTTAGTGGTGTGTTTATTGTTGTGGTGATGACGGGACTGGATCAGGATATGATGCAAAAGAATCTGACATGTAAGACGTTGCGTGAAGCACAAAAGGACATGTGTTCTTACGGTGTGGCCTTCGTGCCTGTCAATCTGCTTTTCTTGTCGTTGGGCGTTTTGCTGACAATGTCAGGCGTTGAGGCCAGAGGTGACGATTTGTTGCCATTGTATGTCCAAGGCGCATCTGGCATACGATGTCTGTTTGTATTAGGTGTTGTGGCGGCCTCGTTTTCTACTGCAGATTCTGCATTGACATCGATGACGACGAGTTATTGCGTTGATGTTTGTCAGCGTCCTGACGATGAACATCTGCGTCGCCGTGTTCATGTCGCAATGTGTCTTGTGTTTGTGCTTTTCATTCTGTTGTTTCGCTATGCCAACAGTACGTCGCTTCTCGATGCCATCTATATCATGGTGAGTTATACATACGGGCCTCTGCTTGGCCTGTTTGCCTTTGGGCTTTTTACTCACCGACAACCTAATGACAAGTGGACGCCTTATATTTGTGTTGCCTCACCGCTGCTATGCTATGGCATGGATCTGTTGGCACAGACGCTGTGGGGTTACCATTTCGGCTATGAGTTGCTGATGTTTAACGGTCTGCTGACGTTTGCTGGCTTGTGGATAAGCTCTCGATGTACTCCGTTGGCTGCATGCCAAACTCCTTCTTGAAACAGGTGGAGAAATACTTGGGATCCCTGAATCCTACTTTATAGGCGAGGTCGCTGATGCGTATCTCGGGCTGGTTCTGTAGAGTGCGCATAGCTTCTTTCATGCGGATATCGCGGATGAAGCCTGATACGCTGAGTCCGGTCAGGGCACGTAGCTTATTATATAAGGTAGAGGCGCTCGCACCCATATCGGCAGCAAAGGTGTCGCGGTCATAGTCGCTGTCGTCCAGATGTTTTTGGACGCAGTCGTAGGCTCGCTTCAGGAAAAGTTCATCGGCGGTAGGCGCTGCATTGGACTGAGGTTCTGGCGGTGCTGTTTGGTTGGTAAACTCTACCTGTATACGCTTACGGTTCTCCACGATGTTGTTGATGCGCAGTTCCAGGTCGCTCACTTTGAATGGCTTGGTCACGTAGCTGTCGGCTCCAATCTGGAGGGCCTCGTTACGGTCTTCCTCCTGTGTCTTTGCAGTCAGCAGAATGATGGGCAGGTGTTTGAAATTGGGGTCGCTCTTCAGACGGCGTGTCAGTTCTAATCCGTTCATGACGGGCATCATGACGTCCGAGATGATGATGTCGAGCTCTGTGCGATGGATGATGTCGAGTGCCTCTTTCCCGTTGGTTGCTGTATGGACGTGGTATTTTGAACCGAGAATCTGACTCATGAGCATAAGCAGTTCGATGTTGTCCTCTACAATCAGCAGCTTGTAAGCTTCTTCATCGATGTCGATTTGTGGTATGTCCTTGTCCTCAGGCTCCTGTTTATGCATGCGCCTGGCAATGTCCAAGATGGCGCTTGGGGCTGTGTTGATGTCTATCTTGTGGCTCTCGTCTATCTGTGATGGTTGGAACGACTCCTTGTTGATGGGTATTGTGACGGTGAAAGTGGTGCCCTTGTCTTCTTCACTTTCACATTCGATGTTGCCGCCGTGCAGGTAGACCAGGTCACGGGTCAGGGCCAGTCCCAATCCTGTGCCGAAAGTGTGTTGGCGACGGTAATCTCCGTCGTAGAAACGGCGGAACAGTCTTTTCATCTTTTCCTGCGGTATGCCAATGCCGTTATCGCGTACCTTTATTATAATATGGTCGTATTTCTTGTTGGTTTGTGCTTCCAACGTCACTTCGCCGTTCTCGCCTTGAGTGTATTTGGCGGCGTTGGAGAGTAGGTTGTAGATAATCTTGTCAAGTTTGTCGGTGTCAATCCAGCCCATCATGCTTTCCGGCTTGCAGTGGATGTTGAAGGTGAGGCCTTTTTTGGCCATGAGCGGTTCTATGCAGAGGGCCGTACGGCGGATATACTGCATGATGTCGCCTTGGGCTACCAGTAGCTTTAGTTCGCCAGAGTGCGATTTGCTGGTTTCTAGAATCTGTTGCAGCAGTCTGACCATGCGTTCAATATTAAGCTGCATGAGGTCGTAGTCCTGCTCGTTGCTTGGCTCTTTTTCGCGTAGCCGTTCAACGGAAGCAGAAATAACGGTGAGCGGGGTAAGCAGTTCATGGGTAATGTTTGTGTAAATAGCACTCATATGCAAGCGGTTTCTCATGCGTACACCGCGCTGAAACAACTCTCGTCCGAGGAAAAAGAGTCCGATGACGGCCAAGACTGCCAGTGTGATGAGTAATATTTGAAAGTTCATGGTTTTATTTTGTGGTGCGAAATTACAAAATTTTTTCGTTTTGAGCTAATTTTGTTTTGAAAAAAGCATCATAATCCGCAAAAAAAGGTAGAAAAATCGTGAATTTTGGTCGAAAATGGGATAATTCACGCATTTTAAACCTCAAATAATGGTCGTTGAACCTTTGTTTGTGAAATATGTGCTACATTTGCAACATCAAAAATGATTTTTAATGGTTAAGGTTTATGGTTGATTAATTTAGTTTTTATGAAAAAGCCTCGCTGTGAAGCGGGGCTTTTTTTTTTGCGTGTGTGGCTGTGTCAAATAAAAAAATGGAGGCTGTTCGTAAAAATCCGAAGGCTTCGGACTGTTAGTCCGCACCGCTACGGACTGACAGTCCGTGCCGCTTCGGACTGGGGGTTGGCGCATCTTTCTTTTCTTTTGGCATAGTCCCTTTTTGATTGTGACGTTGGTTAAATCAGTTCTTCAATTTTAGCGATGATGTTTTCTATCTTTTCCGTAGGTTCAAAGCGGGCGACGACCACTCCTTTCTTGTTGATGAGAAATTTTGTGAAGTTCCATTTGATGTCTGGCTTCTGTTTGTAGTCAGGGTCGGCTTCGCTCAATATCTTGTCGAGGATACCGGCGAGGGGGTGGCTCATGTCCCAGCCGGCAAACCCTTTCTCCTGCTGTAGGAACTTGTAAAGGGGGTCGGCGTCCTCGCCGTTGACTTTGATTTTCTTGAAGCGGGGGAACTCTGTGCCGAAATTCAGCTTGCAGAATTCGTGGATGCTCTCATCGGTGCCTGGAGCCTGCTGTCCAAACTGGTTGCATGGGAAGTCGAGAATCTCGAATCCCTGGCTGTGATATTTCTCGTACAGTTTCTCCAGTTCTTCATACTGGGGTGTGAGGCCGCACTTCGTTGCAGTGTTGACTATCAGCAGAACTTCATTGGCATACTCCTTGAGTGATACGTCTTTTCCTTTTCTGTCCTTGACAGAGAAATCATAAATTGTTTTCATTTTCCGTTTTGTTAATAATGTGTTGTTGAAATTTTGCTACAAATTTATAAACTTTCATCGTGAAAACCAAACGATTTACGGAAAATTAATGTTTTTCTTTTGTGAAAAAGGAGTGATTTGTGTCAAAATGTGAAGAAAATAGCAGAATATCAGAAAAAAAAATGATTTTTTCTTTGCAGTTTCAATAAAAAATCCTAATTTTGCACGGAAATATCATGGGTTTATTGTGCCCGAGTGCATAGAAAACAGTTGTAAACGGTTGCGAAACTTTATACCTTATTATATATAGAAGAGAGAATTCATATACATGTTTAATAATAAAATTTTAAGTCAAATGAAGAGAAAAATTGTGAACGGTCTTCTACTGATGGCATTTGTGGTGTCGTCAGTAAGTTCATTCGTCGCATGTAAGGACTACGACGAAGACGTGTATTCAGAGGTGAAGGGGAGACTCTCCAAGGAAATTACCCTGCGTGAGGCTTTGCAGCAGCAGGTGAATGAACTTGAGGCTCTGATGAAGACTTTTAAGTCTTGTGAGTGCGACATGAGCAAGTATCTGACCAAGGAAGAGGCTAACTTGGACCAGTATCTGAAGAAGTTGGATGCTGCCAAGTACTTGCCCAAGGAAGAAGCTGCTGCTATGTTTGCTCAGCAGTCGGAGGTAGCTGAGTATGCTAAGAGAATTGCTGCTCTTGAGGCTGCCATTAAGACGTTGCAGGAAGCTATCCAGACTATTAATCTTAAGCTGATTCAGGTGGACACCAACACTGCCGATATTGCTAGACTGGCTGGTCAGGTGAGCACTATGAACTCTACCTTGCTGGCAGTGAAGGCTACTGCCGAGGAGGCTCTTGAGCTGGCTAAGAAGGGTGGCGTTTCTGAGGATGCTTTCAAGGCTCTGGAAGACAGAGTGAAAGATCTGGAAGGCTTGGTTGCTGGTTGGAACGACAAACTGACTGAAGTTTCCCAGAAAGCTGAGGAGGCTCTCGCCAATACCGAGGCCAACGCAAAGCTGATTGAAGCCAACAAGGCAAAGATTGACAGCCTGAAGGAAATCCTGAGTAATATTGATACAACCAAAATTACGGTTAATCTGACTGAGCTGGAAGAGCGCCTGAAGGCTGTTGAGGATGACTACGTGACAAACGGTCAGCTAGATTCCCTGCGCAATGAGTTGATGGTCGCTTCTGAGCAGGCTAAGCTGTTGGCTCAGTTGGCTATGGATTTGGCTATTGCCGACTCTATTCGCATTAACAACATTGATTGCATCGACTGCCTGATTTCACGCATCGTTGATCTGGAAAATTATGTCTACTCTTTGACTCCGGGTACTCCTGGTACTAGTTATAATTTGAGCACAGATCCTCTCTACATTGCTCTGAAGGGTGATGTTACAAATCTGGAGAATGCTCTGGGATCTTATGACTCTGACGATTTCGACGATATGGATGATCGTATCGGCGATGTCGAGCTGGCTCTTGATACTCTGATTGGTCAGAATGTCTTTAAGAATGCTATTAGCAAGCTGAACAAGCGCGTTGACTCTTTGGCAGAGGTTACAAAGGCTATCGAGCAAGATGTTGAGAAGCTGAAGCAGGATCTCGACAACATGATTACCGGCGTTATCATTAACGGTACTTACAGCCCTGTTATTGGTTACTTCAATGCTCCGCTTGACGGCCGTCTGAACCTTCTCGCGGTGTACCATGGTAAGCCCGATAATGCTGACTGGCAGTTCCCCTCTGACGCTCCTGGAGACTATGTGAAGGATGAGTTTAACAAGTGGACACCGCGTAACATTCAGATTATCGGTGCACTGTCAGAAATCGAAGGTCATATCGATGCTTCTACGGAAGGTGAAACTCTTATCTCTACAACCGATGGTATCAAGGGTAATGCTGGTACGCTCTATTTGACGGTGAACCCCGACAATGTTGACTTCACTGGTAAGACGCTGCAGCTGTTGACCAGCCAGGGTAAGGCTTCTCCTGCTACACTGACACCGCTGAAGGCCTCTGACAAGGAGATTTCCTTCGGTTACACCCGTGCCGTTAAGAATGGCTTCTATCAGACAACTGCTGTTATCACAGATGTTGAGAAAGCTAAACTTCATATTGACTACAATGCTCTGAAGAATGATGTGAAGACATTGATTAACGAGCGTTCAAAGAGTAGTCTCCTCGACTTTGGCAAGACACTCTTGGAGAATGTTCAGGATGTTCTTCCTGCATACGCTGTGAAGGCTTCTTGGTATGACAAGTCTAACGCTAAGACTCACAATGTCTACTCTCAGTATGGTCTCGCTACTACGGCTGTTAAGCCGCTGTCATTCGCATTCTCTCTGCCTTACAAGACCACAATGCCTGGTATTGACCGCGTGCAGAACCTCGTTGGTGAGCTTGTCAGCAAGTTAGCTAAGTCTATTGACCTCGATTTGCCTGACTTCTCTAAGTATGAGAAAGGTATCACGTTTACTAAGGTTGGTTATCCTTCTGTCGATGCCTCTAAGTTAGAGATTCATTTCAAGCAGACGATTAAGTCTAGTGATTTGGTTAATGACGGTAAGCTCTATGGTGATGTTGCAGATACTGATCTCTTCTTCCTTGTTACCAACGTAAAGGATGCACAATACGCCTTGGTTAGTACAAATGCCGATGGTACTGAACAGCAATTGTGGGTATACGATCCTACAACAGGTACATATCATAAGGCCACTGCCGATGAACAGGCTGCTTGGGGTGCTATTAATTTTGAGTATACTGTTCAGTATGATAATACAGACCTTGGACCGGAACTGGTTAGCGAGATCCATCAGATCATTGATAATTTGAATGCCCAGTATGGACCTGGCAGCGATTTGGAGAAGACGTTTGCTGACCTGCTGTCTGATGTGGCATCAATTGGTAACCTCGATACCAAGATTGACAATGCTATCAAGAATGATCTTAAGAATACTATTAATGGCTATATCTCTAAGATTGACAAGAAACTGACGAAGTGGTACAACCGCGCTTCCAACATTTTGGATTTGACCATGATGGGTGCTGAGGGTTCTAACATTGGTATGCTGTCAATGGCAAAGAAGAAGCCTACGAAGGTTAATGGTTCTATCGAGATCGTTCCTACTTCTTACAGCCTCGAGCTGCTTGCTCCTGCCTACAAGAAGTTTGTTGCAGTGACCGATGTATTCGACGGTACAGGAGCTGGACTTCCCGTTGCTACCGCCAAGTCTCTGGCAACTGCCGCCAACGGTGCCAACATGGGTAAGGTTGTCGATTCTGACAAGATCTGCACTCTGAATGCTGGTACATCTGGTTACATCTACGAGATTACCTATGCGGCTGTCGACTACTTCGGTAAGTCTTCAATCAGAAAGTACTATGTAAAGTTTTAATAAAGGAATAGAAGTATGAACATGAAGAAAATTATAATGTCTGGTCTGCTGTTCCTGGGCGTGCTCTCAGCATCTGCCCAGGCAGAGCAGAAAGGCACTACAGAATATGTCTTCAATCCTCACTGGTACATTCAGTTGCAGCCCGTGGGCGGCCAGTACACGCTGGGTGAGGTTGATTTCAGTGATTTGTTCTCCTATAACGTGCAGGGAGCCATTGGCTATAACTTCACGAAGGTGGTAGGTGCCCGTCTCGCTGTCAACGCATGGCAGAGCAAGGCTGGTATCAAGGTTGACAACTTCAAGCAGAACTGGAAGTGGACGTATGTTGCTCCTTCTCTTGATCTGACGTTCAACCTCTCTAACCTGATTTGTGGGTTCAATCCTAATCGTTTCTTCAACCTGACGGCTTTTGTCGGTGGAGGTGCCAACTTCGCTTCCGGCAATGACGATGCTGTTAAGGCCAAGAACAATCTGAAGGCTTACATGAATGCCAGCCCGTACCTTATTTGGAACGACGCTGACCAGAACATGGACTATGTATGGGATGGCTCAAAGACCAGATTCTTCGGACAGGCTGGTCTGATTGCCGACTTCCGCCTTACCGACGCTATCAGCCTGAATGTTGAGGTGAACGCTAATACGCTGAGCGATAAGTACAACTCAAAGAGAGCCCGCAATGCTGACTGGTACTTCAATGCACTGGCTGGTGTGAAGGTGAACCTGGGTAAGACTTACAGCACGAAGTTCATCCCCGCTCCAGAGCCTGAGATTCGCTACGTGGAGAAGGTTGTTGAGAAGGTTGTGGAGGTTCCTGCTAAGGTAGAGGCCGCTCCCGCCATCGAGCCTATCCGTCGCGACGTGTTCTTCAAGATCAACTCTTACAAGATTGCTAAGAATGAGGAACAGAAGGTGAAGGATATCGTGGACTACATGCAGAAGTATCCCAACTCGAAGGTTGTCATCACAGGTTATGCTGATGCTGGTACTGGTAACGATCGTATCAACGACCGTCTGGCAGCACAGCGTGCAGATGCCGTTGTGAAGGCTCTGAAGACCCAGTATGGTATTTCCGCCGATCGTATTACTTACGATTCAAAGGGTGCCCGTGTTCAGCCGTTCGCTGAGAACGACAAGAACCGTGTGTCTATCTGTATCGCTGAGTAAGGATACTCATGAACGGTGAAATAAGAATTTTTTAAATAACTAAGTCTGACCTTACTCTTTTCCGTTTGAGAACGGAGAGCGGGGTCAGACTTTTTAGTGGTATATATATGAAAAGATTGTTTTTGATTTTGCTTACGACTGTCTGTGCGTCGTCCGCTTTTGCCCAACTTGGCGGCGACGGCTACTATCGCGTCAAAAGCGCTAAGCAGGGCCGCTACGTGTCTCTGGTTGACAACCGCGGCTCTGTCAATCCCAGCACGACTTCTGCAGACATGTCGGCTTTGCGCACGGTCTATGGCTTCAGCCGCGTCGTGTCCGATCCTTCGACCGTCATTTATATTATGAAGTATGGCGACGGCTACGACTTGAGATCCCAAGGCACTGGCAGCTACGATATTGTATCCTACGCGCTAAAGATCATGGAAGTTGAAGAGGGCATCTACTGGGCATGGGCTACCAAGGCGGGCATGTCCAGGTATCTGGCAGATGAAACTATCTCGTGGATGTGGGGCGAAAGTGACCCCCGCCGCATTTATGGCAATATGACGAACATCGAGGTGCCTAAGGCAGATGAGGCCGACTGGAATATTATTCCTGTTTCGCAGGCTGAGGGCTGCTATTTCGGTATTACGCCCGACGTGACTGTCGGTGACAGTTATTACAAGTCGTTCTATGCCGCTTTCCCCTTTGCCTTCGGTTCCGCAGGAATGAATGCCTACTATATCAGTAAGGTCGATGAGAAGAAGAAGGCCGCCGTTATTAAGGAGCTGACTTTCGGCGTTCCTTCAAAGATGCCTGTCATTGTGAAGTGTTCGTCTACTGATCCTGCTAACAACAAGCTGATTGTGGGTGCTACAACGAGCGGCGCCGCTTCCGGTAACCTGTTGAAGGGCGTTTTCTTCTGTAACGATGTCTCTAATACAAGCCATCGTAATGTTGTCGATTATAAGGCCTCGACCATGCGCGTTCTTGGTACAGCCTCCGACGGTTCGCTGGCTTTCGTGAAGTCTTCTACGCTGAAGTATATTCCTGCCAACACGGCTTACATCAATGTGACCGCCGATGCTCCTGACGAGCTGAAAATCTATACCCAGGAAGAGTATGATGCTCTGCCCGATGGCATCTTTGGCGACCTGAACGGTGATGAAAAGCTGGACAGCAAGGATGTTGACCTCATGGTCAGCTATATTCTGAAAAAGGAGTCGTTCGACAGTGCTGCTGATCTGAACAGTGACGGTAAGATCGACGTTCTGGATATGGGTATATTGGTAAAAGAAATCTTAAAGAAATAAAGTTATGAGCAAGAATAGTATTTTCAGACGCATAGCTTGCCTTTCGCTTCTTGCGTTTCTTTCCATGGCGTCCCTTGCCCAGAGTGAGACCTCTCTGTCCTTCGAGACTTTGAACATCAAGGCAGGCGAGACCGCTACATTGAAGATAGATTTGAACAATCCTGATATGTCTGTTTGGATGATGCAGTTTGACATGAAGTTGCCGAAAGGCCTTTCAGTCGTCAAGGGCACTGACGGTAATTACGACATGTCGTTGTCTGCAGCCCGTGCTCCGCAGCATGCCATAGCCGCCAATGAGAATGGCGAAGCCTTGTCAGTGCTTGTCTATACAGAAAAGGGTGATGCCGTGAAAGGCACTACAGGCGCGTTCGTTTCCATGAAAGTGAAGGCCGACGACTCGTTTGTTGCCGGCAGTCTCAATATCAAGAATATTCAGGCAACGAATCCCTCCAATGAATTGACGGTTCTTGGCGATGTCGACTTCAAGCTTGTTCGGGTGACCGTTGCCGACGCTACCCGTAAGTATGGTGAAGCCAATCCGGAGTTTACCTATACGGTGCTTCCTGAAGGAACCGACTTGAAGGACAAGCTGACCTTCTCCTGTGAGGCTACCAAGGCTTCAAAGGTTGGTGTCTATGACATCACCGCCTCTTCTTCAGCTACTGACATGGCAGTGACCTGCATCAATGGTAAGCTGACCGTGACGCAGGCTCCGCTGGCGGTTAAGGTCAAGGATGCCGAGCGCACTTACGGTGATGAGAATCCCGCCTTCGAGCTGTCCATTACTGGTTTTGTCAATGATGAGACAGACGCTGTCTTGGCTGAGAAGCCCACCGTAACGACTACTGCCACCAAGGAGAGTCCTGTCGGAACTTATGATCTGACAGCTACAGGCGGAAAGGCCGATAACTACGCCATTACGGAAATCACCGCTGGCAAGCTGACGGTCAAGAAGGCCGTGCTGACTGTGACGGCAACTGGCGAGAAGGCTTATGGTGAGGAGAATCCTGAGTTTGAATACACCTTTGAAGGCTTCGTCAATGACGAGACCGAAGAGGTGGTGAAAACGAAACCTACCGCTTCGTGCAAGGCAGGTGTCACCAGTCCCGTGGGTGTCTATCCCATCAAGCTTAGTGGTGGTGAGGCCGACAACTACACCTTTGACTATCAGGAAGGCCAGTTGACTGTCAACAAGGCTATTCTGACCGTTACTGCCGTCAATGCCGTCCGTACTTATGGTGCTGAAAATCCAAAGATCGCGTTCGACTACAGCGGTTTCGTCGGTGAAGATGATGAGTCTGTCCTGACTTCCAAGCCTGAGGCCATTGTGAATGCTGACGTCAGCAGCAGTGCCGGTTCCTATTCGATTGATGTCACTGGCGGCGATGCCGACAATTACGCACTTGAATATGTGTCAGGTGAACTGACTATTGAGAAGGCTCCGCTGAAGGTGACTGTCAAGGATGCTACCCGTATCTATGGCGACATCGATCCTGAATACGAGTTTGTCTACGAGGGCTTCGTCAACGGCGAAGATGCTTCTGCCATTGGCATTGAGCCCGTCGTCACCTCGACCGCTTCGATAGACAGTCCCGTCGGTGTCTACGAGACCAGTTTGTCTGAAGGTGAGGCCACGAACTACTATTTCAACGAATATGTAGGTGGAAAACTCACTGTCACCAAGGCTCCGCTTCTCATTAAGGCATACGACAAGACTCGCTACGTCAACGAGGAGAATCCAGAGCTGACGCTGTATTACGAAGGCTTTATGCTCGGTGAAGACGAGAGCGTGCTGACCGAGAAGCCCCAAGTATCAACCGACGCTACGAAGGATAGTCCGATAGGTGAATATGTTATTATGGTCACAGGCGGTCAGGCCGACAATTACAAGATAGAACTCGTGAACGGTACGCTGACCATCACGGAGCCGAAGGAGACGTTTGAGGAAAAAGACGGTAACTACGAGGTTGAGGATGAGAAGACCGTGACCTTTACGGGTACCACGGAAACGGTATCCGAGACCGGCACGTGTGAGATTCCTGCCACTATAGAGCACGATGGCGTGACTTATGATGTCACAGCCATTGCTTCCGACGCATTCCAGAATGAGACGTCGCTGACGAGCGTGACGATACCGGCTTCAGTGACGAGCATTGGCGAAAGCGCCTTTGCCGGATGCACGAATCTGGAAACGATTTTCAATGAAGCCACGGAGCCTGTCAACCTCGAAGCACTTGGTTCTGGCGCTGGCTCGGTCTTCATGGGCGTTGATTTTGCTAAGTGTAAGCTTATCGTTCCCGATGAGAGTGTGCTTAAGTACAAGAGTGCGCCTGTGTGGAAGGAGTTCGGTGACAATATCATTGGAATTACAGAGTATACCGGCATGACGTTGACCACCGCCTTTGCACGGCCCGTCGATGTCTATGACCTGAGAGGCCGCAAGGTGCGCAGCCAAGCCACCTCACTGTCAGGCCTGCCCAAGGGCGTCTACATCGTCAACGGACGTAAGCTGGTGAAGTAAGTTCTTCTGTAAAGAATATGAAGAAGGGCGGCAGTGGCATTCACTGTCGCCCTTCTTATGGTTATGGGGTGTCTGCAGGTTAGAACAGTCTGTACGAAATACGCAGGTTGGCTACGGGGAACACTTTGAATTTCTCAATGGCACTGACGTAGTCGCCCACTTTGCCTGGAATGTTCTCCACGTCGTGTATCATGTCGGTACCGTCGTGTGTCGTCAGGTGAGGCGTTCCTCCCCACATCATGACACCGGCATCGAACCCAATGTGCAGGTGGTCGTTCTTCTTCACCAGACGTCCGTCGTATCCCACGCCCAGATAGGGCTTGAAGGCATTGACCTTCATGTCTGCGCTGACCATGCTGTTCTCGTCGGGTTCCATCATGTAGTTTTCTCCCTTCTTATGAAGGATGTTGCCCTCATCGTCGACGATGTCGTGGCTGTAGGTTCCCAGCTGCACACCCATGCGGCCGTTGTAGTGCAGTCCGCTCTGAAGTTCTTTAAGCATATAAAGATCGTTGGAAACGCCCGGAACGTCAATGATCTTTACCTTGGCGAGTTCTGTGTATGGCAGTTTATTCCCTTGGGCATCATGCACCTTGTCATACAAGTTGTTGTAGATGTCTACCGCCATCAGGGTAGCCATGCTTTGAATGTCGTTTTGGGCTTCGGCCACTTTTGACGGGCCGAGGAAGAATCCTGCGGTGACGTGCCAGTGGCGGTTGTTCTTCAGGGGATATATGTCGACCATGAAATTCCAGTTCCACATTTTGGGCTTACCTATCATGTCGACGTCTTGTTTCACCTTGTTGCCTGTCAAGCCGCTTAAGTAGCCTGAGAGTCTTTCAAATTTCGACTGGCTTGTTGCCGGGTCGTCGCCCACTTGTACGCCAAACGTCATGGGGACTTCTAATCTTGGTACGACGCTCATGCCGGTGCGCAACCTGACATAGTTGCCTACAGGCATGGCCAGATCGAAACCCAGACCGGTTGACCCGGCAGTAACACCAAAGTCCATGTGGTTGAAGAAGTTTTTCTTCCTGTCATTCTGTTCCTGCGCATTCGCTGCCATCGAACTGATGGTCAGAGCGAGTGCAATTGCAAGTTGTTTGTTCCTCATTTTCATTTAAATTTAAGCCAAAAAAGTGCGACCCGGCATATGCAACTACCTTGGACGCACTTTTCTGTAAAGGTTTGTAAGTTGTGAAATATCTTATTTCTTCGCAGCCTTACCGTAGCGGCTCATGAACTTATCAACACGACCAGCCGTGTCAACGAGCTTGCTCTTACCAGTATAGAACGGGTGAGAGGTGCTTGAAATTTCAACTTTTACCACTGGGTAAGTTTCGCCTTCGAATTCCACTGTGTCGTTGGTCTTTGCTGTAGACTTCGTAAGGAACATATCGCCGTTGGACATGTCACGGAACACGACGGGGCGATAGTTTTCGGGATGAATACCTTGTTTCATTTTAAATGTTTTGTAATGTTATTATAATACTTTTTCAGTTTTCGGGTGCAAAGGTACTACTTTTTTCTGATTCCACCAAACTTTTAGCTTTTTTTTCGTTTAATGTGACTATGCGGGTGTCGCTCTGCCTTTGCATGCAATTTCTGTGGAGCCTCCGCGTGTTTGTCCCAGGCCGTGGGAAATTTGTCCCAGGCCGTGGGACTTTTCTGTAGCGCCTCCGCAGAATCACAGGGAGCCTCCACAGAATCACAGGGAGCCTCCACAGATTCACAGGGAGCCTCCACAGAATTCTGTAGCGCCTCCGCAGGATTACGGGGAGCCATCACAGAAAAACAACGTGACGTTCTTTTTCTTCATGCAAGCGTTGTGTGATTATAAATACGTAATTAAAATTATTAAAAACGTTAATTATCACAAAGTATCGGCAAATAATTAACTTAAAATATGGTCACATTTAATAATTCGTGTATCTTTGCAGCATGAAGAAAAGTACAATTTGGATCATAGCCGTCGTGATGGGGTTCTCGTTTCTGGGCCTGCTTTACCTTCAGCTGTCATATATTGAGCAGATGGCGAGGATGAAGAAAGAGCAGTTTGACGAGTCGGTGAACCGCAGCCTGTATCAAGCCTCGCGAAATCTGGAACTGAACGAGACGCTGCGCTATTTGGAGAAAGACATCAATGAGACGGAGCGCCGCGCTTTCAGGCAGGACTCCATCATGGCCCGTTCCGGTCAGTTGAACGATGTCATTCAGCATACCCATCAGTATTCGGTGGCCGGCAAGGACGGCACGGTATATTCTTCGTTCGAGTTGAAGACCATTACGACCAAACCGTCTACGATTCCCAAGGCCATGATATTACGCTCAGACAAGAGCGCGATAGACGAAGCCTCGAAGTCGTTGCAGCAGATAGCCCGCAACCGTTATATCTATCAGAAAGCCCTGCTCGACGAGGTTGTGTACAATATACTTTATACGGCCAGTGAGAAGCCGTTGCGGGAACGTGTCAACTTCAAACTCCTGGATCACGACATTAATACCGAACTTCTGAATAACGGCATCAACATCCCTTATCACTTCACGGTGTCGACGGCCGACGGTCGCGAAGTGTACCGCTGTCCTGACTATTCGGAAAAAGGGCTGGAGTACAGCTATTCGCAGGTGCTGTTCCGCAATGACCCGTCGTCAAAGATGGGTGTCGTGAAAATCCATTTCCCTGACATGAACAAGTATATCATGTCGAGCATCCGCTTTATGATTCCGGCCGTCGTGTTCACGGTTGTGCTGCTCATAACGTTTATTTTCACGATTGTCATTATCTTCCGTCAGAAGCGCTATACAGAGATCAAGAACGACTTTATCAACAACATGACGCATGAGTTGAAGACCCCCATCTCGAGTATCTCGCTGGCAGCACAGATGCTGAGCGACGATACCGTGGGCAAGAGCCCGCAGATGATGAAGCATTTGGGCGGTGTCATCAACGATGAGTCGAAGCGCTTGAGATTCCTTGTCGAGAAAGTGCTCCAGATGTCGATGTTCGACCGCAAGACGGCCTCTTTCAAGAAAAAGGAATTGGACCTGAATGAACTGTTGGAACAGATTGCCTCGACATTCTCCCTGCGCGTGGAGCATACCGGCGGTAAGATTTACACTGAGATAGAGGCCGTCGATTCGGCTATCTATGTGGATGAGGTGCACTTCCAGAATGCCATCACCAACCTGATGGACAATGCCGTGAAATACCGTAAGCCTGACGAGCCGTTAGACCTGTATATCCGTACCTGGAACGAGAAAAACCATCTGTGCTTCTCGATTCGCGATACCGGACTTGGCATCAAGAAAGAGAACGTGAAGAAGATTTTCGACAAGTTCTATCGCGTGCATACAGGAAATGTTCACGACGTGAAGGGATTCGGCCTGGGACTGGCTTACGTCAAGAAAATCATCAACCTGCATGAGGGCGACATCAGGTGTGAGAGCGAGTTGGGGAAAGGAACAACCTTCACCGTTACTTTGCCGATATTACAAGAAACAACATAGTATTAACAATAAATATTTTAAGATTATGGACGACAAACTGAAAATTCTTCTTTGTGAAGACGATGAGAACCTGGGAATGCTGCTTCGTGAGTATTTGGACGCAAAAGGCTACGAGGCTGAGTTGTGTGCTGACGGCGAAATTGGCTTCAAGGCTTTTCTCAAAACCAAATTCGATATTTGCGTGCTCGACGTGATGATGCCAAAGAAAGACGGCTTCACACTGGCTCAGGAAATTCGTCAGGCCAATGCGGAAATCCCCATTATTTTCCTGACAGCCAAGACGTTGAAAGAGGATATCCTTGAGGGATTCAAGCTGGGTGGCGACGACTATATCACCAAACCCTTCTCCATGGAGGAGCTGGTATTCCGTATTGAGGCCATTCTGCGCCGCGTACACGGCAAGAAGAGCAAGGAGTCGACGCTCTACCATATTGGTAACTTCACGTTCGACACCCAGAAACAACTGCTTTCCATTGGTGGACAGCAGACCAAGCTGACCACCAAGGAAAATGAGTTGCTGGCTCTGCTCTGCAGCCATGCCAATGAAATCCTGCAGCGCGACTTCGCCCTGAAGACCATTTGGATAGACGACAACTACTTCAACGCCCGTTCTATGGATGTCTATATCACCAAGTTGCGCAAGCATCTGAAAGACGACCCGCAGATTGAGATTATCAATATCCACGGTAAGGGTTACAAACTCATTACGCCTGATCCGGAATGAACCGCGTAATACCTTTCACGGGGATGGCGCTGATGATGGTCGGCGTCATCCTTTTGATTGTTTGTAAGTTGGCCGGATGGCAGTCGAACGGTGAGTTGCTTATCGGACTTGCCCTCGTCATCGTGGGCTATATTGTGCACATTAGGTTGCAGAAATGGGGCCAGAAATACTAAAAACCGTTAAAGAAGACGGATTTCTCATTCTACATTTCTCGTTTCTCATATAAAATGAGTACCTTTGCAGCCGCTTTAGAGCAAAAGTAACATTTATTAATTATTTAACGTAGTATGAATCAATACGAAACCGTTTTCATTTTAACTCCCGTTTTGTCTGATGATCAGATGAAGGAAACGGCCGCAAAATTCAAGAAGGTCCTCACCGATAATGGTGCAGAGATTCTCAACGAAGAGGCCTGGGGATTGAAGAAGATGGCTTATGCTATTCAGAAGAAGTCTACAGGTTTCTACTGCCTGGTAGAGTTCAAGGCTGAGCCAGAAGTGATTAAGACATTGGAGACCGCTTTCCGTCGTGACGAGAAGGTG
>JAFYDA010000035.1 GCA_017545045.1 Prevotella sp. | reverse complement strand
TCGATGTCAGGACAGATGGAGTGCATGGGGTGTCAAAGCGAACGCTGTTTCTCACGGAAGAGCAGAAAGCCATCAAGCAATTGTTCGAAATGGATACCACAAAAGGTGATTAGGGTGACGCATCGACGAAGTCAGGAAATAATCCCCGAAACGCAAAATGTTTCGTGGATTATTTGACCGATGGAACGTAAATCAAAAAAACAAGTGAGAAAATCAAAATATGATGTCGCCGACGGCTATTTCTTGCTACCTTTGTGCACATAAAACTTAAAACTGTTTTTTTTATGGACCATAAAGCGTATTTCTTTGCCGTCGACCTGGGCGCTACCAGCGGACGGACTATTGTGGGCAACATTGCCGATGGAAAACTTGCGCTGGAGGAGGTGACCCGCTTCCCCAATAACCTGATAGAGCAGGGCGGCCACTACTACTGGGACATCCACGCCCTGTACTTCGAGATTCTCCGAGGCCTGAAAGAGGTGGCCAAGCGCGGCTTGGAGATTACTTCGATAGGCATCGACACCTGGGGCGTGGACTTCGTCCTCATCGGCGACGACGGCGCCATCCTGCGCAATCCCCGCGCCTATCGCGACCCCGTCACCTTCGACGCCATGGACGACTATCTGCAGCACGTCGTTTCCCGCCGTGAGGTCTACGACGTCACCGGCATCCAGTTCATGAACTTCAACAGCATCTTCCAGCTCTATGCCATGAAGCGCGAGCAGAACTCAGCCTTCCGCAACGCTGCGAAGATTCTCTTCGTGCCCGATGCCCTGAGCTGGATGCTCACCGGCAACGAGGTGTGTGAATATACCATCGCCTCGACGTCGCAGCTGCTCGACCCGCGCACCAAGCTGCTCGACGAGCGCCTGCTGGCCTCGCTGGGCCTGTCGCGCTCGAAGTTCGGCCGCATGGTGCAGCCGGGAACGGTGGTCGGCATGCTCACCGACGAGGTGCAGCGGCTGACCGGCCTCGGCCCTGTGCCCGTCATCGCCGTCGCCGGCCACGACACGGGCAGCGCTGTGGCCGCCGTGCCCGCCAAGGACGAGCATTTCGCCTACCTCTCGAGCGGCACGTGGAGCCTCATGGGCATCGAGACGAAGGACGCCATCATCAGCGAGCTCTCCTACGAGCGCAACTTCACCAACGAGGGCGGCATCGAGGGCACCACCCGCTTCCTGAAAAACATCTGCGGCATGTGGCTTTACGAGCGCTGCCGGCTGGAGTGGCCCGAGGAGGTGCGCAAGCTGTCGCACCCGGAATTGCAAGGCTCGGCCATGCAGGTGGAACCGTTCCGCTCGCTCATCAACCCCGACGACCAGGCCTTCGCCGCCCCGGCCAGCATGATTGGTGCCATACAGAAATACTGCCGCGACACCAACCAGCCCGTTCCCGAGACGCCAGCCGAAATCTGCCGCTGCATCTTCGACTCGCTGGCCCTGCGCTACCGGCAGGTGTTCTCCTGGCTGCAGGAGTTTGCACCCTTCAAGCTGGACACCCTGCACATCATCGGCGGCGGCTCGCTGAACAAATACCTCAACCAGTTCACCGCCAGCTCCACCGGTGCCACCGTCCTGGCCGGCCCGCAGGAGTGCACCGCCATCGGCAACATCATGCTGCAGGCCAAGGCCGCAAGGCTGGTGAACGACATCTGGCAGATGCGCGCCATCATTGCCAACTCCACGGAGATGGTGAAGTACGAGCCGCAGGAGAAAGCACTCTGGGATGAGGCATACACCAAATACCTGAATATCGTTAGCAAGAAGTAGTGAAACATATCTACCGAATCTTCCTGACAATCCTTGCACTCGGCACGACAGTCGTGGCGGCTGCCGACGTGGTGTGGTACGACGGCAAGAGCCCTGTGACCTATCAGGTGCAGGGCAAGGTGTCGCCGGTGGTGGAGCAGGCCCTGCAGATGTTCGTTGAGGACATGGAGCTGGTGACCACCCATCAAGCTGTCAGCGACAAGCATGCTCCCATCCGCATCGTGCAGGGAAGGGGCGCCGACGACGGCTTCTGCATCCGCGTGCAGGACGGCCAGGTGGTGGTGGAAGGCCACAACGCCCGTGGCACCGCCTATGGCATTCTGGAGCTGAGCCGCATGGCAGGCGTGTCGCCGTGGGTGTGGTGGGGCGACGTGCGTCCGCATAGCCGTTTTCTGCCCCTGTCGCTGCCCGACACGTTTCGCCTGGAGCATACGCCAAGCGTGGAGTATCGCGGCATCTTCATCAACGACGAGGACTGGAGCCTGCGTCCCTGGTCGAAGGACAACATGGGGCCGCAGACATACAAACGGCTGTTTCAGCTGATGCTGCGGCTGCGTGCCAACACGCTCTGGCCAGCCATGCACCCCGGCACGCCAGCGTTCTTCACCGTCGCCGGCAACAAGGAGATGGCCGACTCCTTCGGCATCGTCATCGGCACCAGCCACTGTGAGCCGCTGCTGCGCAACAACGTGGCCGAATGGGACGCTGAGCAACGCGGCCCCTATAACTACATCACCAACCGCGAGCAGGTGCAGAACTACTGGGTGGAGCGCCTGAAGGAAGTGGTTTCCAGCGGGCAGCGGCCAACGGTCGACGATCAGCGGGCAATGTTCACGCTGGGCATGCGCGGCATCCACGACGGTTCGATGGAGGGAGTATCTGGCCCCGAGGAGAAGCTCAGCGCCCTGCAGCAGGTCATTGACGACCAGCGGGAGCTGATAAAAAAGCACTATCTTTCCAAGCTCCGCAAGACAGGTTCAAACCACCAATCCACAGGCTTGGAGCAGGTGCCGCAGGTCTTCATCCCCTACAAGGAGGTGCTGGAAATCATGGAGAGCGGCCTGCGCGTGCCCGACGACGTGACGCTGATGTGGTGCGACGACAACTACGGCTACCTGACACGTCTGCCCGACGCCGAGCAACAGAAGCGGAAAGGCGGCGGAGGCGTGTACTATCACCTGAGCTACTGGGGCCGCCCGCACGACTACCTCTGGCTCTCCACCACGCAGCCAGGCCTCATCTACGAGGAGATGCGCACGGCCTACGACCACAACTGCCGCCGGCTGTGGATTGCCAATGTCCACGACCCGAAGGTGGCAGCCTACCAGCTGGAGCTGTTCTTGGACATGGCGTGGAATATCGACGGGGTAACTCCTTCGACACTCGACTTGTACTTGGAACAGTGGCTCTGCACACAGTTTGGGGGCTTGGTGGGTAAGGCAATAGCTCCGGCTATGCGCGAACTGTATCGGCTTAACGCCATCCGCAAGCCTGAGTTCATGGGCTGGACGCAGGTGGAGCTTGACAAGAAACGCTATCCCGGCGGCAAGTCCGTACCCGGCAGCACCCAGTTCACGCTGATCGAGGGCTACCGGCGCATGGAAGCCTTTGCCCGCATAGAGGCCACCGTCGACACCTGGCGCCCCCTGGTGATGGACGGCCGGCAGGATGCCTACTTCGCCCATGTGCTCTATCCCGTACATGCCGCAGCCGCCATGACGCGCAAGATGCTCTCCTACGAAACGGAAAGCCTTCGTGCCTACGAGGAAATACAGCAGCTGACGGAGCACTACAACACAATGAACGACGGCAAGTGGCAGGGCCTGATGTCAGCCGCCCCCCGCGACCTGCCCGTCTTTGGCAAGGTGCGCACCCAGTTTCCGCAGCACCCCTCCGTCGGGCGTCTCATTGCCCGCAATGCCTGCGACTATTCTCTTTCTCACCCAAACGGCCAAACGGCCAATCCCCCAAACGACCAGCCAACCATCATCCCGATGCTCGGCCACTCGATGAATGCCGTCGCCCTGCCAAGGGGTGTCACGCTGACGTATGAGTTCGACAGTCCCCAGGATGGTGAAGCCCAGCTCTACACGGCGATGATTCCCACGCAGCCCGGCGACCGAGGCGACTTGCGCTACCAGGTGACGGTCGACAACCAGGAGCCTGTCGTCATCTCGCTGAAGACGCCCTATCGCTCGGAGCAGTGGAAGCAGAGCGTGCTGCGCGGGCAGGCACTGACAAAGACCCCCGTCCGCCTGAGCAAAGGCCCGCACAAGCTCCACATCCAGGCCCTCGACGACCACATCATCGCCGACCAATGGATGATTGACTTCTGTCCCGACCGAGCGTTCTACGCCATTCCCGTTAGCAAAGGAACATAATATACTATTTACAACTTTACAAACCATTACATTTCAACGATGAAAGCAAATCTGATTGAACAGGCTTATGCCGTGGCGAAAGAGCGCTACGCAGCCATTGGCGTCGACACCGACGCAGTACTTGACCAGCTCCAGCGTCAGCAGCTCTCCCTGCACTGCTGGCAGACCGACGACGTGGTCGGCTTCGAGCGCAACGAGGCCCTCTCCGGCGGCATCCAGACCACCGGCAACTATCCCGGCCGCGCCCGCACCATCGACGAGGTACGCCAGGACATTGAGTTCGTGAAGACCCTCCTCGGCGGCAACCACCGCCTGAACCTCCATGAGATATATGGCGACTTCGGCGGCAAGTTCGTCGACCGCGACCAGTGCAGCGTGGAGCATTTCCAGAGCTGGATTGACTGGGCCAAGGAGAACAACATGAAGCTCGACTTCAACAGCACCTCGTTCTCCCACCCGAAGAGCGGCGACCTCTCACTCTCGAACCCCGACAAGGGCATCCGCGACTTCTGGATTGAGCACACCAAGCGCTGCCGCAAGATTGCCGACGCCATGGGTAAGGCCCAGAACGACCCCTGCATCATGAACATCTGGGTGCACGACGGCATGAAGGACATCCCCGTGCAGCGCAAGAAGTACCGCGAGATTCTTGCCGCCTCGCTCGACGAGATCATGGAGGAGAAGCTCGACTGGGTGAAGAACTGCTTCGAGGCCAAGCTCTTCGGCATCGGTCTTGAGAGCTACACCGTGGGCAGCCACGACTTCTACACCGCCTACTGCGCCACCCGCAAGTGCATCTACACCCTCGACACCGGCCACTACGAGCCAACGGAGAACGTCAGCGACTTCGTCTCGACCCTGCTGATGTACGTGCCCGAGCTGATGCTCCACGTCAGCCGCCCCGTGCGCTGGGACTCCGACCACGTGACCATCATGAACGACCAGACGCTCGACCTCTTTAAGGAGCTGGTGCGCAGCGACGCATTGGACCGCGCCCACGTCGGCCTTGACTATTTTGACGCCAGCATCAACCGCATCGGTGCCTACATCGTCGGCAGCCGCGCCACGCAGAAGTGCATCCTCCAGGCCCTGCTCGAGCCGAAGCAGAAGCTGCGCGAATACGAGGACAACGGCCAGTTCTTCGAGCGCCTCGCCCTGATGGAGGAAGCCAAGTCGATGCCCTTCGGTGCCGTCTACGACTACTTCAACCTGAAGAACAACGTGCCCGTGGGCGAGGAATTCATCGCCTGCATCCAGAAGTATGAAAAGGACGTGACCTCAAAGCGCTGATAATGAAAAAGAAGTCCATTTTGCTGCTGCTGACGGCAGCCCTCGGCGCCTCGGCACAGGTGAAGACCACGGTGAGCGAATACAACCTGACGGGACCGTTTGCCGTGGCCGCTCCCTTTGCCGCTGACACTGTTGACGTGCAGGGAAAGAAGTTTGAAGCGAAGTCGCTGCTCAACAACCTGTCTATACAGGCCGATGCCACAGGCAAGTTCACGGGTCAGGTGCTGCCTTCGCTTGCCGACACCAAATCGGTGGGCGTACTGACATTCTACGTTAACAATACCGAGTACGTGAAGGGAAAGATAACGGTCACAGGACCGAAGAACTATCAGCTGTTCATCGACGGAACGGAAGCCGGCGGAGACCTGAAGCTGGCACCTGAACACCACACCTTCGCCCTGCGCTTTCTGGCAGAACCGAAGGATACCGACAGCATCCGCGTGACGTTTGACACGCAGTTGCCGGTGGTGACGACGACGGACAAGCAACATCCCTACATGGCGCATGACCTGCTCGACGGCCGTAGGGTACGACGTGTGTCGCTGTCGTCTGACGGGGCCTACGCGCTGGTCGGCTATCAGACGACCGAGCGCGGCGGCAACAGCCGGTGGGACTATGAGCTGTGCGACGTCAGGAACGGACGTGTGGTGGCTCGCCCGCAGAAGAGCGCCACATGGATGCCGCGCACGGTGGCATGGATAGAAGAGGAACGTGAGCAGGGACAGCGCATATTATATAAGGTAGACCCGCTGACGGGCGTACGTACGCGCTGGGCGGCCGGACTGCATGACGGCAGCTACACCGTCAGTCCCACAGAAGACTTCCTCATTGTGACCGTCCGTGAGGAAGGACCGAAAGAAGACCGCGACGTCTTCGAAGTGACAGAGATGGACGACCGTCAGCCCGGCTGGCGCTCGCGGACTTATCTGGAGCGCTTCGACGTGGCCACAGGCGTCAGCCAACGGCTGACTTTCGGACCCAAAGGCCAGTATCTGGCCGACATCAGCGACGACGGCAGCAAACTGCTCATCGGGCAGTCGTATTCGCGCTTGGCGAAGCGGCCGACGGAGGTGGCCGACTTCTACATCATGGATGTCAAGACGCTGAAGGTGGACACTCTGTTGCAGGGCGTCGGATTCCTTGGCGGCGCTGAGCTGTCGCCCGACGGACAGCAAATCCTGTTCACCGGAACGCCCGAGGCCTTCGACCGCATAGGCTGTCAGCTGCCTGCCGACAAGACACCGAGCATGACGGAGAATGAACTGTTCCTTTACGACATCGCCACCCGCAAGGTGACGCCGCTGACCCGCGACTTCGATCCCTCGGTGAACAGCGCCACATGGTCGAAGGTTGATCATCAGATTTACTTCACGGCTGAAGACCGTGACTACGTACACATGTTCACGCTTAATCCCAAGACGGGAAAAACTGTCATGATGGCTGTCGACGGCGACAATGTGCAGCGCTTTGACATGGCCGCCCACGCCCTCGTGATGGCATACGTATCGGAAAAGACGATGGAACCCGCATCGGCCTACGTCGTCAAGAGCGAGAAGGGGAAAAGGAAAAGCATGACCCTCTTCGACGGCAAGACGGCACTCGGCGATGCCGAAGTGGGCACGTGTGAAGACTGGAACTTCACCAACAGCCACGGAGACACCGTCTACGGACGGCTGTACCTGCCAAAGGATTTCGACGCTGCGAAGAAATATCCGATGATTGTCTACTATTATGGCGGATGCTCGCCTGTGTCGCGCTATTTTGAATCGCGCTATCCTGCACAGTACTGGACATCGTTGGGCTATGTGGCCTATATCCTACAGCCCAGCGGAGCTACAGGATTCGGGCAGGAATGGGCTTCGCGCCACGTCAACACGGCCGGCGGTGCCCCTGCGGCCGATGGCACTGTGCCCGGCGGTACTCCGGCCGGCGATATTATTGAAGGAACACGCCGCATCTGTGCCGAGCACGCCTTCATTGATGCCACGAAGATAGGATGTATGGGAGCCAGCTATGGTGGATTCATGACCATGTACCTGCAGACCGTCACCGACATCTTTGCCGCTGCCGTCTCGCATGCCGGTATTGCCAATCACACCAGCTACTGGGGTGAGGGATACTGGGGCTACAACTACAGCGAGGTGTCGATGGCCAACAGCTACCCGTGGTCGCACCGACAGTTGTACGTCGACCAGTCGCCGCTGTTCCGTGCCGACAAGGTACACACGCCGCTGCTGCTGCTGCACGGCAATGCCGATACCAACGTGCCACTCATTGAGAGCCTGGAGATGTTCACGGCCCTGAAACTCCTGGGACGCGAGGTCGCACTGGTCGAAGTGGAGGGGGAGAATCACCACATCCTCGACTACAGCAAGCGGCTGAAGTGGATGGACACGCAGATGGCCTGGTTCCAGAAATGGCTGAAGAACGATCCTACGTGGTGGGACGCCCTCTATCCAAAAAAGAATCTGTAAGAGTGAGACTGGCATCGCCCGACAGCGGCGGTGTCAGAACTTCATGTGCAGCATCAGACGGACGCCATGCTTGTGGGCCGTAGGCAAATCAAGGTAGTTCAGGCGGCGGACGTACTCTACATGAAACAGCTTGAAGATATTGTGGATGCCAAGACTGAGTTCCCAGTACGGTGTGGATGACCGAAGGGAGAAAGTGTTGGACGGAAGATGCCGTGAATTCTTCTCAGACAGGGAGCCCCACATGCAGCGGACGGCTATCCACTCACGCCACTTAAGACTGCGGATGAGGGGAAGACAGTTGAACAGCTTGCCGTTGAGGTCCCAGTTGACGATGGCCGATGCGTAGCGGTCGCTCAGGAACTCCATGTCGTTGACCAGTTCGAAGGTGTTTTCCGACATGATATAGCTGAGATTAGCCTCTGGCATGACAAGCAGCATGTAGGGCACTTCGCTCCATTGCACCGCACCCTTCAGCCGACAGTCCATCTTTCCCCAGCTGTTGAGAGGGAAACGCTTGTAGATGCTGGCCTCGGTCATGTGGAAACGGTAGTCGCTGCCCAGAAGTCCTTTGAAGCCGATGGTGTGACCGAGGGTAAACACGGGAGCGTTGAGATTGACGGGCAGGCGGCGTTGCTTGGTGTTCATGTAACCTTCGCCAGGCGAGAAGCGCAGTTCGCCATACAGTTCAGTGCTGCGGAAGGGCAGGAAGTCAATGTCACCGGCAGGCGTGTCGCGTTCGGTCTTGGCGCGGAGTGTACTCTTCAGCCCCCACAGCGTTTCATACTCAAAGCTCAGCTGCTGGCGGTTGTAGAACATCATCCGCTCAACGGACGTCCACTTCATGGCGGCAAAGACGTTGTCCTTGTCTGTGTCGAGAAACCTGTCCGTAGGCGCCATCACATCGTAGGTAGAATGGAAAATGAGCGTGCGTCGCGGATACTCACGTGGCAGGTAGTCCTTCTTGTTGAACGACCACGTAATCTCTCCCTTATAATAGTTGTTCCGCGATTTCCAGCCACGAGCCACATAGCCGCTCAGGAAGAGGTTGGGGTCGAGGTTGGCTGTTGTCCGTGCAGAGAGTCGCGTACGGAAACCGTCAATGTAGTTGGCGGTGAACAGGGTGTTGACGGGGCCGATGTCTACTTTGCTGGGATGACGCTTCGTACCTGTCTCCACGTAATTGTCTACGAATGCCTGCACCACGAACATGCCAGCGTTGAAATGATTGCCTTTCTGCAGTCTGCTGGCAAAGGCGTTGATGAAACGCTCGGCACTCGTCAGCTGAACCTGACGGTGCTGTGACCAGAAGTTGTCGCTGCGCATCAGGGCTGAAGGGTCTGTTACTTCTGTCTGCTTGCCTTTAAAAAGACGGCGGGGCAGTTCGTCAAATGAGTAGTTGTTGTAGCGGGTAGTACGAACCACGGCAAATGAAGGTAGGGAAGGAGCCTTCTGCAGTTCGGCGAACATATCGTCAACCGTCAGCACCCACGAACTGTCTGGCAGTTGGGAGTATTCCTGAGTCAGCTGTAGGTCGTTCACGAAATTGACGGCACTCTGCCGCGGAACGGTCATCTCACAACGCCGCACCTGCCATGACGAATCTGCCAAAATATAGAGATCGCCGCGGAAGCCAAAGTCATGCTGGTTGTATGGGAAAAACGTCAGATGGTAGCATTTGTCGAGGTCGACGTAGGCGGTGTCGACAATATGGAAGCGGTAGAAAGCAAGAGCATCCTTGCCGATGGGCGATGTGAAGGCATGGCGCAGCAGCCGTATCTGGTCGTCGTAGAGGTTGATGTCGGTAAAAACGTCCTTCATCACGGCGTTGAGCGTCTCGTCCTTCTGCACCACGTCATTGATGCTTGCAGTGTTGATGCCGCGGATGACGGTATTCTCATCGTGGGGCGATTTCCTGTAGAATCTTTGGGATGCGGTCTCTTCGACAGAGACGGGCAGTATGAGCTTACTATTATAAGGACATACTTCCACTTGATTGATGAGCCAGGACTGATTGCTGTACTGTGGCAGCTCGAACATCTGTGGGGTGATGTCGTTAATCGAAAGCGTTAGCTTCGCATATTTGTCGTATTGACAGAAATCGTGGGACGCCAGGTCATTGTACGTTCTGGATGCTATCACCTTGCTCATGAGTTCCGTGGCATCGGGATTTTGCTGCGCACAGACGGGCGTGCACAGCATCATAAGGTGTAGCAGGAGTATGTCAATACTTGTCGAAAGTCCAGAACTTATTGTCCTTACTGAGAACCAGTGTCTCATGATCGAGCGTTTCTATTTTTACCCGTATGTCGTTGAATGGCTTGAAACCGAACATGTCTTCCACAATGACGGTGTCATTTCTATATCCTTCGATAGAGAAGCACTGTACGAAGAGACTGTCGCCGACATGCTTGAAGTTCCCATAAATTTCTGCCTTGCCCGTAAGCCGGAACAATGAGACAGAACCGGAGAAACTCACGTATTTGTCGTCTGAATCCTCCAGGCGCCATTGTCCCAGCAGCTTGCCGGCTTCTCCTCCCTCCTGACATGCTGAGAGACATACGATAGCGAGAAAGAGCAGTATTCTAAAGTATTTTACCATGATAAGCTATATTGATGTTCAACGAGGAGCAGTCGCCATAGATGTTCCCTTTGTCAAAAGCATAGGCAGCACCGAACTGCCAAGGGCCTGCATTGTATATTCCTTTGAAGACGGCATCGAAAGAGTGATGTTTTGTTGATAGTGGTACTTTATACGTTCCCCAGCCCTCACGATACGATCCTTTGACAAGGTAAGACAAACGGTCTGTTATCTCACCGCAGAGTCCCAAATGCCAAGCCTTGACGCGTGTGTCCTTAAAATCATTAAAACCATCGGTATTGTAGATGGGAGAGGTGAGGAGTGCGTTACCGAAGGTCATTCCATAATGAGCATAGCTACCGTAAAAGGTGTGACTGTAGTAACTGTCATTTCCAACGACTTTGTCTGTGATCTGACTTCTTACAGGCTCGGGATAGTCGCCGCCGTCCCAATGGAGTGGCCCTGATTGATTCGTGGTCTGTAGAAACTCGGCAACGGCTCGCCTGACAATCTGTTTCCCTGGCTTCTTGTTGTCATATTGCAGGCCCCACAGACCGTCCCATCCGTTTCCCTTGCGCATGCCCGACCCGTCTTCAAACGGATCGTCAACATAAGCCTGTAGCAGATGATGCCTGTCAATGTTCCAACCGATTTGGACGGTCATCGTGCCAAGATGGTTGCCATAGACCCAGTCTTCGTTTGCTTGATGTTCGAAGTAGTTTTTGTCACCGACAGGAAGGATGACATTATAAAATGTTTTGAAATTGAGGGACTTCTCGATGGTCGTAGGAGCGTCCTTTATGGCGTAATCGTGCTTGGTACCGGCAAACTGAACCACGTGATCTATGCCCGCCGTCACAAAGAATTTCTTTGTGGGGTTGGTGCGGAAGTAAAGATGCTTCTGATGGTACCAAATGCCTGTAGCATACGAGTAGTTGACATCTTCCCCCCGATAGAAGGCACGCTCACGATAGTCGCCGTCCAAAGCCTTGCCATAGCCGCCGTCGAAGTTGGCCTGAAGCCAGCCCCGTGTAAACGGAACATCCACAAAACCATTGGTGCCAATATGAACCTGCGGCACTGGCTTGGCGTTCGTTCCCTTCGCAAATGCTCCACTCGACAACAGGTCGTCGCGCAGCACAGGTTGCTCTTCACGAGCTCCTACTTCAAGGAACAGCGACTTGTACGACAAGTTGGCATAGCACTGTTGCAGATAAGTCGAATGGTCAGCATGTACAGAGGCGATGGCATCGATGCATCCCGACAGCACGGTATTCGCCGCCAGCGTATGCGCTATGTTGACGGCACCGCGCATATAGGCTGTATTGGGGCGTACAGACAGGACATGGTGACGGTTGGTCACCAGTTGATATGCCGTAAAGTCACCTGTACCTACGGCGGCCTCGGCTGACAGTGTGTATGAAATGCGAGTTGGCAGTGTGTCCTGCGCTGCAACGGAAGCTGGCAGCAGAACACAGGCGGAGAAGATTCCGAGTTGTTTTATCAATCTCTTCATCGGCATGTCTTTCGTTTATTTTCACTACACGGGTATTTCCAGCCAGAACTTAGACCCTTCACCAAGTTTTGACTCCACGCCGACGTCACCTCCCATGCTGTAGGCCATTGTTCGGCAGATACTCAGTCCAAGTCCCGCTCCCGGTATATATTCATCAACCTTGAAGAAACGTTCGAACACACGTTCCAGATGCTCCGGCCCAATTCCCTTGCCCGTATCCCGCACCCAGATACGAATCCGTTTGTCAGCGGGCGCATCATATCCCAGGATAATATTCCCTTCAGAGGTAAACTTTACGGCATTCGACATCAGATGGTTCAGGATTTCCATCAAGCGACCCAGGTCGGTGGTGACATTCAGCATGCCTTGGGCGAACATTGTAGAAATGTTCACACCTCCCTTTACCTGCGGCATATAAGTATCCACGACATTCCGCAGGACATCGTTCAGTTCGAAAGTAGACATCACCAGCTTCTCTTTTCCTGATTCAATTTTCGAGATGTTCATCACGTCATCGATAATCTGCAGCAACTTCTGGTTGTTCTCCTGTATCAAATCAATCAGCCCCTTACGCTCTTCATCTGACTGCACGTCAGGAAGCACACAGGTAAAGCCTATGATGGCATTCAGCGGCGTACGTATCTCATGGCTCATGTTAGCAATGAAAGCCGACTTCAGACGGTCGCTCTCCTCAGCTTTGTTACGTGCTTCCACCAATGCCACTTCCATGGCTTTTCGCTCGTCAACCCGTGTCGATGTTCCGACGATGGATTTTGGCAAGCCTTCTGTATTGCGGGCCGCCACCGTAGCGTATGTTTCCGACCAATAGTTCTTTTTTGTGTGAGGCGACTTCACCTGGAATATTTCGTGAAGATATTCTATACGGCCGCTGCACAAATCCTCCACAGCCTTGGCAAAACGTTCCCTGTCTCTTGATGCCACCTTCTTGAAGATTTCTTCCAGCGGTGTCTCTGGCTCGGGAACATAGGAGTCTGTACGGTCACGAAAGTCATTGTTGAACGTTAGTGTACGTGCTTCCGCATCAATATACCACGTGGACAGCTTCATGGCTTTCAGCACAAATTCAAACTCGATGTTGTGCTTTTTCACCTTGTCAAGTTGTTCAAGCTCCGACACCAGTTCCCGTCCTTGCTTGCGCTGCCAGAACAGCAACAATGTCAAAAGTAGCAAGAGTATGGCTCCCACCACCCATATCAGCATTTGCGTAATCCCAGAATCTTTCTGAGTGACTAACAACAACTCTAACATCAGCGCAAAATTACACAATTATTTTGAATTTGGAAATTATTTTGGGAATTATTTAGTTTTCCTTTTGCATTTCCCTCGTTTTTTCGTAACTTTGCCGCCGGAAAGTGGGTGAGGCCTACTTTTTAGAACAGAACCACGCTTTATATTTAATGGAACAGACATTTGAGATTATCGCCAAGACTTTCATGGGATTAGAACCTATATTGGCGAAAGAGTTAACCCAGTTGGGGGCTAACGACGTACAGATTGGACGACGCATGGTGTCGTTCACCGGTGACAAGGAGATGTTGTACCGCGCAAATCTACAACTTCACACAGCTATTAAAATTCTGAAGCCGATATGCCATTTCAAGGCCCAAAGTGCTGATGATGTCTATGAAGCCATCAGAAAGATGGATTGGACGGAATATTTGGACAATGAGAAGACATTCGCCGTCGATTCCGTCGTGTTTTCTGATGAATTCCGGCATTCCAAATTTGTATCTTACAAAGTGAAGGACGCTATCGTCGACCAATTCCGCGAGACGACAGGCAAGCGTCCCAACATCTCTGTTACCAGCCCCGACCTTCGGTTGAATATTCATGTGGCAGAAGACCGGTGTACCCTTTCGTTAGACTCCAGCGGCGAGTCGCTGCACCGCCGTGGTTATCGTCAGGAGTCAGGCGAGGCTCCCTTGAACGAAGTGCTTGCCGCCGGCATGATTATGATGACAGGATGGCACGGCGAGACCGACTTCATAGACCCCATGTGCGGATCGGGCACCTTGCTGATCGAGGCCGCCCTGATTGCCCAGAACATGGCACCCGGACTGTTCCGCAAGGAATACGCTTTTGAGAAATGGGCCGATTTCGATGCCGACCTCTTCGATCGTATCTATAATGATGACTCACGGGAACGGGAGTTCAAGCACCACATCTACGGCTACGACATTGACATGAAAGCCGTCAACACGGCACGCCGTAACGTCAAGGCTGCCGGCCTGTCAAACTGCATCACCATAGAACAGCAGGACTTCAAGGACTTTACGCAGCCCAAGGAGAAAAGCATCATAGTGACCAATCCGCCTTACGGCGAACGCATTTCCACACCCGACTTGCTGGGAACTTACAGGATGATTGGTGAACGGCTGAAGCACGAGTTCACGGGCAACGATGCATGGGTGCTCAGTTACCGCGAGGAGTGTTTCGAACAGATTGGCTTGAAACCCAGCATCAAGATTCCCCTTTATAATGGCTCTTTGGAGTGCGAATTCCGCAGATACCAGATGTTCGACGGCAAGATGAAGGAGTTCCGCTCTGAAGGCGGCGATGTAAAGAGCGAGGAGGAACGGCGCCAGATGGCAGAGAAACACCGTTTCAAGAAAAACCGCGAGTTTAAGCAGCGCCTTGAGGAGCAGGAACAGAACGAGGGTGCTGACATCCGCTCGTTCACTTTCCATCACCACGACAAGATTGAGGCCACTTCGCCCCGCCTTTCTAAAAGCTCCAGAAGTTTCAGAGACTCCAGGGACTCCAGGGAGTTTAGAGATTCCAGAGATTCCAGGGAGTTCAGGGACTCCAGGGAGTTTAGAGACTCCAGAGATTCCAGGGAGTTCAGGGGCTCCAGGAATTCTAAGGAGTTCAGGGACTCCAGAGATTCTAAGGAGTTCAGAGGCTCCAAAGACCCCAGAAAATTCAGGGATTCCAGAGAGTTCCGGGATTTTGGAAAATCCAAAGGCATGAAAAGAGACATGAAAGGCAAGAACCGTTTCGAGCGAGGTGGCAAGCGTGATTTTGGCAAGAAACAAAACCGATTTGAAAGCAACGATGAAGATTAAGTATCTCTTTCTGTTCTTAGCAATAGCTCTGAATATGACGGCACAGGACAAGTTCTTTACCTTGGAAGACCTGAACTTCGGCGGCAACAATTTCGCCAACATGCAGCCTAAGAACATGTGGCTCACGTGGTGGGGCGACCAGCTCATACAGACCGACGTGGAGGAGTGTTACACCATTGATGCCAGGACGGGCAAGAAGAAACTGCTCTTCACGCTTGACGACATCAACAAATGGGCCGACAGTGATGACTCAGTACGCTACGTCCGTCACCTGTCGAACGCCACCTTCCCCTATCCTGACAAACCCCTCGTGGCTGTGGGCAACCGAAAGGCCTTTATCCTGGTCGACTTCAAGGCTAAAGAGGTGGTCTGGGAGGACAGCCTGTCGGGACAGACGGCTAACGACTGGAATAGCGTCTCTCGCGCTACGGCCTACGTTGAGGATCATCAGTTGTTCATTGTTGATGGCGAAGGAAAGAAGCACCAGCTGTCGACTGACGGTAGCCGCGAAATCGTCTACGGACAGAGCGTCCACCGCAATGAGTGGGGCATTGGGAAAGGCACCTTCTGGAGTCCCGACGGCCAGCGCCTCGCTTTCTACCGTATGGACCAGTCGATGGTCACAGACTATCCGCAGGTGGATATTTTCCCCCGTGCCGCTACTTACGAGCCCGACAAATATCCTATGGCCGGCATGACCAGCCACAAGGTGACCGTCGGTGTCTACGACTTGAAGACCCGGAAAACTGTTTACCTGCAGGCTGGCGATCCGACAGACCGTTACTTCACCAACATTGCATGGAGTCCTGATTCGAAATACATCTTCATGTTCGAGCTGAACCGCGCCCAGAACGACTGCCGCCTGAAGTGCTACGACGCCGCGACAGGCCAATTCAGCTACCAGCTGTGCCGTGAGACCAGCCCGAAGTACGTTGAACCGCTGCACCCCATACAGTTCCTGCCGTGGGACAACAACCTCTTCATCCTCCAGAGCCAGAAAGACGGCTATAACCACCTTTATTTATATAGCATCAAGGGCGAGTGCATCAAGCAGCTGACGAGTGGCCCCTGGGTAGTGCTCGACGTGCTGGGCTTCAACAAGCAGCAGAAGAGCATCGTCTTCGCCGCCAACAAGGAGCACCCCCTTCACCGCCGTCTCTATAGTGTCAGTGTGGCTGACGGAAAGATCGCCGCACTCGAGAGCGTCGACGGTGTACACCGTGGCGAGCTCTCACCGTCGGGTAACTTCCTTGTCGACCGATTCTCTACACCGACCAGGCCGCGTGTCATCGACGTCGTGGACATCACCAAAAAGACACCACGCCACACCAACCTCTTGGAGGCCGAAGACCCCTGGGCCGACTACCGGCAGCCCCTCTTCGAGTGCGGCAGCATCAAGGCAGCCGACGGCGTGACCGACCTCTACTGGCGCATGGTGAAGCCCTACGACTTCGACCCCACAAAGAAATATCCCACCGTGGTCTATGTCTACGGCGGCCCCCACGCCCACAACGTCGAGGCCTCGTGGCACTGGTCCAGCCGTTCGTGGGAGACCTACATGGCGCTGAAAGGCTACATCGTCTTCATTCTCGACAACCGTGGCTCTGAGAACCGTGGCCGCGACTTCGAGCAGGCCACTTTCCATCAGCTTGGACAGATAGAGATGAAGGACCAGATGGAGGGCGTGAAGTATCTCAAGAGTCTGTCCTACGTCGATGCCGACCGTCTTGGCGTCCACGGCTGGAGCTATGGCGGCTTCATGACCATCTCGCTGATGACCAACTATCCCGACGTGTTCAAGGTCGGCGTGGCCGGTGGTCCTGTCATCGACTGGCAGTGGTACGAGGTGATGTACGGCGAGCGCTACATGGGTACGCCGCAGTCGAATCCCGAGGGCTACGAGAAGTGCAGCCTCCTCAAGCAGGCCGGGAACCTGAAGGGTCGTCTGCAGATTATCACGGGCTACAACGACAACACCGTCGTTCCCCAGCACTGCCTCTCGTTCCTCGACGCCTGCGTCAAGGCCGGTACGCAGCCCGATTTCTTCGCCTACCCCGGCGAGGAGCACAACATGCGCGGCCACGCCAGTGTCCACTTGCATGAGCGCATTACCCGCTACTTCGAAGACTATCTGAAATGACATGCAGAGCAGAGTCCTACTGATATACACCGGCGGCACCATCGGGATGAACCGCAACCCGACAACGGGCGCGCTGGAGCCCTTCGACTTCGAGCACCTTCTGTTGAAAGTGCCGGAGCTCGAGCAGTTCGACACGCTGATTGACACTTACCAGTTCCAGCCGCCCATCGACTCCAGCGACATGTCGCCGGCACGGTGGACGGATCTGAGCCATTGCATTGCCGACCGCTACGACCAATACGACGGCTTCGTGGTGCTTCACGGCACCGACACGATGGCCTACACGGCGTCGGCATTGAGCTACATGCTGGAGAACCTGACGAAGCCCGTCATCTTCACCGGTAGCCAGCTTCCCATAGGCCAGTTGCGCACCGACGGCAAGGAGAACCTGATTACGTCGATAGAGATGGCAGCGGCAAAGGATGCCGAGGGCCACGCTATGGTCCCCGAGGTGGGCATCTACTTCAACAGCCGCCTGCTGCGCGGCAACCGCACCACCAAGCAGAGTGCCGACGAGTTCAACGCCTTTGAGTCGTTCAACTATCCGCATCTGGCCGAGGCGGGCGTCAACATTGCCTACCACCGTGAGCGCATGCTGGCACCCGACATGAACCAACCTTTGAAGCCCCACTTCCGGCTCGACAACAACGTCATTATCTTCTCGTTGTTCCCGGGCATCCGTGAAGACCTGATACGCCACATCATTCATACCCCCAACCTGAAAGCCATCGTCATGCGCACCTTCGGCAGCGGTAATGCGCCGCAGAGCCCCTGGCTGCTGAATGCATTGAAAGAAGGTACGCGCAACGGAAAGGTCATCGTCAACATCAGCCAGTGCATGCAGGGGCAGGTGGAGATGGGACGCTACGGCTGCGGCTACCACCTGCAGGAGGCGGGCGTTGTCAGTGGCCACGACTCCACGGTGGAGGCGGCCGTCACCAAGCTCATGTTCCTGCAAAGCCACTTTGACGATCCTGACGAGATTTGCCGATACATGGGACAGAGCATCCGCGGCGAAATCACATTTTAACCGACATAACAAGAAACAAAACAATACCGAACAACTTATGAATTATTACAGCACAAACGGCAAGGCACCCGTCGCCGACCTGCAGAAAGCAGTGGTCAAGGGACTGGCAGAAGACCGCGGGCTCTACATGCCCGAACGTATCAACGCGCTGTCTAAAGCCTTCTTCAACGACATTCAGGGCATGTCGTTTCAGGACATCGCCTACAACGTGGCCAGCGCCTTCTTTGGCGAGGACATCGATCTCGACGCCCTTCAGGACTTGGTTTACGACACGCTGCAGTTCGACTGCCCCGTCGTCAAGGTCAAGGACGGCATCTATGCACTCGAACTCTTCCATGGCCCCACATTGGCCTTCAAGGATGTCGGCGCAAGGTTCATGGCCCGTCTCCTGCAGTATTTCATCCGTCGCGGCGGCGGCCACCAGCAGGTCAACGTCCTCGTGGCCACCAGTGGCGATACAGGCTCTGCCGTTGCCAACGGATTCCTCGGCGTCGACGGCATCCATGTCTACGTGCTCTATCCCAAGGGCAAGGTGTCACCCATTCAGGAGTGCCAGTTCACAACGCTGGGACGCAACATCACGGCCATCGAGGTCGACGGCGTCTTCGACGACTGCCAGCGGCTGGTAAAGTCGGCATTCATGGATGAGGAGCTGAACAGGCACATGAAGCTCACTTCGGCCAATTCCATCAATGTGGCCCGCTTCCTGCCCCAGGCGTTCTACTATTTCAATGCATACGCCCGTCTGAAGGCCACCCTTGGCACACAGGCCGACGTCGTCATGTGCGTGCCCAGCGGCAACTTCGGCAACATCTGCGCCGCACTCTTCGGCCACGAGATGGGATTGCCCGTCAAACGGTTCATTGCCGCCAACAACGCCAACGACATCGTCTACAAATACCTGCAGACGGGTAGCTACGAACCCAAGCCGTCGGTACAGACACTGGCCAATGCCATGGACGTGGGCGATCCCTCCAACTTCGCCCGCATCATCAATCTCTACAGCCGCAACGGAGAACTGTCGCCTGCCGCCACTCATGAGCGCATCACACAGCTCATCAGCGGTGCCACCTACACCGACGACCAGATACGCGAGACCATGCGCCAGTGCTACAAGGAGACGGGTTACATTCTCGACCCCCACGGTGCCTGCGGCTATCAGGCACTGGCCGACCAGCTGAAGCCTGGCGAAGTGGGTGTCTTCTGCGAGACGGCCCATCCTGCCAAGTTCAAGGAGAAAGTCGACGAAATCTTAGGTATCGACGTAGCCATCCCCGACCGCTTAGCGGCCTTCATGAAGGGAAAGAAGCAGAGCGTGCCCCTGTCGAAGTCGTTCGACGACTTCAAGGCTTACCTGATGGAGCGTTAGAACGTGTACGACAGTCCGACGGAGGTGTACTCCTTGAACTGCCAGTAGCCAAGTTCGTCGTCGCGGTTGTTGCCGTCGTCGAAACGCGGGTAGAGGAAAATGTTGGCCGAGATATATTTCGACACTTTCAGCTGGAAGGTGTTTTCCCACTCTATCTCTGCACGCTTGTAGGAAGTGAAGCTCCAGAAACGGCTCTTCCACGTCACCGTCTCAGTCAGTTTCCACGTGAGGTCGGCCGTCACCTGCGAACCGGGGTCCAGCTTGTGGTGGTCACCGTCATCAATGCCGTGGCGCGAGGGAAACCAGCTGTAGTCCGTAGGCTCCGTGGAATTCTGATTGGGGAACCAGGTGCGGTCCACATAGCGGTAGTTCAGGGCGATGGGCGACAGGTTGACCGTTCCCGTCAGTTTCTTGTTGAACGTCTCTACCTTGTAGTCCATACCAAGACCAAGGTTCAGGTTGAAGGGTGAGAAGAAGTCGGAGTAAGTGCGATGGTCGTTAGATTTCAGACCGCGTGCGAACTGCGTCCAGGCCAGTACCTGCAGCGTGTAGTACCACCGCTTGGTGGCCTGCAGGCCTACCTTCGAAGTCAGACGCAGCAGGTCTTCGTTCGACTTGAACTTATGCAGCGAGTCCGAGCGCGACGTCAGGAAGCCCAGCTTGGCTTCCAGCTTGTTGTCCCACTTCCACTTCCCCTTGTTGTCGTAGTTGGCCTCAAAGGTCAGGCTGCCCAGTGCTGAATAGTTGCTCTCGCCACCCTTGTACCAGTTGTCGCTGACGTAGTTCTGCATGAACTGCAGGTACCCGTCGCCTTTCAGTGTCCAGAACTTGGGCTTTGTCACCTCCACGTCCGTGGGCGTCACCACGGGGTCTTCAGGCTGGGGAGCCACATACTCCACCAGTTCCACCTTCTGGGCTATCGGCTGGTCGATGTCCTCGCGCAGCGTGCCCGACTCATCCAGCTGGGTCTCGGTAGCTGTCACCAAGTCGGGACGGTTCAGGTAGACGTTCATCAACGCCTGGTCAACGGCATCGTCCACTTCGTTGTTGTCACTGTCGAGTGCGAGCATGTTGCCCGACACCTGATGATAGAACGTCAGCGGGGCAAACAGCCTGTAGAGGCGTCCGTTCACTGAGTCATTGGGCTGTGCAGCGCTGGCACTGAGTGCCAGTAGTGCTGCGGTTGACAATATCAGTTTTCTCATATTCTGCTGCAAAGGTAGACAAAATACCTTGGAACAGCAAGGCTTTTCAATAAAAAATCGGTTTGATGTTTGGTTAGTCCGATCTGCGCCAAGCAGAAAAAGGAGGTTTTCACAGGGAGCCTCCGCAGATTTCTGGGGAGCCTCCGCAGAATCACAGGGAGCCTCCGCAGAATCACAGGGAGGCTCCCTGTAAATTTATACTATTCGTCCTCCCAATCATCGTAGTCGCGGCTGCGGGCAGAACCACTGCCACCACCACCGTACTCGAGACCTACGGAGTTGGAAAGACCAGTAACACTATTTACCAAAAGATGGCAATTCATCTTCACTCTCACTACCTTTACCTGAGGCTTCCTATAATTCTTTTTCATAATTCTACTTTTTTTACTTAATCACTACTTTTTTACCTTTATATATATATAGACCAGGCTTCGTGGGCTGCTTCTCCAGTTTGCGTCCATCGCGGGGCGGTGGCAGCGAAATAGTTGGCGATGTTGATACTATGGTAGGTGTTAGGAGAGGTGCCGTAGCCGACGTTATCAACGGTCACAGCATCTGTGAAAGCGGTGAGTGACACGTTCTTGAATAGGTTCTCCAATACAATCTGATAACCGCTGCCGTACTCAATGGATCGTTCTCTATAGGCCAACTGGCTGGCACCCGTATTGTCGAGCACCTCGAAGCGGTACTTGCGACTGGTGCCGGTCTGGTAGCGGTATAGCGCTTCGATGTCGCCGACGGCCGTCTCAGTGACGGTCACCGTCTTCGATGCTTCGTCTGCGGCAAACTCCAGCGTGCCCGTCGCCTCGGTAAAGTGCTTGCCTGCCAATGCCGTCAGACTGACAGTGCGATATTTGACGGTCTCTGCCGTCGCGGTTTCTGTGCGTGTGATAGTAAATCGTTCCATTGTTCTTATGTTTTCTTTTTTCGTTTTCGTTATGGTTTCTAAGAATTAACTTACCCGCAGGCACATCATGGTGAGATCGTCGTTGGGTTCAGCACCGTCGCGGTGCTTCTCGACTTCGGCCTTTAGGGTCTCGATGACCTGCTGGGCGGTGTCGAAATGAGATTTTCTGACAGTTCCTTGGCTTTTTACGCGAAATCACCCTGCAATTTGAGCCATAAAACAAAAAAAATGGAAAAAAATGTGATAATTGAAAAATAAAGTATTACCTTTGCAGCCAAATAGCACAATAAAAGGAAATGGCTACATTGACTGTCCTGATAGTTATCGTTTTTTGTGTGGGTTATCTATGCATAGCCTTGGAGAGTGTAACAAAAATCAATAAGGCGGCTATTGCCCTGTTGATGTGTGTGGGGTGCTGGACGCTGCTTATGTTGGATCCCGGCTTTTACTACCCTGCAGTAGGGGACGGTAGCGTTACTCATCATGTTCTGGAAGTCATAGAACATCATTTGGGAGATGCGGCAGGCACGTTGTTCTTCCTGATGGGCGCCATGACCATTGTAGAAATAGTTGACTCCAATGGAGGCTTCAATTTCGTGCGTGATACGATGAAGACCCGCTCCAAGCGCAAACTCATGTGGCGTGTGGCCTTCATGACGTTCTTCCTCTCGGCCATTCTCGACAACCTGACGACGTCCATCGTGATGATCATGGTGTTGCGCAAGCTGGTGCAGTCGCGTGGAGACCGTCTTATCTACGCCGCATTAGTGGTCATTTCGGCCAACAGCGGCGGTGCGTTCTCGCCCATAGGCGATGTCACTACCATCATGCTGTGGATCAAGGGCGTCATCACCACACAGGGCGTGCTGACAGAAATCTTCCTTCCGTCGCTCGTCTCAATGCTTGTTCCTGCCTTCATCCTGCAATATTCGCTGATAGGGAAGTTCGACAAGAACCAGAACCTGCCGAAGGCGGACGTGAGCCAGTTTACCAAAGGCCAGCGCAACACCATCTTCTGGCTTGGCGTGGGCGGTCTGTGCTTTGTGCCCGTTTTCAAGACGATAACCCACCTGCCCCCGTTCATGGGCATTCTCCTGGTACTCGGCCTTCTGTGGACGGTGACGGAGATATTCCATTACAATACTTCGGAAGACGACACTATGGCCAAGCGCGTCAGTGACCTGTTGTCGAAAATCGACCTGTCGACCATTATGTTCTTCCTGGGCATCCTGATGGCTGTGGCTGTGCTGCAGGAGATAGGTGTGCTCACCGCATTGGGTGAGGGACTGAACGAAGCTTTCTCGGGTAACTACTATGTCATCAGCGGCATCATCGGTGTGCTGTCATCGATTGTCGACAATGTGCCTCTGGTGGCTGGCTGTATGGGAATGTATCCTGTCGCAGAAGCCGGACCGATGGCTGTAGACGGCATCTTCTGGCAGTTGCTGGCCTATTGTGCCGGCGTGGGTGGTTCCATGCTGATTATCGGCTCGGCTGCCGGTGTGGTGGTCATGGGCCTTGAGAAAATCACCTTCGGGTGGTATATGAAGAAAATTACGTGGATTGCCTTTGTTGGCTATCTGGCAGGCATCCTCGTCTACTGGCTGTTACGTTCGCTGCTGTTCTGAGGCGCATTAACTTCACTACAACCAAGAAATTGAGTACATGAAAACAGTAATTGATAAATTACTCAACTGGTATTTCTCCAAAAATTCATTGCCGTACTGGAGTATTATCCTGATAGACTGCCTTATCATTGGTTTCAGTGGTATACTGGTCTATGGTGCCTTCAACTATGGTGACGTGCTGTTGCAGAATATGTTGCAACTGCTTAGCACGATGTTGTGTTTCATCCTGCTGAGCATACCTGGATTCCGAATTTTCCACACCTATTCTGGCTTTATGCGCTATTCAGGCTTTGTCGACCTGATGCGTATCGTGTATGGTAATGCGCTCAGTCTGGCGCTGGTGCTGCTGGCACAGTTCGGCATGGATAAGCTGCCGGCACACCATTTCGTACATTTCACCACTTACCAGATTCTGCTGATTTTCCTTCTGAATACGCTCTTGATGTGGGCATTGCGAATCTTTGTCAAGACGCTCTACGACGTGGCCTTCTCCAGTAAATCGGCTGTCCGTGTCCTGATTTACGGTGCCATGAGGGGTGGGGTAGGCCTGGCGAAGAGCATCAAGAACCAGCGTCCGCGAAAGTATGTGGTGAAAGGTTTCATTTCGCACTACAAGATAACGGGTTATCAGGAAATTCTGGGCGAGAGAGTATGGTCCGTGGATGACGACATCGCGGCCGTCATCCATAAATACGATATTGGCGCAGTGCTCGTGTCGCCTTACAGAGTCCGTGAATTCCGCAACAACGAGAAAATACAGGATCAGATCCTCAGTACAGGCGCCAAGATTCTCATGGCCCAAGGTGCTCAGGAGATGGATCCTAATAGTGACTTGCCAGATGTAGACTTCTCGAACATGCAGATGAGAGAGGTGACGGTTGAAGAACTGTTGCCGCGACAGGAAATCCACGTCGACCTGAAGTCGGTGGGCGACTTGTTGTCAGGAAAACGGGTGCTCATCACCGGCTCTGCTGGTTCTATAGGTTCGGAGATGGTGCGCCAGGTGGCTCTATTCAGACCTGCGGCCATGATGCTGATAGACCAGGCGGAGACACCTGAGCATGACATCCGTCTGATGATGGAAAACGAGTTCAAGGACATTTCCGCCGAGACCATTGTCACCAGCATCTGCCGAACTGACAGGATGGAGGTAATCTTCCGCGATTTCAAGCCCGACTACGTGTTCCACGCCGCTGCCTATAAGCATGTGCCAATGATGGAGGACAACCCTTCGGAGGCTGTGCAGAATAATATATATGGTACGAAGGTGATTGCTGACCTGAGTGTCAAGTACGGCGTGAAGAAGTTCGTGATGGTATCGACCGACAAAGCGGTCAACCCGACCAATGTGATGGGCTGCTCGAAGCGCATCTGTGAGATTTATGTGCAGAGCCTTGATCAGGCGATAAAGGATGGCACGCTCAAATCTATTACGACAGAAAGCGGCAAGGCACCTGCTACTCAGTTTGTCACCACTCGCTTCGGCAACGTGTTAGGCTCTAACGGGTCTGTCATTCCCCTGTTCAGGGAGCAAATCAAGAACGGTGGACCTGTGACAGTGACCGACGAACGGATTGTACGTTTCTTCATGCTCATTCCCGAAGCCTGCAAACTGGTGCTGGAGGCCGGCACGAAAGGAAACGGCGGTGAGATATTCGTCTTCGACATGGGTAAACCCGTGAAGATTGTGGACCTGGCCAAGCGAATGATTAGTCTCTCGGGTGCCAAGCACGTTGAGATAAAGTTTACGGGGCTCAGACCTGGTGAGAAGTTGTACGAAGAGGTGCTCAACGAGCTGGAAGGCACCAAACCGACGTTCCACGAGAAAATCCGTATTGCCGAGGTGCGTAAGTACGACTACGAAAAGGTCTGCAGCGACATTGATGACCTGGTAGAGATATCCAAGCAATATGATGACATGAAGACCGTCAAGAAGATGAAGGATATCGTGCCTGAGTACAAGTCGAAGAACTCTATTTATGAGCAATTAGACGTTGCTGAATCTTGAACAGTTATTTTGCGGGACGCAGTTCACTGGGACGACGTCCCGTCTTTGCCTTGAACTTGGCAGAGAAATAGTCTGGCGACTCGAAGTTCAGCTTGTAGGCTATTTCCTTGATGCTCAAGTCCGTGGTCGACAGCAATTCCTTGGCTCGCTGCAGTCGCAGATCCTGCTGGTAGGTAGCGGGTGATAGTCCGGTGTATTCCTTGAACAACTTGCGGAAGTTGGAGTAGCTGACGCCCATCTCCTCTGCTACCTGCTGAATCGTGAGGTCACTCTCCAGGGCTTCACGGATGCGGAGGCGTGCCCTGCTGATCATATCGACATGCGACTGGTTGTGGCTCAGCTGGATATTGCGTTCCAGCGAGTACATCATGCCTATCAGATGGTTGACAATACCGGCCATGAGCTGTTGGGAATAAGCGGCCTCAATGACGGCGGAGTCGTAGGCTTCCTTATACAGGTGGACGATTTCATCACTGAAGCCAACATGGTAGATGGGCTTGACGGGACTCAGGAATCCGGAACGTACCCTGTCGTCCATGTTTCGTCCCTTGAATCCTATCCAGTAGCTCTTCCATCCCGTCTTGGGGTCGGGATGATAAGAGTGCCATTCGCCAGGAAAAAGCAGAAAGAGGTCGCCTTCTGTCAGCTTGGCTTCCTTGACGGTTGCACTATGGAACGTTCCACTGCCTTCTGTCAAGTAGAGTAGCTGATACTCGTTGAGCTCGCGTCCACGGTGGAGGTCGAAATAGTAGCCGTCGGCATGGCCGCGGGTGGGATAAGCATCGCCAGGAGCAATCTCCTCGTAGCCCACCGTGCTGACGGTGAGGCCCCAGAGCGCATCGCGCTCATTGGCGAGCAGATATTTGCTGGTTTGTGTGGCCATCGTGCGTTATGGATTTTGAGTCGGGACGGGGCAGGGAATCCATATCCAGAAGGTGGAGCCGTGGCCTTCGCCTTCGCTGTCAACGCCGATGACTCCATTGCAGCGGTCGGCAATGGACTTGCAGATGCTTAGACCGAGGCCCGTTCCCTGCACATACTCGTTGAGTTTGACGAAGCGCTCAAAGACGGAGGCTTGCTTCTCTTTGGGAATGCCGGCACCTGTATCCTCGCAGTAGATATAGAGTCCCTCTCTCTCTCCTCGACTTTCTGCCTTGTAGCCCACGCGGATATGGCCTTGGTGGGTGTACTTGACGGCATTGGTGACAAAGTTGGTAATCACCTGCTGCATGCGTCCTTTGTCAAGGCGCGTATGGAAAGTGGCGTATGGATTTTCCTTGATGAAGCGTACGCCTGGCTCTTTTACACGTTGCTCAAGTGTCTGGCAGATGTCATCGAAAGCTTGGGCGAAATCAACGTCTGAAGGCTCGATGGTCATCGGTCGTGAACCGATGTCGGATGCTTCGAGAATATCGTTGATAAGCCTTAGGAGCATGTCGCAGTTGTTGCGGATAATGCGCATGAACTCTTTCTTGTCGTTGCTGTCTTCTATCATGGGCAAAAGGTCGGAGAATCCCACGATGGCATTGAGAGGAGTGCGTATCTCGTGCGTCATGTTGGCAAGGAAAGCTGCCTTGAGGCGTCCGGAGTCTTCGGCGCGTGCCGTCTCAATGCGCAACTGTTCCTGTGCTTGCATGAGGTCGGTGATGTTGCGTGCAAGTCCGAAGTATTCTGTGAGTTGTCCGTCCTTGTTGAGTATAGGGATGCCGATGATAGAGTACCATGTGGGTTGGTCGTCAAGTGGCGTCCGGTCGAAAGGCAGGATGACGTTGTAGGGCTGGCCCTGTTGCATGGCGCTCTGTATTTGTTCTCTTGCCTTCTGACGGGCATCGGCTTTGACGGACTGAAGGTATTCATCAAAGGATTCACTGAATTCAGTGCGTCCGGGGGAACGTGTCATGTAGACGACATTATCCGACAACATGTAGTTCCAAATATACATCTTGCTCTCCTCCAACAAGTAGCTGAGTTGCTGCTCGTAGCGTTTAATGTCCTTGTTGGTTGCATGGAGCTGTCGGTCGTGTTCTCGCTGTTTCAGATACATGTTGCGCTCAGCGGTGACGTCGCGGCTGGTGACAATGTAGTAGACTATTTCGCCATCGTCGTTGAAGATGGGATTAATACGCAGCTCGGTGTATTTGTTGAGTCCAAGCTGTGGCTCCTTCAAATGCTGGCAGGTGTGAAACTCTTCGCGAGAGCCAGGCAGATAGATACCTTTGAGAGCGGGGATGCTGAAAAGTGAACTGTCTATGTAGTAGTGTTCGTTCTCGCCGTCCATCTGGCAAAGATCGCGCATCTTCTGATTGAGGTCAATCTGGTTGCCGTCGGCATCGTAGAAAGACATGGCAATCAGATTGGTGTCGAACATCTTCTTGTATTTGCTGGCTGTGGTCTTGATGCGGCGGTCTTCGTCCAATTCTTCGGTGATGTCTTTTATCGTGTAAACAACGTAGAGCGGCTTGTCGTTTTCTTTCTCAATGATGGCGTTGCAGTAGTAATGATGCCATTGGGGGGATTCCACCGAACCATGGTTGAAACTGAAGCTCATGTCGAAGTAGCTGATCATGCCTGTAATCAGCTGGGTGTTGAGGGTATAAAGCTGTTTCGACTCCTCCGGCGGCATGTGCTTCAAGAAGTCCTCGGGCTTCATATCGCTGTTGGGAAGCATGTCGCCATATTTATTATGGAACTTGTTGCTCTGGATGTCCCATTCCACAACGGAGTAGTCGCCCATGTTGAGCACTTGGTCCATCATTCGTCCCAGGTCAGAACTCTGCCTGATGGCCATGGCTACCCTCCGTCTGATAAGCCGTATGGACAGAAATGTGATAATAGCTCCAATGAAAAGTCCAGCGAGGATGAACAGCACCACGGGTGATGTGTTGTCGTGCTCACGTTCTGGATGGAACCAGTGGTCGTAAATCTGTTGTAGATCGCCAGCCTGTTCCAGTCGGGTGTACTGGTCATCAATGATGTCAATCAGGTCTTTGTTGTAGCCAATGATGCGCAGTTCGCCCGCAGGGATGTCAATTTTGTCAAGAGCAATGCTGTCGAGTCTGAGTTCCTGAATTTTATAGCTGAGGGGAATCTCTCCCCAGATGTAGTATTTGTACTTGCCTTGTCTGATGCCTGTCAGACCGTCCTTCGGTGAATGGATCTGCGTTGCAAACGTCAGAGGCTTCATGGCGTTGAGGGTCATGGCGGCATAGTCGTCCTCCTTGATAAGTAGTGTGTCGGTTGGCAGAAGGTTGCTGAGCCGGTTCAAGGGAGCCGTGTCGGCACGGCGTGCCACTTTCAGGTTGTAATAGTTGATGTATTTATGGGTAGATACGTAGGGGTCGTCCTTAAAGAAGAAATACAGGGCATGAATAAGGTCGGCCTCATGGTTCTTGAACATATTGGTAGCTACATGCCATTCCTGCATGACGAACTTGTGTGGAATGTCGAGCTGGTCAAGAATGAGGTCAAGTATTTCAATATTATACCCAGCGGGTTGTCCCTCAACGTTGATGAACTCGAAAGGGCGAAAATCCCAGTCGCAGACGATAACCAACGGGCGCTCTTTCGTATAGCCGAAATTATTGGCAGAATGCAGGAGTGGTAAAAAGGTAAAAAGGTAAAAGAGCAGGGTCATATACCTTTTCCCGTTTCGAAACATATATTGTATCATGGTGCGTAGCTTCTATTTATATTCTTCTTCAACATGCTTTATTTCCTCACCATCTCCCTGCATGTGCATGGAATGATAATCCAGACGATAGTGCCCTTGCCAAGTTCGGATTTAAGGCGTATTCTGCCGCCCATCAGCTTGACGACCTCCTTACTGATAGCCAGGCCAAGTCCGTTGCTGCTGCTGTCGGTGGTAACGAAGCGCTCAAAGATTTTATCAATCTTGTCATCAGGAATGCCGCATCCCGTATCCTGGATGGTCATCGTGAGGTCTTCGCCGTTATAGTCGAAACTTGCACAAACAGAGCCCGATGTGGTATGCTGTGCAGCATTGGTCACGACATGGTCGATAACGAGTCCTAAGTTATTGATGTCGATGTCGAGGATAAGGCGGTCGTAGGGCGTGTTGACGATGTAGTTGACACCTGGCTGTCGGTGGTGTATCCATACGGCCTGACAGCGTCCATCGAAGAATGCTGCAAAGTCGACAGGTGCTGTCTTGAATTCTATCATGTCGGCATCGAGACGCGAGAGGAACAGAATGTTGTTGACCAGGTTGAGCAGACCACGCGAGTTGTTCTTGATTTCCTCAATGAAGAATTTCTCGTCCTCAGCACTATGGTCCATCTCGAAGAGTTCGGCAAAACCTACCACAGAGGTGAGCGGCGTTCTGATTTCGTAGCTCATGTTGCGTAGGAAGGCGTTTTTCACCGTCTCCACCTCTTGTGCTTTCGCCGTCTCATGCGCCAGCTGCTCCTCAGTGGCTTTGATGTCGCTGATGTCACGGCACATGCCAAAGTAATGTGTGATTTGTCCGTCGGCATCGAAAACCGGTATGAACGAGAAATACAGGCAGAGCTGCTTGCCTCCTTTCATGCGCACGGAGGATTTGATTGCCGCCTTGACGGGCTGCTGAGTGAGGTTGTCCATGTTGTTCAGAATACGCTGGGCGGTCTTCTCCGATTCATCAGCAACGAGTGACAGCAGACGGGTTTGTGTCAGCTGGTGTTGGACGTGCTCAATCTCGCTGAAGATAAGCAATGTGTGTGTGTCGGGAGAATAATTGACAATGCGTATGCCACCGTTCTGCATCACGTAGTCGATGTTGCGCATGTAGTCCTGCATTTCGTCCGTTGCCTCCTGTAACTGTGCAATATTCTTCTGTAGGCGTGAATAGGTCTTGGCTATCTCTGTGACATCGCGTCCTGTCCCGTAGATGCCCAACAGGTTGCCGTCGTCATCGCGTACGGGCACCATCTGTAACTCATAGTAAAGTTCATCGCGCTTTAAGAACTGGTTGAGAGGACGCGGATCGTCTGGCGACTTGTATATCTGTGTCAGGTAGGTGTAGTCCATATCGTTAAGAGACAATTCTGGAGTCCCTAATACATCCTGAACAGAAATATGTGAATCGATGACATGCTGGATGTTACCAGGCATGGCCTTGAGAGACTTCTCGTTCATGTCGTCAATGAAGCCGTGCTCATCGTAAGAAACGGTGTCGACCATGGCCGAGTTGAAAATGTGTTTGTAGCGAAGCATGGTGTCCTTCTCACGCTGTTGGCGCAACCGTTCCTCAGTGACGTTAGTGGTGGCTCCAATGATGACGGTGGGATGTCCGCTCCTGTTGCGCTTCATCACTGAGAGATCGAGGGAGAAGATGAACAGATCTTTCGATTTTCCCCTTGTGACGTGGACTTCGAGCGTCTTGTGCTCAATTTTCTCTGTAGCTATCTCATCGAGCACGCTACAGAGCCGCTCATAGTCTTCAGGAACCATGTAGTATTGAAGGAAATATGGTGACAGTTGGTTGCTCGTCTGCTTGCCTTCGAGGTCAATGCTGGTAATGGTCCGCTTGGCAATATCGAACAGCCAGATGTGCACCTTGCTTGTATTGAGAATGAGTAACAGACGGTTGTTGGAGCGTTTTACGCTTTTTGTCATTCTCCGTTCATACAGACTAAAGGAAATATAGTAGATGATAAAGGTGACGATGACTAAAAACAGCGCAGCGACAACATACCACACCCATGAGGGAATGCCCGTGTCTTTGCGCTCAGGATAGAACCACTTGTTCTGGATGGGCTGTAGGCGGCCAGTGGAATTCAAATAAGTGAAGACGCTGTCAATCTGCTCTAACAGGCGGGAATCATTTGACATGAACTTATACTCGCCATGCGGGACGTTGACAGGAGTCATCTCAAGGTCGTCGTATTTGAATTTGTGAAGAAGCCATTTCAACGATAGCGTGTTCCAAACAATGTGATACCCTTTCTTGTTATGGACAAATTGGACGGCCTCCTGCATGTCGTTGTAGGGGATGGCATTTTTGCCCCATCCCTTTTGTATCATGATGTGATGGCTAAAACTGCCGTCGTGGACAATAACCGATTGTGAAGCCAAATCGTTGAAGGTCTTAACGAGTAGCGGCTCGTCTTTTCGGTGTACAACGCTGTGAGTGAATACTTGAATGACACTCTTGCCGTATTGTGCATACTCATTATGGAAGTGTGCATCCATACCGCACATCAGGTCGGCGCGTCCGGACTTCAGGTCGTTCAGGGCGTCTTGAGTGGGCTTCAGCTTGATGATGTAGGGGATGTCCAGTTCCTTGAAGATGAGTTTCAGAAGGTCGATGTTGTAGCCCATAGGATCGCCTGTGTCGTTTAGGAACGAGTAGGGCCACAAGTCCCATGCATCTTCATAGACCAGAGGCTGCTCCTCTGTATAGGAGTGACTGATGCTATCGCGCACTGCGAAGACTGACATCCACATGAATGATAGCGCTACAGTCAAAAACAGTTTGTTAAAATATCTGATCATGAGGTTCATGCCTTCTTTTCTGCGTACAAAGATACATAAATACATTTGAATGGCAAAATAAAGTTGAAAAAAAATGTAAAAACGCTTGCGCGTTTGAAAGAAAAGCACTAATTTTGTAAGCAGAAAAACATTATTCGTATAATTATGATAGACGTAAAAGAAACTTTGAAAAAGAGTGAAGAGAGAATGGAAATGGCTGCGATGTTCCTTGAAGACGAGCTGAACCGCATTCGTGCCGGCCGTGCCAATGTGGCCATTCTCGATGGTATCAGAGTGGAATCCTACGGAAGTAAAGTCCCTCTGAACCAAGTGGCAAACATCTCGACTCCCGATGCCCGCACCATCGCCATCAAACCTTGGGACCGCAAGCAAATCAAGGATATTGAGAAGGCTATTATGAACTCTGATGTGGGCATCACTCCAGAAAACAATGGTGAAATCATCCGTCTTGGTATTCCGCAGCCCACAGAGGAACGTCGTCGCGACTTGGTGAAGCAGTGCAACAAGATAGCAGAGAAAGCCAAGGTGGAAGTGCGTAATGTGCGCTCTGACATCAAGGACAAACTGAAGAAAGCCATCAAGGACGGGCTCAGTGAGGATAATGAGAAGGACGCCGAACTGGAGCTTCAGAAAATTCACGACAAGTATATCAAGAAGCTTGACGAACTCATTGAGGCCAAGAATAAAGAAATCATGACAGTGTAAGTGAAGGGTCTCGTTATCAAGAATACAGGCAGCTGGTACACCGTCCGAACGGACGATGGCCAGCTGATTGATTGTAAGGTCAAGGGAAACTTCCGTCTGAAGGGCATACGAAGCACAAATCCTGTGGCTGTTGGTGACCGCGTTACGGTTAATGAAGGGATGTGGATTACTGATATCGAGAATCGTCGCAACTACATTATCCGTAAAAGTATTAATCTCTCGAAACAGAGCCATATCCTGGCGGCCAACGTTGATCAGGCATTGCTCGTTGTCACCGTCAGCAGTCCGCAGACCTCCACTACATTTGTCGACCGCTTTCTGGCTTCTGCTGAGGCTTACCGCATTCCCGTAATTCTTATATTCAACAAGACTGACATGCTTGGTGAGGATGAACACCGCTACCAGCAGATGATGGTGCAACTCTATGAGACGGTGGGTTATGAGTGCCGACAAGTGTCGGCAGCAACGGGCAACGGCGTGGAAGAACTGCGTCCCATGCTCAACGGCAAGATTACTTTGCTCAGCGGTAACAGCGGGGTAGGGAAATCGACGCTTATCAACCGTCTCGTGCCAGGTGCTAACCTTCGCACTGCCGAGATTAGCGATGCACACAATACGGGCATGCATACGACTACGTTTAGTGAGATGATTCCTATTGGACAAAGTGGATACCTCATTGACACACCAGGCATCAAGGGCTTCGGCACGTTTGATATGGAACGTGAAGAATTGACAAGCTATTTCAAGGAAATTTTTGAGATGTCTAAGCAGTGTCGCTTCTCCGACTGCACCCATACGCATGAGCCTGGCTGTGCCGTGCTGAAGGCAGTGGAGGAACACTACATAGCTCAGAGCCGTTACCAATCCTACCTTTCGATGCTCGATGATAAAGATGAAAGCAAATACCGTGAAGCTTACTGAGCTCCATGCATCCATTTTTTAGTATAAAAATTTGGAAGAATAATTCTTTTTCCGTATCTTTGTAGCCATATATAGATATATATGACATCAACTGATAGACTGAAGCTTATATCTCTGCTTTTGACAGTGTGTATCCGCCTGACGGCTGCCATTGACGGAGATCGTGTGTTCCGTACGATAACGGCATCGGATGGGATAGCGGACAATTCGGCTCAGACTGTCAAATGCACATACTCAGGACGTATGACCATATCGACCATAGGCGATATCAACTTCTATGACGGTGCACGCTTCACTAACATTAGTAATGATCAGGGATCAAAGTATGAGTTGGTGGATTATCAGGGACATTACCATTTGTATTACGACAATAATCACCATTTGTGGCTTAAGAGCAGCCATGGGGTGATGTGTGTCAATTTGTATACAGAACGCTTCTATGTTAATGTAGACAGTATCTTTCAGACGTATGGCTCAGATGGCAAGAGGGTTGACGACATGTTTGTTGATATTGACGGTGATGTGTGGCTGTGTATTAACCATTCTCTTTTCTGTAATAAATACGATTACCGTATTCCTTTGAAGGCGGATTTGAATCTTCAGGATGTGGAGGTCTATGACAAGAAGTATCTGCTGTTGTTCTATGAAGACGGTCTGATGCTCTGCTATAATCTCAAGACAGGTAAGAGGCTTTATCAGCGACGAGCTTATGATGATTATGATGCAAAGATATACAATCGCAGTGGTGTGCAGCTGATACATGACCATGGTCTCTACGTCATACGCAATGGTGAAAAAGGTGCTATTCTTCTGTATTATAATATGGATAGCCGACAATGGTCTGAGGTCATGCGTTCTGACTATCACCTGAACAATATGGTCGTCCATGATAAGAAACTTTATATAGCGTCTGAGTGGGGATATTTTACCTATGAGTTTGAGACTGGAATCATTACTCACCACAAGACGCTGACATTGATAAACGGTCATCGCCTGGAGACGGACATTAATGCTGTGGAGTTTGACCTGCAAGGCGGCATGTGGCTTGGCACAGAACAGCGCGGTGTTCTCTACGGTCCTCCGTTGCATGCGCCGTTTCAATCGTTTTCCTGGGATGAAGATGACGCTCTGAAATATGGCGCAATGATGGACGGCCTGAAAGGCATTACAGAATTCAGAGGAAAAAAGGCTAATGCGATGCTGACAGACAGTAGGAACTGGATGTGGGTAGGTACTCCGAATGGTCTGTTTCTGTACACCTCTCCTCAGGCTGAACCTGTTGTCTATTCGCGAAAGAATGGGTTGCTCAATGGTGTCATACATGCTGTGATAGAGGACGACATGCATAATATATGGGTGAGCACTAGCTACGGAATCACTTGTTTGCGTATTGTGGACGATAAGGTGAAGCAAGTGTTCAGTTTTAGCGACAATGACAATGTGCCTAACGAGACGTTTGTCAATGGAAAAGCGATGAAGTTGCAGGGTGGGACAATTGTGATGCAGGCCATTGACCATGTCGTAAAATTTAATCCACAGGACTTTGTACATCTTTTTGACCAAAAACCGTACAAGATGTATCCAAAGTTGACGAGTCTTTTGGTGAATGGTATTAATGTGACGGTAGGGACGAAGGTAAATGGTGAGGTCATACTGGAAAAGGCTATTACGCGGACGAAAGAAATCAACCTCAACTACGACCAGAACTCAGTGTCCTTGACCTTCTCGGCACTGAATTATGCGCGGCCGTTGCAAACCTATTATAGAGCTCGTATCAAGGAGATTAGTAATGAGTGGACAGAGTATTCGTACTTCAGCGGAACTGGTCTTGTCGACCGTCGTGGCTTGCTGCATCTTCCGTTACTCGCTTTGAAGCCAGGTTCTTACCATATAGAACTTCAGTCGTCAGTGGTGCCGGGAACGTATGAAGGAACTCCGTTAGTATGGGTGGTTAATGTGAACCAGCCATGGTGGCGTGCCACGTTCATTCTTGTGTTCTTAGGACTTGTCGTGCTGGCTTTAGCAGTAGTGAACTTTGTGGTGTACAACCGAAACACCCGGATGCGTATCAGACGTAGTAATGAGGAGGGTGACGTGATACGCCGTATCAGTGTATTCGTGGAGCGTTGTGACGGTTATAATTCAGAGCTGCTGTCTCCCACACAAGATGAGATTTATGGAACAGACAATGAGCCGCAAAGAGAATTGACCAATGAATTCGTAGAGGCGATGTTGAAGATAATTCCCTATGTACATGAGCGTGACACCAAGCGACTGACGATGCATTTGCTTTCAAAAGCCACAAATATGGAGGTCCTGGATCTGTATGAGCTGATGTCACAAAATCTCCACAAGAGTCCGCGTGTGTTGGTTCGGACTATGCGCTTGGACAACGTTGCTGAACTGCTTGTAACTACCGAACTCTCCATAGAGCAGATTGCAAAGAAGACGAACTTTGTTTCGCCAAACTACATGATGGCGAAATTCTATCATAAGTTCAAGATGACGCCATCAGAATATCGTAAAAAGATGACGCATACTATTTTAGGACAATCTGCCGGTAGCCAACCAGCCTCCATGTCCGTTCGGTGACTCCTTTATAGTAGACAAATGCCTGATACTTGTTTTCCGTTTCGAAGAATGATCCTTCCTCGGGCAGGACATGTGTGCGTCCGTCGCTGTCGCGTATCAAGTATTGATAGGAGTAGTATCCTTGTTTCTGCAGAATGCTGGCCCGATAGCAGTGCGTCTCTTCGTCGTAGCTCATTACGTAGTTTTGGGGATGCTCGGTAGTCCATACTCCATCGATGATAATATCCTCAGCATAATGGTGAACAGGTCCCATTTGGTAATTTACGTAAACATAGTCGCTAGTGCGGTCGTTTTCAATGTTGTCGCTGTTGCGAATGTAGAAGAAACCATTAGCATCCTCGTCGTATAGGTAGTTAGGCCGAGGCGTGTCTGCAAAGGGGTAGGCCTGATAGTAGTTCCCGTCCCACGACATGCGGTCGATACCCATTGTGGGATGGCTCACGTCGAGCACCTCAAATTTGTGGTATTCATTGCCAGCATCGAAGATGAGGTCGCGACAGTGTACCCATTGTAGTTTATTGCGCTGAATATAGTCGGGACGTGGGTTTATCTTGCAATTGTCCTCACGACCATTCTGCATGACGACCGTCCATATCTGTTCGCTTTCATTGGTGATGTTCATTGTGGCATCGTAGTTCACCGTCATTGACACCTGTTGGTGCGAAGAGTTGAAGTCGATGTCTGTATTGGTAGTTGCACTGAGTCCCACGTTCAAGCGCGGCTCTACCACGTAGAATTCAGCACAGAGCACCTCCTCGCCATCGTTCTCCTCGTCGCTGACGTGCAATCGGTAGTTGCCGCTCATCTTGATATGGCAGCGGTCGTTGGGAATCTGGAGCCGATAGTGAGTGTAGGACACGGTGGTGTTCAGCGAGTTCTCGTAATCTTCAATAGGATTATTGTTGAAGCCATGTAGCCAGTCGCTTTCAAACAATCCCTCTGATGGTGCCCAGTCAGCCTCGCATCGTTCTATCCAATAAATGTAGCGGTGATAGTTGTGTGACAACTCGTCGAAGCCTATGTTCAGTATGTCGTCGCTGCCTATTCTCATGACAGGTGGTGACAGCCAGTCCTGGTTGACAACCATTTGGAGCGTTTTCACTTTTGGGCTGTACACAGTGCTACGAGCTGCCGTTATGTGCGACATCAAAAGCAGAAAGAATATAGTCAGTGAGCGTATTGCCATCTTCAAGATTCCTTTGTTTAGAATTGTGACAAAGAAGGCCATTTGTCCTCCGTCCATTTGATGGACTTCTGAATCAGGAGTGCAGTCCCGTTAAGATGGACAGAGTAACCATGACAGATGAAGATGGATTCACCATTCATATCGTAGGCAGCGCAGTGACCTGCTGCTTCATACTCCGATTTGTCGCCTTCTAAGAACAATGTGCCGCCACCGTCTCTCATGTCGTGACCTTCACGGTCGAGGTAAGGTCCCTCTATATGCTTGCTACGTCCTACGGCTATGCGATAGTTGCTCTTTGCTCCTCGACAGCAGTAGTCCCATGAGACAAAAAGATAGTAGTAGCCGTCGTGTTTCAATATAAACGGTGCCTCAATGGCATTGCGTCCAGCAAATTTCGATGTGGGATTCTCGGCTGCATTCTGATTGCCTGGTTTGTGACGTCTTGCAATGGTAAAGGGCTTCGAGGCAAGATGCATCGTTGTGTCGAGCCGTGCCAGTTGGATGCCGTCCCAGAACGAGCCCCAGGTTAGCCAAGGCTGGCCGTCGTCGTCTATCACAAAGCAAGGGTCGATAGCGTTCCAATTGTCTCTGTTTTCCTTGGAGGCTACGATACACCCTTCGTCTTTCCACATTCCCCCAATACTTTGTGCTGACATCAGACCAATGGCTGACGTGTTCTTTCCAAATGTAGAGCATGAATAAGCCAACCACCAACGATTGTGCCAGCGGATGATGTCTGGAGCCCACACATGGTTACGGAAGCCAGGCACTGAATCCTGCGTCCACTGCGGTATGTCCTCTATAAAAGGCGTGGACTGCATTACCCATGTCTTGCGGTCTTTTGAAGTGGCCCATTGTATACCCATGCCTGTAGAAAGCAGATAGTAGGTATTGTTCTCAAATGCCATAACTGGGTCGTGTGCCATCACGGTGTCTGTCGCAAAGGCCATACGACGATGGCGTGGTCCACGGTTTGGCTGGGCTTCGGTCATGGTTGCAGCCATCAAGACAATACAACTCCAGAGTATGGTTTTGATACCTCTTTTCATAGTATGAACTTATCGAAGTGATATTAGTTTAATAATAATATAATAGTTTGGAGAGTGAAGTCAAAGAATACGATTTTTGAGTTGGCGTTCTGACCGATGTCGCGGATAGCGCGGTTGGCTAGGTCGTAAAGGGATAGAATGTTAGCTTCGCTTACAAAACGGGCAAAATTGCGGGCGAAATTTTCTTCCTGTTCAGTCATATAGACGATTTCGGGTTGTTGGAAATTGTACATGAAACATTCGCGTGTCATGCGGAGGAAGTATTGCAGGAAGCGCTTTTGTTTCTCTCGACCGAAACTGGCCATGGTGTCGCTCCATTTGCGAAGATCACGGATTTTGCGCTGATATGCCAGCCTCATGAGTGAGATGTAGAGATCTAGGAACAGTCTGTTTTCCGTGTCCACTTGAAGTTCTTCGAGTGCTTTTAGCCATGAGCCATTGGCCAAACGGCTAATACGGTGGGCAGCCTCTTCGCTGATGCCACGGTGATCAACGAGTGCTTGACAGATGACATTGGCGGGAATTTTCTTGACATCGATGCGTTGTACGCGGCTACGGATGGTATCCAGCAATTTGTCGGGTTCTTCACAGACCATGATGAAGACAGTTTGTGAAGGTGGCTCCTCTATGAGCTTAAGCAGTTTGTTGGCACACTCGATGTTCATGCGTTCAGGAAGCCAGATGATGCTCACTTTGTATCCTCCTTGACTGGATTTGAGACTGAGTTTATGAACGAGCGCATCGCTTTCGCCAGCAGTGATGATGGCTTGCTGGTTCTCTCCGCCCATGGCCGTCATCCATTCATCCATTGTAAAGTAGGGGCCGGTACCTGTCAGCAATTCGTGCCATTCATGAGCGAAATCATCGCTTATGGGCTTATGGTCGCTGCCCATTGAAGGTAGTTTGATGGTTGGGTATGTGAAATGTAGGTCGGGATGCTCCAACCGTTTAACCATCGCATTATTATCACCTAACAGATGAGAGGCAAACGCAATAGCAAGTGCTTTCTTTCCGACACCCTGAGGCCCGCAAAGCATGACAGCATGAGGCAAACGGCCTTCACTCGTCATTTGCAGCAGGCGGTCACGTATCTCTTCCTGCCCAATCACATTGTGGAATGTCATAGTAGGCGTCGTGTTATTTCTACCACGGAGTCTACAGCTGAGACCGTGTAGAAATGGATGTCGTTAATACCATGCGCATAAAGGTCGCGACATTGTTCCGTAGTCCATTCTATCCCCAACTGACGGGCGTCCTCGTCAGTATGGCAATTGACAATTTCATGGGCAAGTGGCTCTGGAATGTCACAGTGGAACGTTTTTGGAACGATAGTCAGTTGAGATAGTTTTGACATGGGCTTGATACCAGGAATAATGGGAATGGTGATGCCAACCTTGCGGGCGCGACTGACAAAATCGAAGTATTTCTGATTGTCGAAGAACAATTGTGTAACTGCATATTGTGCACCCAAATCTTGCTTTTGCTTTAGGTATTGCAGGTCCATTTCCATATTGGGAGCCTCCTCATGCTTCTCGGGATAGCAGGCTACGCCGAATTCAAATGGATGGCCAGGATGCTTGATGGGGGTGCCATCGGCAAAGAATCCCTGATTGAAACGTTGTACCTGTCGGATGAGGTCTGTGGTATGGGCGTGTCCGCCCGGTGTGGGGGTAAAATGGGTATCTTCTTTGACCTTGTCACCACGGAGCAGAAGCAGATCATGGATGCCAAGGAACTGGAGGTCAAGCAGCTCGTACTCAATATCCTCAACGGTAGCACCGCTACAGATAATATGCGGTTGTACGGGAATATGGTAACGCTGCTGGATAGCTGCTGCTATAGCAATGGTGCCCGGGCGACGACGCACGCGAAACCGCTCGTATTGTCCGTTTGGCAATTCGCGGTAGACGTATTCTGTATGGTGCGTTGTGATGTTAATAAAGGCTGGATTGAAAGCTGCCAGCTTGTCAATGTCAGCGAAGAGCTTCTCTGTGCCCGTACCTTTGAGTGGAGGCAGTATCTCAAACGAATACTGCCTCCCACGGGTATGTTCACTGATGATTTTGGTGACGCTCATAAAATCAACAACTAGTGAGCTTAGTTCTCGTCAAGCACCACTTCCTCGGCAAAGTCGAGTACATTCTTACGGTTGGCCTGCATACGATCGTATTCTTCCTTAGATCCAACAATGATCTTCTCGAATTCGCGTAGTCCAGTACCTGCAGGAATAAGGTGGCCGCAGATAACGTTCTCCTTCATGCCTTCCAGGTTGTCAACCTTGCCACGAATGGCGGCCTCGTTGAGTACCTTGGTGGTTTCCTGGAATGAGGCGGCTGACATGAATGACTTGGTCTGCAATGCTGCACGGGTGATACCCTGCAGAATTTGCGTAGACGTAGCAGGAACGGCATCACGCACCTGTACAAGCTTCAAGTCACGACGTTTCAGCATGGAGTTCTCATCGCGCAGACGACGGGCGGTGACAATCTGTCCTGGCTTCATGTTCTCAGAAGCACCAGCATCGGTCACCACCTTCTTGCCCCAGATGCGGTCGTTCTCCTCTGCAAAATCGAGTTTGTCGACTACTTCCTGTTCGAGGAAAGAAGTGTCGCCTGGATCGTTAATTTGTACTTTGCGCATCATCTGGCGCACGATAATCTCGAAATGCTTGTCATTAATCTTGATACCCTGCAGGCGGTACACATCCTGTACTTCATTGACGATGTACTCCTGAACGGCGGTTGGACCTTTGATGGCAAGGATGTCGCTCGGGGTGATGGCACCGTCGGAAAGTGGGGTGCCAGCACGCACGGCATCGTGCTCCTGCACAAGAATTTGCTTTGAAAGAGATACGAGGTACTTGCGTTGTTCTCCTGTCTTCGATGTGACGATAATCTCACGATTGCCACGCTTCACCTTACCCATTGTAACCTCACCGTCGATTTCGCTGACAACAGCGGGGTTCGATGGATTACGAGCCTCGAATAGCTCGGTGACACGCGGCAGACCAGCGGTAATATCACCACCTTTAGCGGCTGCACGAGGAATCTTGACGAGAGTCTCACCAGTCTTAACGGTCTGACCGTCCTCGACAACGACGTGGCCACCTACAGGGAAGTTGTAGGTACCGATTTTCTCACCATCAGCTCCAATGATATCACAGGTTGGTACTTTTGTCTTGTCTTTTGACTCAGTGACAATCTTTTCTGTCAGACCAGTAGTTTCGTCGGTCTCGGCACGGAAGGTGACACCCTCAATGACATCGTTGAATTTCAATGTACCTGAAAACTCTGTTACGATAACAGCATTGAACGGATCCCACTGGGCAATCTTCTCGCCTTTCTTGACCACGTCGCCATTCTTATGATAGAGTGATGAACCATAAGGAATGTTTACCGATGAAAGAACAATATTGGTATGAGGATCCACAAAGCGCATTTCTCCAAGACGGCTAACTACCATCTCGCAATCGCGGCCGTCCTCATCGAATGGAACGGTGCGTACTTCCTCCATTTCAATCTTGGCGGATTCATATTTAGCCACAATGTTAGCATTGGCAGCAGCATTAGCAGCCACACCACCAGCGTGGAAAGTACGGAGAGTCAGCTGTGTGCCTGGTTCACCGATAGCCTGTGCGGCTATCACACCTACGGCTTCTCCTCTCTGTACCATGCGACGCGTGGCAAGGTTGCGGCCATAACACTTCATGCAGACACCCTTCTTAGACTCACAGGTGAGTACAGAACGGATTTCTACACTTTCAATTTCTGCTTTCTCAATAGTTTCGGCAATAGCTTCGGTAATCTCTTCACCTGCCTCAACTATAACATCGCCTGTTTTAGGATTGAGAATGTCATGAACGGAAACGCGTCCTAGAATACGTTCGGACAGACTAGAGATGACTTCATCGCCATTTTTAAGGGCTGTACAGACAAGTCCGCGAAGCGTACCGCAGTCCTCCTCGTTGATAATCACGTCATGGCTGACATCAACAAGACGACGAGTCAGGTATCCAGCATCGGCCGTTTTCATGGCAGTGTCGGCTAGACCTTTACGGGCACCGTGGGTAGAGATGAAATACTCCAGTACGGACATACCCTCCTTGAAGTTCGACAGAATCGGGTTCTCAATAATCTGATGTCCTTCAGCACCGGCTTTCTGAGGCTTGGCCATCAGACCGCGAATACCTGAAAGTTGCTTAATTTGGTCCTTACTACCACGGGCACCGGAGTCGAGCATCATGAATACGGCGTTGAAGCCTTGGTCTGCCTCGGTCATCTGCTTTAGCAAGATGTTGCCGATGTCGTTGTTGACGTGTGTCCAAGTATCGATGACCTGATTATAACGCTCATTGTCGGTGATGAAGCCCATGTTATAGTTGTCGGTAATCTGCTTTACCTCCTCATTTCCCTTAGCAATGAGTTCGACTTTTTCCTTCGGGATGATGATGTCATCGAGATTGAATGACAGACCAGCTTCGTAAGCCATGCGATAACCCAAATTCTTGATACCGTCAAGGAACTCACAGGCCTCGGCAAAGCCTACGTTCTTGATGACGTCAGCAATAATGTCACGCAACGACTTTTTGGAGATAACTTTGTTGACATAGCCTACCTGCTCTGGGATAATACCATTCACAATAACGCGACCCACAGACGTTTCAACTGTGTGGCGGAACTTGTTGCCGTTCTCGTCACGGTCATCGACAACTACTTTCACTTGAGCATGCAAGTCGCACTTACCTTCGTTATGGGCAATGATAGCCTCTTCAGGACCGTAGAACGACAGACCCTCGCCTTTTGCACCTGGACGAATCTTAGAGATATAGTACAGACCGAGCACCATATCCTGAGAAGGAACGGTGATAGGAGCACCGTTGGCAGGATTCAAAATGTTATGGCTCTGAAGCATGAGTAATTGAGCTTCCAAAATAGCCTCGTTTGACAAGGGAAGATGAACTGCCATCTGGTCACCATCGAAGTCTGCGTTAAAAGCCGTACAAGCCAGTGGGTGGAGCTGAATAGCTTTACCCTCAATCAATTTAGGCTGGAAGGCCTGAATACCTAAACGGTGCAGGGTTGGTGCGCGGTTCAGCAGTACGGGATGTCCCTTCATCACATTCTCAAGAATATCCCAGATAACGGGCTCACGACGGTCGACAATCTTCTTTGCCGACTTCACGGTTTTCACGATGCCGCGCTCAATGAGTTTGCGGATGATAAATGGCTTATAGAGCTCTGCGGCCATCAACTTAGGTAGACCGCATTCACCCATCTTCAATTCAGGACCAACAACGATAACCGAGCGGGCAGAGTAGTCAACACGCTTACCGAGCAGGTTCTGACGAAAACGGCCCTGTTTACCCTTCAGCGAGTCGCTGAGAGACTTTAGTGGACGGTTAGAGTCGCTCTTTACGGCAGAAGACTTGCGTGAATTGTCGAACAAGGAGTCAACGGCTTCCTGCAACATACGCTTTTCATTACGCAGAATGACTTCAGGAGCGTGAATCTCCATCAAACGCTTCAGGCGGTTGTTACGAATAATCACTCGACGATAGAGGTCGTTGAGGTCGGATGTGGCGAAACGGCCTCCATCCAATGGTACAAGCGGACGTAGTTCGGGCGGCGTCACAGGTATGATTTTCATAATCATCCATTCGGGGCGGTTGATGCCCTTCTCCACGCTTTGGCGGAAAGATTCTACAACCTGAAGGCGCTTTAGGGCCTCGTTTTTACGTTGAACTGATGAATCAGTGCTGGCGCGGTCGCGCAGTTCGTAACTCAGAGAGTCGAGATCAAGTTTGGTCAATAGCTCATAAATTGCCTCGGCCCCCATCTTGGCAATGAATTTATTGGGGTCGTTGTCATCTAAGTAATCGTTGTTCTGAGCTATCTGATTGTCCACAATCTCATTATATTCCTCTTCTGAAAGCAGGTCGTAGACATTGGAGCCTAATGCATCGTTTCCTTCACCGTCTTTCTTGCCGGCCATAGCACCTGGCTGGATTACGATATAGCGCTCATAGTAGATGACTGCATCGAGTTTTTTAGTGGGCAAGCCAAGCAGATATCCAATCTTATTGGGCAGTGAACGGAAATACCAGATATGTGCTACAGGCACCACCAATTCAATGTGTCCGGCTCGTTCACGGCGTACCTTCTTTTCTGTCACCTCAACACCACAGCGATCGCAGACAATCCCTTTATAGCGGATGCGCTTATACTTGCCACAGGCACATTCATAGTCTTTTGTGGGACCGAAGATTCGCTCACAAAACAGACCGTCGCGCTCAGGCTTATAGGTACGGTAGTTGATGGTCTCGGGTTTGGTCACCTCTCCGAAGCTGCTCTCGAGTATATCTTCTGGTGAAGCAAGTCCAATGGTAATCTTAGTAAAATTACTCTTTGTCTTTGTATCTTTTTTGAAAGCCATAATCTTTCTTAACTCTTAATTCTTAACTCTTAATTCTTAACTCATTTAGTCCATCGTGATGCTTAAACCTAAGCCGCGTAGCTCGTGCAGCAGCACATTGAGCGATTCGGGGATACCAGGCGTAGGCATGGGCTCACCCTTGACAATGGCTTCATAGGCTTTGGCACGGCCTACGGTATCATCAGACTTGACTGTAAGAATCTCTTGAAGCACATGGCTAGCACCAAAGGCCTCCAGTGCCCATACTTCCATCTCACCAAAACGCTGACCACCGAACTGGGCTTTACCGCCGAGCGGCTGCTGAGTGATGAGAGAGTACGGACCGATAGAACGGGCATGCATTTTGTCTTCAACCATGTGTCCGAGTTTGAGGAAGTAGGTGATACCAACCGTGGCAGGCTGGTCGAACATTTCACCAGTCTCACCGTCATACAGATGAGTAGAGCATAGACGTGGCAGACCTGCCTTGTCAGTCCATTCTGCAAGGTCGTCGAGCTTGGCTCCATCAAAGATAGGTGTTGCGAACTTCACGCCAAGACGTTTGCCGGCAGCACCGAGGATAGCCTCAAAGATTTGGCCGAGGTTCATGCGTGAAGGCACACCAAGTGGGTTCAGAACGAGGTCAACGGGCCGACCATCCTCGAGGAATGGCATATCCTCTTGACGAACTACTTTCGACACGATACCTTTGTTACCGTGACGTCCGGCGAGTTTGTCACCCACACCAATCTTACGTTTCTTTGCAACATAGACTTTGGCCATCTGCAGGATGCCTGATGGCAGCTCGTCACCAATGGTGATGGCGAACTTTTTGCGTTTCATCTCAGCATCGAGTAGCTTGTATTTCTTCATGAAGTTGATAATCAACTGGGCAATCAACTCATTCTTATGTTCATCGGCTGTCCAATTACTAATCTGAATGTCACCATATTCCAGATTTCTTAGACTGGTGGCGGTAAAACGGCTACCCTTAGTGATAATCTCTGCACCTGTATAATCTTTGACTCCCATAGAAGTCTTACCCTTTGTTAGGGTAAGCAACTTGTCTATAAGGATGTCCTTCAGATCGTCAACTTTTGCCTCGTACTCCTCATCAATCTTCTCAAGAAGTTTCTTGTCTTGAAGTTTTGTCTGACGGGTTTTAATAGCTCTGGCAAACAGTTTTTTGTCAATAATGACACCTGTCAGTGATGGATTGGCTTTAAGTGAAGAATCCTTCACATCGCCGGCCTTGTCACCAAAAATAGCACGAAGCAGTTTCTCTTCAGGTGAAGGATCGCTTTCACCCTTTGGTGAAATCTTACCGATAAGAATGTCGCCAGGCTCGACGCGGGCACCAACACGAATAACACCATTTTCGTCGAGATCCTTAGTTGCTTCTTCTGATACGTTTGGAATATCTGCTGTGAACTCCTCCACACCACGTTTTGTCTCACGGACATCAAGAGAATATTCATCAACGTGAACGGAAGTCAGAATATCATCACGAACCACACGTTCGTTCAATACAATGGCATCCTCATAGTTATAGCCTTTCCAAGGCATGTAGGCTACGAGTAAGTTACGACCCAAAGCTAACTCTCCGTTCTCTGTAGCATAGCCTTCTGTCAGTATGTCACCCTTCTTCACACGCTGTCCTTTATCGCAGATAGGGCGAAGGTCGATGGTCATGTTTTGGTTTGTGCGGCGGAACTTAGAGATGCGATATTCTTTCAGGGCTGGCTCAAAACTAACGAATTCCTCATCCTCTGTGCGGTCATAGAGAATGCGGATCGTTGTAGCATCAACATATTCCACGACACCATCGCCTTCAGCTGTCACCATCGTACGGGAATCTTCACACACCTGTTTTTCAATACCGGTTCCCACAATGGGAGCTTCGTTATGAAGTAGAGGTACGGCCTGGCGCATCATGTTTGATCCCATCAGTGCACGGTGGGCGTCATCATGCTCGAGGAATGGAATCAGCGATGCTGCAATAGATGCGATCTGTTGAGGCGATACGTCCATCAAATCGACATCTGTTGGTGGAACAACGGGGAAATCGGCATCCTGCCGACATTTGACCACTTCGCGGATGAAAGTACCGTCATCGTTCAACGGGGCGTTGCCTTGACCGATGATGTGTTCAGATTCTTCTTCGGCAGTCAGGTACACAATATCATTATTGTCAAGGTTTGCAACGCCGTTTTCTACCTTACGGTAAGGTGTCTGGATAAAACCAAGTTCGTTGATTTTCGCATAGACACAGAGTGACGAGATTAGACCGATGTTAGGACCTTCAGGGCTCTCAATCGGGCAGAGACGTCCGTAGTGTGTATAGTGTACGTCACGAACCTCGAAGCCAGCGCGCTCACGTGACAGACCGCCTGGGCCTAATGCTGATAGACGACGTTTGTGTGTCACCTCGGCCAGTGGGTTTGTCTGGTCCATGAACTGTGACAGCGGGTTCGTTCCGAAGAACGAGTTAATGACGCTCGAAATGGTCTTGGCGTTAATTAGGTCGGTAGGCGTGAATACCTCGTTGTCACGGACATTCATACGCTCGCGGATGGTACGGCTCATACGTGCCAAACCAATTGAGAACTGATTAGACAGTTGCTCACCCACGGTACGTACGCGTCGGTTCGACAGGTGGTCGATGTCATCGACGGCAGCTTTTGAATTGATGAGTTGAATGAGATATTTGATAATTTCAATAATATCTTCCTTGGTAAGTACGCGGACGTCCATATCAGTATCCAGACCTAACTTCTTATTGATACGGTAACGTCCAACATCCCCCAGGTCATATCGTTTGTCGGAGAAAAATAGGTTTTGAATAACCTCACGGGCTGAGGCATCATCGGCAGGGTCTGCATTGCGTAACTGGCGATAGATATAGAGAACAGCCTCCTTTTCTGAGTTCGACGGGTCTTTGGCAAGTGTGTTGAAGATGATACTGAAATCCTGTGCAGCCTGCTCATCTTTGTGAACAAGGATGGTTTGGGCACCACTCTCAAGAATATCCATCAGATTCTCCTCGGTAATTTCTGTCTCACGCTCCATGATAACCTCATTTCGCTCAATAGAAACGACTTCACCCGTATCCTCATCAACGAAGTCTTCGTTCCAGCTTTTCAGTACACGGGCGGCGAGTTTACATCCTACGACAGCCTTGAGCGCCTTCTTATTGACCTTAACTTCCTCTGCAAGGTCAAAAATCTGAAGAATATCCTTATCGGCCTCAAAACCAATGGCGCGCAGCAATGTTGTTACGGGTAGTTTCTTCTTACGGTCGATGTAGGCATACATTACGTTGTTAATGTCTGTAGCGAATTCTATCCATGAACCTTTGAATGGGATGATGCGGGCAGAATACAGTAATGTACCATTTGCATGTACGTTCTGGCCAAAAAAGACACCTGGCGAACGATGCAACTGTGATACGACAACACGCTCAGCACCATTGATAACAAAAGTACCATTTGAGGTCATGTAGGGAATGGGACCCAGAAACACGTCTTGAATCACCGTGCCGAAATCTTCATGATCAGGATCAGTGCAATACAGTTTCAGCTTAGCCTTCAAGGGTACACTATAGGTCAGACCACGCTCTAAGCATTCGTCGATGGTATAACGTGGTGGATCAATATAGTAATCCAGGAACTCAAGGACGAAATTATTACGTGTATCGGTGATAGGGAAGTTTTCTGCAAACACCTTATACAGACCGTCGTTCTTGCGTTCCTCAGGCGGAGTGTCCAACTGCAGGAAGTCTTGGAAAGACTTTAATTGCACGTCAAGAAAATCTGGGAATGGCAATGGATTCTTGACGCTGCCAAAGTTAACTCTGTTATCTATTACTTTTGGTGCCATAAATATAATGTTGTTTGTATAATCCGGTAATTCCGGCATCCGGTTTTTCCGGAGAAAGACAAGAAAAGGTTAGGGACCACCGACTGGGAAGTCCCTAACCAAATGATATTGAAATATGACTGATTATTTCAGCTCAACCTCGGCACCAGCGGCCTCAATGGTCTTCTTCAGATTCTCAGCCTCTTCCTTAGACAAGCCTTCCTTTACGGTTGCAGGAGCTCCGTCTACCAGGTCTTTGGCTTCCTTCAGGCCCAGACCGCAAGCTTCTTTCACAGCCTTCACAACCTGCAACTTAGCAGCGCCAGCTGACTTCAGAACAACGTCGAATGAAGTCTTTTCCTCAGCAGCAGCGGCCTCACCGCCAGCAGCAGGACCAGCAGCAACAGCAACAGCTGCAGCAGCGGGCTCAATTCCATACTCATCCTTCAGGATGGTTGCCAACTCGTTAACTTCTTTCACAGTAAGGTTTACCAACTCTTCTGCAATAGCTTTAATATCTGCCATTTTATTTAAAATTTTAATTGTTTTTAATGTTAATAATGAAATAATTTCGCTTATTTATTACGCTCAGCGATAGCGTCAAGCAGACCATGAATCTTTCCTCCAGCATTCAAACCAGAGACGATATTCTTGATGGGTGACTGCAACAGAGCCACAACATCGGCAATCAGCTCGTTCTTACTCTTGATAGCAACCAGTTCGTCAAGTTTGTCGGCTCCTACGAAGAAACTTTCTTCGGCGTATGCACCCTTTAGTGCAGGAATGCCTTCTTTCTTGTACTCCTTGATTAGCTTAGCGGGAACGTTTGCCGTCTGAGTGAACATGATTGCAGTGTTACCTTTCAGGCAGTCATACAGTGGAGAGAAATCAATCTCAGATGCCTCAAATGCTTTGTGAAGAAGTGTATTCTTCACCATCAGCAATTTAATCTCGCTCTTGAAGCACTTGCGACGCAGGTCAGAGGTCTTCTCAGCATTCAGTCCGGTAAGGTCTACCAGATAGAAATGTGGATAGTTCTTTAACTGTTCGCCAAGTTCTACGATAATAGTATCTTTTACTTCCTTTTTCATTTGTCTAATCTTTTAACGAGTTATTCAACTGATTTAGGATCTACCTTGATACCCTTACTCATAGTGCTTGAGAGGAAAATACTCTTCATGTATGTACCCTTGGCAGCAGCAGGCTTCAGTTTGATAATGGTTGAGATGAACTCTTTTGCATTTTCGAAAATCTGATCAGCGGTGAAAGTAATCTTACCGATTGATGTGTGCACGATACCGGCTTTGTCAACCTTGAAGTCTATCTTACCCTGCTTAACTTCCTTTACTGCCTTAGCAACGTCCATAGTCACGGTACCACTCTTCGGGTTCGGCATCAGGCCACGAGGACCGAGAATACGACCGAGAGGTCCTAACTTACCCATGCAGGATGGCATTGTGATGATAACATCAACGTCAGTCCAACCCTGCTTGATCTTGTCGATATATTCGTCAAGACCTACATAGTCGGCACCTGCCTCCTTGGCAGCTGCTTCCTGATCGGGTGTACAGAGAGCGAGGACACGCGTTACCTTACCAGTTCCGTTCGGCAGCGACACAACGCCACGAACCATTTGGTTGGCCTTACGTGGATCAACGCCCAAGCGCACATCGATATCCACCGAAGCCTCAAACTTTGTAGTGGTGATTTCTTTCACCAGCGCTGCGGCTTCTTTCAATGTGTAGGCTTTCCCTGCTTCAACCTTATCAGCTACCAACTTTTGATTTTTTGTCAGTTTACTCATTTTCCTAATTGAAGTTATTTATTATTTACCAGGGAACTCCCCTTTTACAGTGATACCCATGCTACGAGCTGTACCGGCAATCAGTTTCATGGCAGACTCTACGGTAAAGCAGTTCAGGTCAGCCATCTTGTCTTCGGCGATAGCGCGTACCTGATCCCAAGTCACAGAGGCAACCTTTTTACGGTTAGGCTCAGAAGAGCCTCCCTTGACCTTGGCAGCTTCCAGCAGTTGGACAGCTGCAGGAGGAGTCTTGATAACGAAACTGAATGACTTGTCCGCATAGTAGGTGATAACAACAGGAAGAATCTTGCCTGCCTTATCCTGGGTTCTGGCGTTGAACTCCTTGCAGAATCCCATAATGTTAATACCCTTTGAACCCAGTGCAGGGCCAACGGGGGGTGAGGGATTCGCAGCGCCACCTTTAATCTGTAATTTGATTAATCCAGCAACTTCTTTAGCCATTTCTGTTCTTTAATATTAATTGTTTATATATAAGTCACGAGAGTGGAAGCCTCCCAGACCGTATATAGAGAATGGGGCGTACCGTAACAAATTACGCCTTATTCTTTTTCAACTTGATTAAATGAGAGTTCTAATGGAGTCTTTCTTCCGAATATCTTTACATTTACCTTTAGTTTGTGTTTTTCGAGGTTGACCTCCTCAATAACACCACTGAAACCGCTGAACGGGCCGTCTGTTACTTTTACGGATTCGTCCACATCAAAAGGTATACTAATCTCCTCCGTTCGGATGGCAGTCTCCTCCGCAGTGCCAAGAATACGGTTAATGTCGGCTTGGCGGACAGGCGATGGTTTGTCCATTCCTCCTAAGAAGCCAAGGACATTCGGCGTGAAGCGCAAAGTATGAGCCACTTCTCCCTGTAGGTTAGCCTCAACTAACACATAGCCAGGCAAGAAGAGCTTCTCCTTAACCACACGCTTGCCATTGCGAAGCTGAGCATATTTTTCTGTCGGCAACATAATCTGACCGACATTGTCCTGAAGAACCTTGTCATGCTTCATCAAAGCTTCGAGATACTCCTTGACCTTTGCTTCTTTTCCGCTAACGGCACGCAACACGTACCACTTCATTCCTGTTTCAGCCATCTCTCTTCTTACCTTATTTCAGATTTACATTCCAAGTGAATAAACACCTGTCATTGCAAATTTGAACACTGTGTCCATGAGCCAGACAACTACAGCAATCACCAAGGATGCTGACAAGACAACAACGGCGCTGTGAGTTAGCTCAGAGCGCGTTGGCCATGTTGTCTTATGTGCAAGCTCGTCATAACAAGCCTTACAATAATTAATAAACTTCTTCAACATTTTATCTTTTTTCTTTCTTCTTGCACGGGAAGGAGGACTCGAACCCACGACCCTCGGTTTTGGAGACCGATGCTCTACCAACTGAGCTATTCCCGTATGAAAGCCCCCGCCCGAAAACGGGGGCTTTTTTTATTGTTGAGTGTGTTGCTGTGGCACAGCAACCTACTGAACGATTAATCCTCGAACACTTCAGTAATCTGGCCAGAACCGACGGTGCGACCACCTTCGCGGATAGCGAAACGCAGACCCTTATTCAGAGCAACAGCGTAGATCAACTCAACAGTGATCTCAACGTTATCACCAGGCATTACCATCTCAACACCTGCGGG
>JAFYDA010000034.1 GCA_017545045.1 Prevotella sp. | reverse complement strand
TCGTCGGCATCCACTCTCACGCAGAGCACTTTTCTACGTTCACCACGAACCACCTCGCGGACTGTTCCGCTAACTGGCGAGGCAAACTTAACCTCAGGATACTGCTTGTTAACGAACAGAGCATCCCCGGCCTTGACCTTATCGCCCTCCTTGACAACAACCTTTGGAGTTACTCCCTCGAAATCGTCGGGTACAAGCGCAAACTTGCCGTTCGATTTAAGCTGGATTTTCTTCTCCTCGGCCTTGCCCTCAAGGGTAATGTCTAAGCCTTTGCGTAACTTAATCACATTTGCCATTTATATCAGAAATTATTGAATACTTGCGTTAAGCGATGGCAAAATTAATAATTTTTATGGAAAAAGCATGATTTTATAGGTGAAAAGTTCTGCTTTCAAAAGATTTTATATTAATTTTGCAAAATAAATAATTTGAATCAGCATAATTTGCTATCTCCGACTGACAACAAGTGAAGCTTCTCAAGCATATTATCAACTGGACATTATGGACTCTGTTGGCACTTTATACTATTGTTATGATAGTTGTTCACACTTCTTGGATGCAGCAACAGTTAGGCCAACAAGTTGCCAAGTATCTTGGCGACCAATTATGTACTGAAGTGCAAATAGGCCGTGTTGACTTGGGATTTCTGAACCGCATTATACTTGATGATGTCGTTATTTACGATCAGTGCCACAAGCAGATGGTGAAAGCAGCTCGTCTGACTACAAAAATTGAAATAACACCATTGGCCATCGGTCGTATAGTCATTTCATCGGCACAGATATTTGGTGCCCAATTTCGCTTGTACAAGCAGTCGGAGCACACACCAGCTAATTTCCAGTTTGTCTTGGATTCATTAGCCTCAAGTGACACAACTAGTCATACGCCCATCAATCTGCGCATCAATTCGTTTATTATGCGCCATAGTACTGTGAGTTATGATCAATGGGATGTGTCACCTACGCCTAATCGGTTGAATCTTAAACATTTGAACTTCAATGGTATTAGTGCCCATATCATTCTTAAAACTTTGCAGGACGATAGTCTCAGCGTCAATGTGAAACGTATTTCTTGTGTCGAGCAGTCTGGTGTTAATGTCCGTCGATTGGCATTTCATCTGACAGCAGGTAGCCACGAGGCTGCTCTGCGTAATTTCAAGTTACAGACGGTGTCGTCTGATATCCGTATTGACTCTCTGATAACTGCCTACGCCCCCCAGCGTCTTGATGAGACCATCCAATTGTCGGGTGTTATTTCCGAATCACACGTCCAGCCATCTGAGTTTGCCTTTCTTGTGCCTGAACTGAAATCATATCGACACAGGATTGATTTATCTTCCGCTTTTGAATATCATGACCATACGCTCTTTGTTCCGATTTTACAGGTATCAGCAGACAATGCTGAGTTGGCATTGCGCGCTTCAGGGGAATATCGGCATATTGCCAACTTAAAGGATACATGGAACTTGGATGTCAGAGAATTTAGGGTGGGCAGTGGAGTGTTGGATTTTTTCTCTAATAATTTTATTGCGTTACCCGACGAGGTTTCACGTATAGGAGATATTCAATTGAAGGGATACTTTACGGGCGATGCAGATGGTACAATGAGGACGTTGGCTGACCTCACAACAGATATTGGTAAATTGACAGTACAGGGAGCACTGAAGAACGATCAGCAGTTTGAAGGCTCTATGCAGACCGATGGTGTGAATATAGGTAAGCTATTGGATAATAATAAATTAGGAATGGTTGCTGCCAACGTGTCGTTCAGCGGCAAGTTGAAGCAGCATTATGCCGTTAAGGGACTTGTCGGTCAGTTTGATTATGACGGCTATTCTTATTCAAATATCAGTTTTGACACAAACTATGGCGATGACCTTTTGAAAGGTTGGATGCGAGTGGCTGACCCACGCGTCAGCGCCCGCTTGGAAGCCGATGTCAAGGTGCCCACTTTGAACGAAGCCATAGGAACCGTGAGCATACATGATCTCCGACTGCCAGAAAAGGACTATCAACTCAATTATTTGACTGTCAAGACAGGGTTTAATGATGATACCCATTTCATCATTCTTAATAGCGATTTTGCTCACGCTACACTTACAGGCGATTTCGACTATGCAACGATTGTGCAGAGTGTATCCAACGCCGTGAGTTCCAAGTTGCCTACTTTGCCTGGATTACCGCCTGTGAAGGATGTAAGTGGCAACAACTTTGGGCTTCACATGAAGATGGCCAAGACCGACTGGCTGAGTAAGCTCTTCGGCGTTGATTTCGATATTCATCAGCCGTTGGAACTCACAACCAGTATCAATGACAATACTCGTCAACTGATGCTTGACTTAAACGCTCCGTCATTTAGCTACAATGGTGACCGTTTCCAGAATGCCCGTGTTGGTATCACGTCTCCAGGAGACACAATGTTCATTGACGTAGCTCTCAGCCGTCTTCTGGCTAGTGGTCTTCCATTTGAATTGAACATAGATGGTAATGCTGCTGCAAACAACTTGATGATGTCGTTGGCATGGAACAATCATAGTCCCAATAAACCCGTTAGCGGGCAGTTTAACGTTAAAGGACAACTTTACAAGAATATTGACGGTAAACCAGAAGCTCATGTCAGGGTGATGCCCTCCACGATAAAAATTGACAATTCAGAGTGGTTAATAGAGCCTTCGGATATTGTTTATTCCACCGATCGGCTGTTATTAGACCACTTTGCAGTGCATAACGAAGGGCAATACATCAAGATAGATGGAAAGGCCTCTTCAAATAAAACCGACTCCGTCATGATAGATTTGCAAGGAGTGGAGATCGCCTATATTCTTGATCTTGTCAGCTTTGATGCTGTCGCCTTTTCGGGCCAATGCTCAGGGCGAGCCCTTCTGACTGAGGTCTTTGAGGATCCGAACGCATCGGCATGGCTGACTGTCGAAGATTTCAAATTTGAGGATGGGCGTATGGGTACATTGCATGCACAGGTAGACTGGAACAAACATGCAAAACAAATAGACATCAAAGCCACGGCCAATGATGGACCAGAAGCCACAACATATATCAATGGCTATGTGTCACCAGATAAGGATTACATTGACCTTGGCATTTCTGCCCGTGGTACCTATCTTGACTTTATGCACTCGTTTACCAAGTCGTTCGTGTCAAGTATCACAGGCCACGCTGAAGGAGATTTACGACTGGCGGGGCCGCTGTCGGCCATTAATCTGACGGGTGGATTGAAAGTGGATGGTGAAGCGACCATCACTCCTCTCAATACAACCTATACACTAAAGAACGACAGTATCACCTTGGCGTACAACGAAATCTATTTGGATAGCCTGCTTATTTTCGACAAAATGGGTAATAAGGCGTATCTCTCAGGAGGCATACACCATCAGGATCTTACAAACCTCAGTCTCGATTTGTATGTCAATACCGACAACTTCTTGGGTTACGACTTCCATGACTTTGGCGATCAGTCGTTCTATGGCACAGTCTATGCATCTGGTGACGTTGACATTCACATGAAAGGCAATGACGTGAATATCAATTGCAATGTGACTCCGTTGAAGAATACGGTTTTCGTCTATAATGCAGCCAATCCCGATGCTATCAGTCGACAAGAGTTTATTTCCTGGAAATCTCCCGGCAAAACTGACAGTGTGGTAGTAAATGGGGTAGGGAGTGAGGCTGTATCCCCCAGTTCTGGTGGAACCAATATTTACATGAATTTTCTTGTCAACGCAACGCCTGATGGGACTATGCGATTACTTATGGACGCTAAGACAGGTGACTATATTACGTTAAACGGCTCAGGGACAATCCAAGCATCATACTATAATAAAGGAACTTTCCAAATGTTTGGTACATATACTGTTGATCATGGGATTTATGATTTGACGATTCAGAATATCATCAAAAAGAATTTCCAGTTCCAGCCTAATGGCACCATCGTGTTTAGTGGAGACCCCTATTCAGCAGCTCTCAATCTGCAGGCACTCTATACAGTCAATAATGTATCGCTCAGTGACTTGAATATTGGCAACTCGTTCTCGTCAAACTCAGTCCGGGTGAACTGTCTGATGAATATCGGAGGTCAGCCGTCTGCTCCTCAGGTGACCTTTGACCTCGATATGCCCAATGTCAATACCGATGAAAAACAGATGGTTCGTTCTTTGTTGTCATCGCAACAGGAAATGAACCAGCAAGTGCTTTTCCTACTCGGCATTGGCCGTTTCTACAATCAGGGACAGAATAATGCAAACCAACAGCAACGTCAGACATCATTGGCCATGCAGTCTTTTCTTTCTGGTACACTCTCCACGCAGATTAACTCTGTCATCAATCAGTTTGTAAAGAACGATGATTGGAATTTCGGTGCCAATATCTCCACAGGTACTGAGGGATGGAACAATGCTGAATACGAGGGGATGGTGGCTGGACGCATGCTTAATAATCGCCTGCTCATCAACGGTCAGTTCGGCTATCGGGATAATGCCACTAAAGCGAAGCCATCGTTCATTGGTGACTTCGACATCCGTTACTTGCTTCTGCCAAACGGTAATCTTGCCTTGAAAGTCTACAACCAGACCAATGACCGCTATTTTACCCGCTCCAGCCTAAATACCCAAGGCGTAGGCATCATCATGAAGAGAGATTTCAACGGTCTTCGTGATCTCTTTAAAAAGCCATAAAGTGTAATTTTATTTATAATTCATCGCTGGTATAGCCTTTGGGCAATTGTCGGCAGTTGTATTGTGAAGCCATGATTTCGCCGTAGGCGCCTGCAGATCGGATGGCGAGGAAGTCACCGCGGCGGGTGGCATTGAGATCGATTTGTTTGGCGAATACGTCGGTGGACTCGCAGATGGGACCTACTACGTCGTAGGTGGCACAAGGGGCTTCGCTACTTATATTCTCTATTTTGTGATAGGCCTGATAGAGAGCTGGACGAATCAAATCAGTAAAACCGGCGTCGACGATGGCGAATTTCTTTGTAGCTCCTTCTTTAATATATAAGGTACGCGTAATAAGACTGCCGCAGGGAGCCACGACAGCACGTCCTAACTCGAAGTGTAGGGTTTGTCCAGGTCGCAGTTTCAGTTTCTTGGCGTATGTGTCGAAGTAGGCCTTAAAGTCTGCCATTGGCAAGCGATTAGGATGTTCGTAGTCAATCCCGAGTCCGCCACCAACATTAACGTGCTCTACTGTGATGTGGTGACGTTCTAATTCGTCTTGCAGTTCGTTGATGCGATTGCAGAGGGCTTGGAAGTCACCCATGTCAAGTATCTGGCTGCCGATGTGGAAATGGAGTCCTACAACTTGGACATTGTTCAGGCGGCTGGCGTGCTCAATGACGGGTATCATATCGCGCATGGCGATACCAAACTTGTTTTCTGCCAGACCGGTTGTAATATTGGCGTGGGTATGGGCGCCAACGTTGGGATTCAGTCTGAAGGCCACACGTGCCACCATTCCTTTGGCTGCTGCCAATTGGTTGATGACCTCCAGTTCGGGTATGCTTTCGACGTTGAAGCAGAAAATGTTGTTATCGAGTCCCATATTTATTTCCCAGTCGCTCTTGCCTACACCGGCGTAGACAATTTTTGAACCGGGAAACCCTGCCTTCATGCACACTTCAATCTCGCCACCACTGACGCAGTCAGCTCCTAAGCCGGCCTCGCGGATGATGCGTAGCAATTTGAGGTTCGCGTTGGCTTTGACAGCATAATGCACATGCCAGCCTTCATGACATCCAATCTCAGCGTTGATAGTTCGCAGGGTTTGTCTCAGTAGTTCTGTGTCGTAGTAGTAGAACGGTGTCCTTATGTCCTGGAACCGTTCTACGGGGAAAGTACCTTTCATATGAGTTTCAAATCAATTAAACAGGTTGTCGCTAAGCGATTGTAGTGCACGTCGCTTGTCTTCCTCCTTGATAAGGAAAGAGATGTTGTAGTTGGAGCCGCCGTAGGAAATCATTCTTACGGGAATGTTCTTCAGGGCGTCCATGACGCGGGTTTCGAATCCGATGTTTGACCAGTCCAGGTCGCCGACAACGCAGATGATGCACATGCCGGTGTCTACAGTGACGGTGCCGTATTTCTTCAGTTCGTCGACGATTTCACCAAGGTGAGCTGAGTTGTCGATAGACATGGAAACACCTACTTCTGATGTACACACCATGTCGATAGGGGTCTGGTAGGACTCGAAGATTTCGAATACCTTTCGGAGGAAACCTGTGGCCAGAAGCATGCGCGAAGATTTTATCTTGATGGCAATGATGTTGTCTTTGGCGGCAACGGCCTTGATTTTTCCGTATTCCGTTTGATTTGAAATAGTAGTTCCCTCTGCATTAGGATCCATCGTGTTGAGCAAACGCACGGGAATACCTGCGTACTTAGCAGGCTGCACACACGTGGGGTGTAGAATCTTTGCTCCGAAATAGGCCAGTTCGGCAGCCTCTTCGAACTGTAGCTGGTGAACGGGCTGTGTCTTGTCGACCACACGCGGGTCGTTGTTGTGCATGCCGTCGATATCGGTCCAAATCTGTATTTCCTCAGCGTTCAGTGCGGCACCTATGAGTGAGGCGGTGTAGTCTGAACCGCCACGCTGCAAGTTATCGACCTCTCCATAGGCATTGCGGCAGATGAACCCTTGGGTGATATAGACCTGCTGACCTTCGTTCTCCTGCATAATGGCGGTGAGTTTCTCTTTGATATAGACAGGATCGGGTTCAGCGTTCTTGTCGGTACGCATGAAATCGAGGGCGTTGAGCAGTACGGCCTTGATGCCTTGTTCTTTCATGTAATTGACCACCATGTTTGTAGACATCATTTCACCCTGAGCAACGATGGCCTTCTCTTCGAATGATGTGAAAATCTCTTTGGTGAATGAACGCAAGTAGTTGAACTCGTCTTTCAGGAAGTCGCGTGTGGCATTCTTGATGTCGGTGTTAGTATAGAGATCATCGAGGTGTTTTATGTACTTGGCTTCGAGGCGGTTGATGACTTCGTTGGCACCATCGGCATTTTTCTTATAAAGATAGTCTGAGATTTCAACCAATGAGTTTGTGGTTCCAGACATGGCTGATAGTACGACAAACACGGGCTGGCCCGACTTGGTGACGAGCTGCGTCACTTCTTTCATTCTTTGCGGTGTTCCCACGGAGGTACCGCCAAATTTCATTACTTTCATAGTCTTTATTTCTTAGTTTCTTTAATCATCTAATTCTTCTTCAGACAATTGCATGTGGTTGTAGTCGTTGGTTACATCGTCGAGCATCTGTTCATTGCAACGGTAGACAATTCCTGGATACTTGTTCAGCAACGAACGGTTGTGAGTGGTCAGTATGACGGCAGTGCCTTGAAGTGATATTTCACGCAACAGTCTGATGATGTTTTCTGCCGTCTCGTTATCAAGGCTGGCCGTAGGTTCATCAGCAACGATGAGCTTGGGGCTGTTGAGCAGGGCGCGTGCAATGTTGATGTGCTGCTGTTCGCCGCCCGACAGTTCGTGAGGCATACGGTCTTTTTTATCGGTCATGCCTACCTGTTCCAATACTTCGTCAATCCGACCGTTGATGTCGTTCTTGTCACGCCATCCTGTGGCTTTCAGAACGAAGAGCAGATTGTGATAGACGGAGCGGTCGCTCAGCAGTTGCAGGTCTTGGAAGATGATTCCCATCTTGCGTCGAAGTTCAGGAATCTGTTTGCGACGCAGTGAGAGCAGGTCAAATCCCAAGACAAGTGCTTCATCGGCCTCGTCGATGTCCATTTCGCAGTAGATGGTTTTCAGCAGCGAACTCTTTCCGGAGCCAACGCGGCCAATGAGATAGATGAACTCACCCTCGTCGACGTGGAAGTTGACACCACGCAGCACCGTGTCGCCGTCCTTGTGGTAGATGTTTGCATTCTTATAATTAATCAGCATATCACTTTCCTCCCTTTTCGCTTCGTCGTTTCCTTATTCCATTTCCCCTTTTGCTTTGGCTTCACGGCGTTTCTTGTCCCAATTGGGATCGTGGCGTTTAGCCAGTTCTGCAGCAACATCCTCAATGCGTAGCCCCTTGCTGGTGAGCAGCACAATGAGATGGTAGATCATGTCGGATGCCTCGTAGATGATTTTTGGTGAAGAGCCATTGGTCGCCTCAATAACTGTCTCAAGGGCCTCTTCGCCCACTTTCTGGGCTATGCGGTTGACACCGTCCTTGAAGAGCGATGTCGTGTAACTGCCTTCTGGCATCTCTTCATGGCGTCGGTCAATAAAATCCTGCAGTTCGGTGAGAAAGAGCAAGGGATTGGTATCATTATTTTGAGGCTGGTTTTCCTCACCCCAGCACGTATCGGTTCCCTTGTGGCATGTCGGGCCGTCGGGTATTGCTCTCACCAATAGGGTGTCGTTGTCGCAGTCTGCTTTCAGACTGATCAGATTCAGGAAATTACCACTGGTTTCCCCCTTTGTCCACAAACAGTTACGAGAACGGCTCCAAAATGTTACCTTTTTCGTTGCCAGTGTTTTGTCGAGTGCCTCTTTGTTCATGTAGCCCAACATAAGCACGTTACGGGTGTTTGCGTCCTGGATGATGGCGGGCACCAATCCGCCGCACTTTTCAAAATCAATATTCATATCTTCAATAACTTCCTTAACTTCCTTAACTTCTTTTACTTCTATAACTTCCTTAACTTCTAACATTAATGCCTTCGTTCTTTAAATAGCGTTTTAGCTCAGGTACGGGTATTTCGCCGAAATGGAATACCGAGGCGGCCAGGGCTGCATCGGCATGTCCTTCAATGAATACGTCGCGGAAGTGTTCGCGCTTGCCCGCACCGCCACTGGCAATAATGGGTATGTTCAGCGAGTCGGCCAGTTCGCGTAGTGCTTCGTTGGCGTAGCCCTCTTTTACGCCGTCGTGGTTCATCGAGGTGAAAAGAATTTCGCCAGCGCCACGTTCCTGGGCCTCGTGTGCCCACTCAAAAAGACCTCTCTCCGTTCGTTCGCGCCCTCCTTTCAGGTAGCAGTGCCATCCGTCTTCGTCAAGTCGGGCATCAATGGCGCAGACGCACACTTGCGAGCCGAAGCGATTGGCGATTTCATTGATGAGTTCCGGACGGCGGATGGCGGCGCTGTTGACGCTTACTTTGTCGGCACCGGCATAGAGCAGCCGTTCCACGTCGGAAAGTTCGTTGATGCCGCCGCCGACAGTAAATGGAATGTTGATTTCCTGTGCCACACGGGTCACCATGTCGGTAAATGTCTTGCGGCCTTCGAACGAGGCGGTGATGTCCAGGAAGCATAGTTCGTCGGCTCCCTGCTCGCTGTAGGTTTTGCCCAGTTCCACGGGGTCGCCCGCCGACCGTAGGTTGACGAAGTTCGTGCCCTTGACGGTCTCACCGTCCTTCACGTCTAAACAGGGTATGATTCGTTTAGCTAATCCCATATTCTTGTGCTAACTCTTTTAGGTCGATTTTGCCTTCGTAGATGGCTTTTCCAAAGACGACGGCCGGTATGCCTTCGGCATCGAGTGCCTTGATGTCGTCCATCGATGACACGCCGCCACTGGCAATGAGGTGTAACTGTGGATAGGCCGTCATCACCTGCTTATATAGATTGATGGCAGGCCCTTGCAGGGTGCCGTCTTTTGAAATCTCTGTGCAGAGCACGTTTTTCACACCCGCATCAATATATTTGCGGAGGAAAGGCAACAGGTCTTCACTGGAGTCTTCCTTCCAGCCGTTGATACTGATTTTGCCGTTTCTTACGTCGGCACCCAGTATCATGCGGTCAGCACCATATTTCTTGAGCCAGCCCATGAACAACTCTGGCTTTGTAACGGCTATGGAGCCGACGGTTACCATCTGTGCCCCGGCGGCGAAGGCTTTCTCAATGTCTTCGTCAGTCTTGATGCCGCCGCCAAAGTCAACCGTCAGATGCGTTTCTGTTGTAATACGGCTGAGTACTGAACTGTTCACGATGTGCTTAGACTTGGCTCCGTCAAGGTCGACCACGTGTAATCGCTTAAAGCCTAACTGCTCGAACTCGCGAGCCACTTCCGCAGGTGAGTCGCGATACACGGTCTTCTGCAGGTAGTCGCCTTTGGTCAGGCGCACGCACTGGCCGTCGATAATGTCTATGGCAGGAATCAGTTCTATCATTTTTTCGTTATATCATTATTACGAATTAATTGCCAGAAAATTCCGCAGAATTTGCTCGCCCACGTGTCCGCTCTTTTCGGGGTGGAACTGGCAGGCGTAGAAATTGTCCTTGTGCATGGCTGCTGAGTAAGGCAGAATGTAGTCGGCCGTAGCAATGGTCTCGCGGCATACGGGCACGTAGTAGGAATGTACAAAGTAGACGTAGCCGCCCTCAATGCCCTGCATCAGTGGCGATGTCGTGTCGTATAGCTGGTTCCACCCCATGCATGGCACCTTGTCTTCATGGCGCTGAGGCAGAAAGCGCTTCACTTCTGCATCGAACACGCTGATGCAGTCCACGTCGCCTTCTTCAGAATGGCGGCAAAGCAACTGCTGTCCTACGCAGATGCCCAGTACGGGCTGGTGCAGCGAACGGATTACCTCATCGAGGCGGCGGGCCTTCAGGTACTCCATGGCACCGCGAGCCTCGCCCTGTCCAGGAAACAGCACTCGGTCGGCTTTTTGCAACTGCTCGGCATCGTCCGTCAGTAACGGCTCAATGCCAAGCCGTTTTAGAGCGTTCACGACAGAGTAGATGTTGCCGGCGTTATATTTTACAATTGCTACGTTCATGAGAAGATGATCGTTTTGTTCTTGTAAGTCAGGATCTTGCGCTCTATATGCTTTTGTACGGCGTGGCTCAGCACGATTTTTTCCAGATCTTTTCCTTTCAGCACCAGACTTTCTGGTGTGTCCTTGTGGGTGATGCGTGTCACGTCCTGTTCTATGATGGGACCGGCATCAAGTTCTGCCGTCACGTAATGGCTCGTGGCACCAATGATTTTCACGCCGCGCTCCCAAGCCTGATGATAGGGCTTGGCGCCGATGAAGGCCGGCAGGAACGAGTGGTGGATGTTGATGATGTGGTGCGGATAGGCGGCAATCATGTCATCAGAGATAATCTGCATATAGCGTGCCAGCACAATAAATGAGATGTCCAACTTCTCCAACAGTTCCATCTCGGCTTTTTCCACCTCGGCTTTATTGGAGTGGTCCTTCTTGATGCTCCACACATAATAAGGTATGCCGAACTGCTCGGCTACATAGCGTAAGTCTTCGTGATTAGAGACAATGCACGGAATCTCACAGGCAAACTCACCGGCTTTCCAGCGTGCCAGCAGGTCGTACAGACAATGGCTCATCTTCGAAACGAAGATAGCCATGCGTGGACGCTTGTCGCTATAGTAGAGCGAGAACTTCATCTTGTAGCGCTTGGCATAGAGGGTGGTGATGTATTCGTATATCTTGTCGCGTGGAATAAGAAATCCTTCAAGTTCCCATTCGATGCGCATGAAGAACATTCCGTCGAGTTTGTCAACATATTGGTCAAGGTACACAATGTTGCCCTTGTTGTCTGTAATAAACTTCGTTACTTCTGTGATAATGCCCTGTTGGTCAGGACAATGCAGAAGCAGAATGGCCGTTTGTTTCATTTAGTTTCTACGTTATTATCCGTTTTTTATCGTGCAAAGGTACTAAAAAAATATGATTCACACCGCATAATCCATATAAAATGTGTAATTTTGCAGTCGATTTCTTATTTTGGTATCATTTTATGTGGTTAATACTCGCTTTTCTGTCGGCAGCATTGTTAGGTTGTTACGACTCATTTAAGAAAGAAGCACTCAAGGATAACGCCGTCATTCCGGTATTGTTTCTCAACACGCTGTTCTCGTCGCTTATCTTTATGCCGTTCATCATTCTAAGCTCCCAAACGACGGTGCTCGACGGTTCTGTGTTTCATGTCGCTTCCGGTGGTTGGGAGGTTCATCGCTATGTTGTTCTCAAGGCTGTCATCGTGCTGGCGAGCTGGGTTCTGGGCTATTTTGGCATGAAGCACCTTCCGCCCACCATTGTAGGGCCCATAAATGCCACTCGCCCCGTTATGGTGCTTGTTGGTGCGCTTCTTGTATTTGGCGAGCGACTTAATATCTGGCAGTGGATAGGTGTGCTACTGGCTATCGCATCGTTCTACATGCTGAGCCGCAGTGGACGTAAGGAAGGTATCGATTTCAAGCACGACCACTGGATTTATATGATTGTCGGCGCAGCAGTGATGGGTGCTATTAGTGGCCTTTATGACAAATATTTGATGGCTCCCGTTAGCGAGGGCGGGATAGGGCTCGACCGCATGCTCGTTCAGTCGTGGTACAACCTCTATCAGTGTCTGATGATGTTTGTCATGCTGATGTTGCTCTGGTGGCCCAAGCATCGTCAGACGACACCCTTCCACTGGGCGTGGTCCATCATTGGCGTCAGCCTGTTCCTTTCAACAGCCGATTTTCTTTATTTCTACTCATTGTCGCTGCCGACGGCCATGATTAGTATTGTGTCAATGGTACGTCGCGGCAGTGTTGTAGTCAGTTTCCTCTTCGGTGCCTTGATCTTCCACGAGAAGAACTTGCGCGCCAAGGCTTTCGACCTTGCTCTGGTGCTCCTCGGAATGGTGTTCCTTTACATCGGTTCACGCTAACTTTTCTGTAGCGCCTCCGCAGAATCACAGGGAGCCTCCGCAGAATCACAGGGAGCCTCCGCAGAATCACAGGGAGCCTCCCCAGAAAGTTCCCAGCCTTTGGGAAAAATAGGCGGTATGACGATTTGTAACCCTTTTGCCACTTAAATAGTGTTAATTACGACTGTTGTTACCGTTTTTTGTTGTAACTTTGCACGGTTTATGAAGCTTGTAATAGATGAAAAATAGTATAAAACCCGACGTCGTACGGATTCTTGACAGCTATCTGGAGATGAATAATCATCGCAAAACGCCAGAGCGTTATGCGATTCTGAATGCTATCTATAGCATGGGTGGGCATTTTACGTTGGATGAATTAGGCGAAATATTAAATAAAAAGTATAAGTTCATGGTAAGTAGGGCGACGCTCTATAATACGTTGAACCTTTTCATGGAGCTTCGTCTCGTCATCAGGCACAGATTTCAGGGAACGACCAAGTATGAAGCATGTTACGACAATAATAGTCACAGTCATCAGATGTGTACTGTATGCGGAAAGGTAACTGAGGTCAAATCGCCGGAAATTACAGAAGCCGTCGAGCAACTGCATCTGAAGCGTTTTCGTAAGGATGGCTTTACATTATATATATATGGTATTTGCTCAACGTGCCAAGCCAAGCTGACCAGGCAAATGAAGAAGAAGAAAACAACAAAAAACGGTAAGAATAATGAATAACGGAAAAGTTGACGTCCTGCTCGGACTGCAGTGGGGCGATGAAGGTAAAGGTAAGGTGGTCGACGTGTTGACCCCCAAGTATGACGTGGTAGCTCGCTTCCAAGGAGGTCCTAATGCCGGACATACGTTGGAGTTTGAAGGCCAGAAGTATGTGTTGCGCTCCATTCCATCGGGCATTTTCCAGGGCGGGAAGGTGAACATTATCGGCAATGGCGTGGTGCTGGCTCCCGATCTTTTCATGGACGAGGCTAAGGCACTGGAGCAGAGCGGCCATGAACTGAAGAGTCGTCTGCATATCTCGAAGAAGGCTCACCTTATCATGCCGACGCACCGCGTGCTCGATGCTGCATACGAGGCACAGAAAGGCAAGAATAAAGTAGGTACCACGGGCAAGGGTATTGGCCCGACCTATACAGACAAAGTGTCGCGCAATGGTCTGCGCGTGGGCGACATCCTTGAGAATTTCCCTGAGAAGTATGCTGCTGCCAAGGCCCGTCATGAAGCTATCCTTAAGTCGCTCAACTTTGACTATGACGTCACTGAGGTAGAGAAAAAGTGGCTGGAGGGGGTAGAATATTTGCGTCAGTTCCCCATTGTAGATTCTGAACATGAAATCAACAACATTCTCAAAAGTGGAAAGTCTGTCCTTTGTGAGGGTGCCCAGGGAACGATGCTTGATGTTGACTTCGGCTCTTATCCCTTTGTCACTTCATCGAACACGATCTGTGCAGGAGCCTGCACGGGTCTCGGCATTGGTCCTAACAAGATTGGCGATGTCTTCGGCATCATGAAGGCTTACTGTACCCGCGTGGGTGCCGGCCCCTTCCCCACGGAGTTGTTCGACGAGACGGGCAAACTAATCCGTGACCTCGGCCATGAGTACGGTGCCGTCACCGGCCGTGAGCGCCGCTGTGGCTGGATTGACCTCGTGGCACTGAAGTACTCGATTATGGTCAACGGTGTGACGAAGCTCATCATGATGAAGAGCGATGTGCTCGATGGCTTCGACACCATCAAGGCGTGCGTAGCCTACAAGCAGAACGGTCAGGAGATAGACTACTTCCCATACAATATTGAGGACGGCATTGAGCCAGTCTATAAGGAACTGCCGGGATGGAAGACCGATATGACGAAGTTCACAAGTGAGGAGCAGTTCCCAGAAGCATTCCAAGATTACATTAAATTCTTGGAGCAACAGCTTGAGACACCCATCTGTATCATCAGCATTGGCCCCGACCGTGCACAAACCATTGTACGTAAGTAATGGCACAGAAACCAAGTATACCTAAAGGAACACGCGACTTCGGTCCACAGGAGATGGCGCGTCGCAACTATATCTTCGATACTATTAAGGAGGTTTACCAACTCTATGGCTTCCAGCAAATTGAGACACCGGCCATGGAGACTCTTGGGACGCTGATGGGTAAGTATGGCGAGGAGGGAGATAAACTATTGTTCAAGATATTGAACTCAGGCGACTGTCTGGCGAAAGTGAGTGACGATGAACTGAAGGAACGCAATGCACTGCATCTCGCTGCCAAAATGTGTGAGAAAGGGCTGCGATACGACCTTACCGTGCCTTTTGCCCGCTACGTGGTGATGCATCGCGAGGAGTTGCAGTTGCCCTTCAAACGCTATCAGATGCAGCCAGTATGGCGTGCCGACCGTCCGCAGAAAGGCCGATACCGTGAGTTCTGGCAGTTTGACGGCGATATCGTAGGCTCCGACTCTCTGTTGAACGAGGTAGAGTTGATGCAGATTATTGATACCGTCTTCACCCGCTTTGGCGTTCGTGTACAGATAAAGATTAATAATCGTAAAATACTTTCTGGCATTGCAGAAGTGATAGGTGCTGCAGACAAGATAGTCGATATTACCGTAGCCATTGATAAGCTCGATAAAATAGGCATTGACAACGTCAACGACGAACTGCGTGAAGACGGCTTAACAGAGGACCAGATACAGAAGTTGCAGCCTATTATTCTGCTCGAAGGCACTAATGAAGAGAAACTCTCAACCATTGTCGAAGTGTTGAAAGACAGTGAGACGGGCTTGAAGGGCGTTGAGGAACTTCGCACTATTATCAACATGCTTCGTTCTTCGCTTCACAATGAACTTCAGCTTGACTTGACCTTGGCACGTGGCCTGAATTACTACACAGGTGCCATTTTCGAGGTAAAAGCCCTTGACGTACAAATAGGAAGCATCACTGGCGGTGGCCGCTATGATAACCTGACGGGCATTTTCGGTATGCCTGGCATATCAGGTGTCGGCATCTCTTTTGGAGTAGACCGCATATATGATGTGCTCAATGCGCTTGATGCCTATCCCAAAGGTGCAACCAACGGAACCCAACTGCTCTTCATCAACTTCGGGGAAACGGAAGCTGCCTACTGCCTTCCTATCGCTGTCAAGGCACGTTTGGCTGGCATACGAACAGAATTGTTTCCTGATGCCTCAAAAATGAAAAAGCAGATGGCTTATGCCAACGCCAAGCAGATTCCTTATGTCGCTATAGCAGGAGAGAATGAAATCAAGGAAGGAAAAATGACGTTGAAAAACATGGAGACGGGAGAACAACAGATGTTAACGCCCGATGAACTCATCAGTGCCATCTGTTAATGCCGCCCTTCTCCATGTTTTTCTCTATAGTTATTGCATGTCGTAAACCACTTGCATGAGGCGTTTGCCTAATTCGTCGGCTTCGGCCATGGTCTGTGCCTCGCTGTAGACGCGGATGATGGGCTCGGTGTTCGACTTGCGCAGGTGTACCCATTTGGTGGGGAAGTCTATCTTCACGCCATCGATGTCGTTCACGGTGGCCTCTGCATCTTTGGCAAACATTTCCTTGACCTTAACGAGGATGGCATCGACATCGGTATCGGGAGTGAGGTCTATGCGGTTCTTGGCTATCTGATAGTCAGGAAACGTGGCACGCAGTTCAGAGGCTGAGCAGCCCTTTTGTGCCAACGATGACAGGAAGAGAGCTATGCCTACAAGGGCGTCGCGGCCGTAATGGCTTTCTGGATAGATGACGCCGCCGTTGCCTTCACCGCCGATGACGGCTCCAACTTCCTTCATCTTCGTCGTGACGTTGACCTCGCCAACTGCTGATGCGGTGTATTTCCCACCATGTTTCTCAGTGACATCACGTAAGGCACGAGTGCTGCTAAGGTTGGAGACCGTATTGCCTTTATCATGCGACAGTACATAGTCAGCAACACTGACGAGCGTGTATTCTTCGCCGAACATGCGGCCGTTTTCACAAATGAAGGCAAGACGGTCGACGTCGGGGTCGACGACAATGCCGAGGTCGAAGCCGCCATTACGAATCTTGTCCATGATACCACTGAGATTCTTCTCCAGCGGTTCGGGATTGTGGGCAAACTGTCCGGTGCACTCGCTGTTGAGAATTTCAAACTCCACGCCCAATGCCTTGAATAGTTCGGGAAGAATGATACCGCCAACGCTGTTGATAGTGTCGGCACAGACGCGGAATTGACGTTTCTTGATAGCCTCGACATCGGCTAAGCGTAGTGCCAAAACAGAGTCGACATGGCGCTGGTTCATGGTGTCATCTGTGACAACGTGACCCAGCTTTTCAACGGGAGCATAGTCGAACTCTTCGGCCTCGGCTATGCGTAGTACCTCTGCACCGTCTGCAGCGGTAAGGAATTCACCTTCGCTGTTAAGCAACTTGAGGGCATTCCATTGTGTGGGGTTATGGCTGGCCGTTATGATAATGCCGCCGTCGGCCTCATGCCAGCGAACAGCCAGCTCGGTGGTCGGCGTCGTGGCTAAACCGATGTCGATAACCTCGTAGCCCATGCCAACGAGAGTGCCGCATACGACGTCGCGCACCATGGGGCCGCTGATACGTCCATCACGGCCGACGACGATTTTACGCCCTTTGATAAAGGTGGCGTATGCTGTTGTAAACTTAACGATGTCTAACGGGTTGAGTGTATCACCCGTACGTCCGCCAATAGTACCACGGATACCGGAAATTGATTTTATCAGTGTCATAAATTATCGATTTTTGTTTGTTAACGTCCTCTTTGGAATGATATTTGATAAAAATAAGGTTTTACATTCGACTTTGCATTGTTGGTTGTTCCTTGAGAGTGAGGCACAATAAGCCTGACTTTTGCCAGTTGATCCTGTTGTCGGGCAATATTGATGTATTGTAGCGGAACAAGCCATCCTTCAGGCACGGAGGCTCCGTAGGTATTGTACATCAGTCCCTCGATGAATGTGGCAGAATATGTACTGCCAGTGCGTGTTACTCTCATGATGTCAGGAAGGTAGATGTTCATCGACGTATTGTTGATGGACGTAGTGTCCTCAATAGACTTTTCTATGAAACGGCAAATGATGTATAGTGTTTCGCCATCTTTGATCTTTTCACCCTTGCCTTTATTAACAAGCTGCATATACACACCACTTTTGGACAGATATACGAATTGTTTGTCACCAATGGTCTGGCTATCTTGTTTGATGAATTGCTCTTCATTGATAATGACGTAGTTGGAATCGGAAATGAGCTTCGCAATGGCGTCGCGTTCCTTCTCTTTCAATTCGCCGTAAGTCTCATAATCATTACATGACACGGTCATGAGGAGTCCAATGAAAGTGATGAGTGTGAAAATGCCTTTTCTCATGTTTTCTTTTCTTATTTTATTTTAGTAATTGTTCGTAGTGCAAGATGGCCTGTTGGGCAATGCTGACAGCCTCGTCAATCGTGCAATTCAGACGTCCGCCAGAGGCGTTGAGGTGACCACCGCCATTAAAGAAATCTTCTGCCATCTTGTTACAAGGGAAGTCGTCGACGCTGCGGAGGCTTACCCACACCAGATTGTCGCGTTCGGTATCCTCGCGCAGTGATATGCTCAACTTTAGTCCCTTGATTTGTAGCGGCATGTTGACCAATCCTTCAGCATCGCCTTTGACAAACTGGAAACGTTTCAGGTCTGTGCGCCGAAGAGCATAGAAGGAGGCATGACGCTCTGTGTCGACCACTAAGCGTTCGAGCATGACGAAGCCCGTCAGCCGTAGCCTGTTCTCTGAGAAGTTGTGGTAAACGTTGCGGTAAATGCGGTCCTTGTTGATGCCCTTGGTCAACAGCTGTGAGATGATATAGAAAATATTGGGGTCGTTAGAATTGAACGTGAACCCGCCGGTATCAGTCATCATGCCACAATAGACTGGCACGGCAAAGTGTTTGCCAAGCTGATCGAAGCCGCCTAATTGCCAGACGAGACGGAACACCAGTTCGCTGGTCGACGACATGTCGGGATGACTGATGGTGAGTACCGTATCGACGTCAGGGTTCAAATGATGGTCTACCAGTACCTTTTTTGCAGGCGACAGGCTAAGTGACTTCTGCATCTGGTCGACGCGGCTCACGGTGTTGAAGTCGAGACAGAAGACGAGGTCGGCAATCTTCAATAGCAGGTCGCACTGTTCCTGGTGCTTGTCATACCGCACAATCTTCTCGGTATTGGGCATCCAGTGCAGGTAGTCGGGATACTGGTCAGGAACAACGATGGTCGGCTCCTTGCCCAGCGACTTGAGGTATTCGGCCCAACCGAGCGAAGAGCCGATAGCATCGCCATCAGCGTTGGTGTGACACGTGATGACGATGGTCTCGGCCTCTTCTATCAGCGTGTGAAGTTGTTCACATTGCTGGTCAGTAAGGATATTGTTCAGCATAGACGATTACTTTCCCTCCTCGAACTTCTGGATTTTGTCGAGGTAGTATTGCCGCAGGTCGGCCCATTTGTAGTAAGGTCCGCTGACGGGCTGGACGGGAAGTGTCATCTCACGCTCGTTGAGCATGGCCTTCACCAGAATGTCGCCTGGTTTGCCTTTAACGGGACGATAGAAAATAAGCTGCACGTTGCAGGCCATAGGGAAGATGCGGTAGTTGCGCCAAACGTTGTCGAGTGTGTCGAGGTTCTCCACCTGAGCACCACACTGTCCTAACTCCAGCAGGCAAGCCAGAGGCATAACGCACACCTCATGACCGAAGCGCAGAGTGGCCTGGATGTCTTGGGCCGGAGGTACGGCAACGCCAGGATACGGGGGAACGATGGTGTCAGCCGTCTCAATGATGTTGCGTAGCAGGTTCAGTTGTGTGAAGGGCATCATGCCGCGTGACTGAGGTGCTGCACCGTAGTCCAAGTACCAGCCGATGTTGCGGATGCGCCACTGGTCATAAATCTCGTCATCGGTAAAAAGTGAATAGAGCTCTATGTCGGTGTCATGGCTCTGCATGTTGGAGGCCACCTCGAAGAGCTGACGCATCAGCGAACTGGCTCGGATGTTGTCGTAGACGTAGCTCTGATCGTTGAAAAGCACTTTCATCAGCCGTTCGGGATGGCTGTACTTCCGTTCATACTCTGAGCGCACACCACGGCCTTGTCGGCTGGCGCGGCGCATGCGGTCGCTCCAGTCCTGATTGAGGTAATATTGGAACGACTCGCTCACGTCGTTGTGGATGCGTACCGTGGGATTGGCAGCTGCCAGTTCCTCGCACTCTGCCTCCATCGAGAGTATGCAGCGTATGACGACTGTGGAGCGGGCATCTATAGCTACGTTCTTGGCCTTGAAAATTTCGGGGAAGTTCTTGGCCATACGGCTGCCGATGCCGTGGTGCTGACGCTCGCCGACGGTGGTCAGTTCGCCTAAGCGCCTGATCGTGGTAGGGTAGAAGTCTTCCAGCTTCTTCAGCACTTCCTTGCCTTTTGCGGTCAGTTTTCCGGCAGCGTTGGCATCGCGCAGGGTGTTCAGAGGCCCCGTGTAGTCACCTTCGCCAATGAGCCAGCGCGAACCATGGCGTCCGTAGTGGCTCATATAGAATGGTTCATAGCCTTTTGGAGTTGCCGTCAGTGGCGTGGTACTGAGCTGGCGGTCATAGTCTAAGTAGTTGGAGCCCGACAGATAGATGTTCTCCTTGATCTCCTGCTGGGCAGTCTGTGAGGTTTGTGCTGTGACAAAACCACAGCATACAAAACAGAAGACGATGGTGGCAATTCTTTTCATAATCCTAACTTTTTACGGATGTTGGCAGGAATTGCTTTCTTGTTGATAAGGAAGTCCATAGTGTTGGCGGCGATGAAGGTCTTGGTCATGTACCAGATGCCTTTGTATTCACCGGTCTCTCCCCATGAGTTCTTCACCATGTAGTATTCCTTGCCAGCCTGATCCTTGGCCACGCCGTAGATGAGCATACCGTGGTCGTCGGTCAGTTCCCAGTTGTCGAAGCGCTCCTGTCGCATTTCCTGCGTGGCAACTACTTCGGGCACTTTGTACCCCAGTGAGTCGATGATGCTCTTCTTCTTCTCAGCCGTCAGCTTCAGCCATTTAGCCATGTCGCTGCCAGCCAGACTCTCCGTCTTCTTGGTATCGACGGCGTAGGCCAGTCCCTGGCGTGTGAATCCCGGCTCCGACACGTCGCCGCCCCATGCTATGGTGTAGCCCTGTTCAATGGCGTTGTCGATGACCTGCATCATCTCGTCCATCGGCAGGTTGTACGACAGTGGGAAGCGCCAGTTGTCTTGCACCTCGACGGCGAAGGCTGTATAGAAAGGATGGTGGGTGTAGCTGGTGATGCTCACGTAGTCGTTGAGGTTGATGCCGAGACTATTCATGAACGATTTCGGAGTGTACTCCTTGCCCTCGTAGGTGAATTTCTCAGGGCACTTGCCGAGATAGGCGTCAAGAATGCCCTGTAGTCCGACCTTCCACTGGTTCGAGATTTTCTTGGCACTGCTCTTCGAGATAGCGGCCACGTAGGGCTCCAGCAGTGAGAAGAACTCATTGAAGTTGTTCAGCGAGTCGCCATAGAGTGAGCCAGGGAAAGGCATGACACCCTGTGGAATGATACCGTGTGTCTTCATTGTGGCCAGTACGTCTTCTGCCGATCCGCCTTGCGCAAACTGACAGTCACCGTGGTAGCGCACTACCTGAATGGCGCGGTCCATATAGGTCTTGTTGGCAATGAATGACTCATCGAGGTCGTAAGTTTTGCCAGTAGCCTTCAGTATTTCGGCTTCAAAGAACGACAGGGTAGAGTAGTCCCAGCAGGTGCCCGAGCGGTTCTGGTCTTTGATGCTTGTAATGGGGTTCTCCTTGATAGTGGTGAACACGGGTTTGTTCTGGTCTTTGGCCGGTGCCTTCTTCTTGGCAGCCGATGCACTGACGGCCATCATGGCCATGAGTGCGAATGTTAATACTTTCTTCATTGTTGTTATTGTTTTGAGTTTTATTTCGTTATTACGTTATTACGTTATTTCGACATTACGCCTGTGCCATGAACGCTTCCAGCTCCTCCGGATGATAGGGTATGCGCTTCTGTCCGAGGAATCGGCATCCGTCTTCCGTTATCAGCAGGTCGTCCTCAATGCGTATGCCACCGAAGTCCTTGTACGTCTCCAGCTTGTCGAAGTTGAGGAACTCAGCGCAGTGCTGCTCTTTGCGCCATAGGTCGATGAGGTGAGGTATGAAGTAGATACCCGGCTCGTCGGTCACCACGAATCCTGGCTCCAAGCGGCGTCCCATGCGTAGGCAGTTGGTGCCGAACTGTTCCAGGTTGGGGCGTGTCTCATCGTCGAAGCCGACGTATATCTGTCCCAATCCCTCCATGTCGTGAACGTCCATACCCATCATGTGTCCCAGTCCGTGAGGCAGGAACATGGCGTGGGCGCCAGCGGCGACGGCTTCGTCGGTGTTGCCCTTCATTAGTCCAAGTTCCTTCAGTCGCTCGGTCATCAGACGGCAGACGGCGAAGTGTACGTCCTGATACTTCACGCCAGGCTTGGCCACTGTGAGTACGTAGTCGTGACACTCCTCAACGATCTTGTAAATATCCAGCTGTCGCTGAGTGAACTTCCCGTTCACAGGCATGGTGCGGGTGTGGTCCGAGCAGTAGTCGTTCAGTTCACAACCTGCGTCGCAGAGAATCAACCGCCCGGCCTCCAGTTCGTTGTCCGAAGGTGAGCCGTGCATAATCTCGCCGTGCTGCGAGAAGATGGTGCCGAAACTGTTACCCTGAGCCAGTGAACGGGCAATGCCGTCCACCTGCCCGGCAACAAAGCGCTCTGTGACACCTGGCTTGATGAGCATTTGTGCCGTGGTATGCATGACATAGCCCACGTCGCAGGCAGCCTCAATGTAGGCTATTTCCTCTGCGCTCTTCGTGGCACGCATCTTCACGACGGCCTTGATGAGTTTTTGCGAGGCGGCCTCTTTCTGCTTCGAGGGGTGTATGCCCGTCAGGTCCATCAGCTGTATTTTCGTGTCGTGGCGGTAGGGCGGCAGGAAGTGCAGCGTAGTGTTTGTTGCTGTGTCACAGCAACATACTGAACGGAGCTGTGCCATCGGTGCGGTCTTCGTCACGCCCACTTCGGCGGCGAGGTCGGCCACGGAGGGCACGAAGCCCATCCAGACAATGTCCTCAATGTCGATGTCGTCGCCAATGAGCCATTCCTCGTCGTTGTCAATGTCAATGACGCCCACAAGGCCTTCGCGGTGCTGTCCAAAATAATAAAGGAAAGTGGAGTCCTGACGGAACGGTGTGTAGCCGTTGGCAGGGTAATTGCTTGGCGACTCATTGTTGCCGAAGAGCACGATAATGCCCTCTCCGACCAGTTTCTTCAGTTCGGCACGCCGCCGAATATAAGTCTCTTTGCTGAACATTTTACTGCATTTAAGTTAATTTGACGGCAAAGATACGAATTTATTGTGAAAAAAACGTACCTTTGCGCCATAAATATTCTGAATAGATGCAAATAGGACGTAAAAACATGAAGATGACCATAGAAGAGCGCACGCTCCATTTCAAACAGCCGGCAGGTACGTCGCGTGGCGTTTATACCACCCGCACCAGCTGGTTCGTCGAAGCTGTCGATGGCCAGGCCCGCGGCGTAGGGGAGTGTGCCCCGTTGCCCGACCTCAGTTGCGATGCCTTGCCCGGTTACGCCCGTCTGTTGCGACGCTTCTGCGACGACGTGGAACGTACGGGAGAAATTCCCTACGACGCCCTGCGCAACTATCCGTCCATGCTCTTCGGCATCGAGACGGCCTTGCTCAGTTTGAATGCAGCATGCAGCATGCAGCATGCACCATTATTCGACACGCCATTCTGCCGTGGCGAGCAGGGTATTCCTATCAACGGATTGGTCTGGATGGGCAGTTACAACGAGATGCTTCAGCGTATGGAGCAGAAGCTGGAGCAGGGCTTCCGCTGTGTTAAACTGAAGATTGGGGCTATTGATTTTGAACAGGAGCTCGACTTGTTGAAGCGTATTCGCGACCGCTTCTCCCACCGCGAAGTGGAATTGCGGCTCGATGCCAACGGCGCCTTCCCCTTCGAAGAGGCACTCTATAAACTGGAGTTACTGTCGCAGTATGCCATCCACAGCATCGAACAGCCCATCAAGGCTGGACAGTGGGCCTTCATGGCCGAGCTCTGCCGTGAGTCACCCTTGCCCATAGCCCTTGACGAAGAGCTCATCGGCGTGAACGACCCCGATGCCAAGCGGCAGATGCTGCACATCATCAAACCTCGCTATATCGTACTGAAGCCATCGTTGCATGGCGGCATGGCGGGATGTCGGGAATGGATAGAATTGGCGCGTGAAGAGGGCATCAGTTCGTGGATTACTTCTGCACTTGAGAGCAACATCGGCCTGAACGCCATTGCACAGTTCTGTAGTTCCGTTTATGGCGATGACATCAGCGTGCCGCAAGGTTTGGGCACGGGTCAGCTCTTTACCGATAACATCCCTATGCCTCTTGAAATACGCGGCGACCAACTATGGATCTCGAAGCCTTTTTAGCCGAATGGCACAATGACAGTCCGAGGGTGCTGGTGCATACCAGCGGTTCGACGGGCAGTCCGAAACCCATGCTCGTGGAGAAGCAACGCATGGAAGCTTCGGCGCGTATGACGTGTGGCTTCTTGGGACTGAAGCCGCGTGATACGGCGCTTCTCTGCATGTCGCTCGACTACATTGCCGGCAAGATGATGGTGGTGCGTGCGCTGACTTGTGGTCTGCGCCTGATGGCCGTGGAGCCCTGTGGCTGTCCGTCATGGAGTGGCCGTGTCGACTTTGCGGCGATGGTACCTATGCAGGTGTACAACCTGTTGCAGACCGAAGAGGGCCGCCAGCGGCTCATGGCCATTAAGCACCTGCTTATTGGCGGTGGTGCCGTCGACCAGTCGCTGGCTCGCGAGCTGAAAGCGTTCCCCAACGCCGTGTGGAGCACTTACGGTATGACGGAGACACTCTCGCACGTCGCCATGCGTCGCCTCAGCGGTCTTGATGCCTCCGACTGGTACGTGCCTTTTGACGGTGTCCGGCTGTCGCTCACTGTCGACCGTTGTCTGGTCATCGATGCCCCTGCCGTTCACGAAGGTCCACTGGTGACCAACGACATTGCCGAGCTTGCTCCCGACGGGCGTTTCCGCATCGTTGGACGTAAGGACAATGTCATCTGTAGTGGCGGATTGAAAATTCAGGCGGAGGAAGTGGAGCGGTTGCTTCATTCCCATCTTCACGTACCTTATTTAATATCTAAGCGTCCTGACGAGAAGTTCGGCGAGGCTGTCGTCCTGTTGACCGAGGGCGACGTTGCAACGGCTCGCGAGGCCTGTTGCCGTGTGCTGCCAAAGTACTGGCAGCCCCGCGCCTACGTCCATGTCGACCATCTTCCCCTCACCGCTACGGGAAAGCCCGCCCGCCGTCAGGCCGAGCTGCTGGCAGAGGAGGATACTATCTGCCCGTAAATTCTGTGGAGCTTCCACAGAAATGTCCCAAGGCCTGGGACAAACATCCCAGAGCCTGGGACAAATACGCGGAGCCTCCCTGTAATTCTGTGGATTCTCTCTGTAATTCTGCGGATCCTCCCCGTGATTTATAGTGAATTTCTAATAAATCAGACAATCCTGTTTGTAAATCATGTTAATTTTCTAAAACTTTAGAATATGAGCTTTGCTTTTTTTGCTTTTTCTCTCTAAATTTGCACCATACAAATTTAAATGTGAGAAGCAATGAAAGAGACCAAACAGCTTACCAAAGTAGAAACCCAAGTGATGAACGTCCTGTGGAATCTTCAGGCAAACCAAGTCGTGTCGGCAGAAATCATGGAGGCTTATCCTGAACCGAAACCAGCCATGACAACTCTGTTGACGTTTCTGAAGCGACTTTCCGAGAAAGGCTTTGTACGTACGGACAAACAGGGAAAGTTGTTGCGCTTCACGCCGCTTATCAGTCGTGATGACTATATCGACCAATATCTGACCAATGTCAATGATACCTTCTTTGGTAGTTCACCCACGTCGCTTGTCTCGTTTTTCGTTCGCCGCCAGCATTTGCATGACGATGAGATTGAGGAGTTATTGAACATTATTAAGGAAAGGAGACAACTATGATTACATTTGGTATTTATCCGTTATCTGGCCTGGCGATTGGCGGCTGCCTTTACGCCGTTTATTACTTCTTGTTGCGACTTCGCTGCAAACCGCAGATGTCGCAGTTGTTCATTTTCGCAGCAGTTGTGCTTACTACTATATATACTTTCATCAGCCCTGTGAGACTTGTACCGCCCGCAGCTGATGTGCATGAGGCAGGGCCTATGCAGGGCGTCTCCCAACCAGCAGTTTCACCGGTTGTTACTCAACTCCCTGCGACGGAGAGTGCCCAGTCTGCTAAGGCAATTGCATCTGTAGTAGATTCCTCTGTGTCGACAGCGCCTGTCGAGTCGTCAAACCCTTCTATGATGGAGTTGGCTATACAGTATTGTTACACGCTTTATTTTGTTGGTGTCGTTCTGGTTATGGCTAGTTTCCTTATGCAACTTGTCTACCTGTGGCTGCTGTGTCGTCGTCACAGGCTTATAGACCAATATGAGGGGCGAATCGGTGTTTACGAACTACCGGCCACCCGTTTGCCATTCTCTTTTGGGCGGAGTGTGTTTATCCCGACTGGACTTGACGGACAGACATGGGACTATGTAATGAAACATGAGTTGTGTCACATACGTTATCATCATTTCTTCTGGCTCTGTATACTCCAGTTTCTGTTAGCTGTCAACTGGTTTAATCCCTTTGTCTGGTTGTCTGTCAAAGAGATGAGAATGCAGCAGGAGTTAGAGGCCGATGGCGGTGTGATCTCTGCTGGCATTACCCTTGAAGACTATCAGGTGAGTCTTGTTAGTATGGCTAAAAGCCGGTCTGAGTGGTGCTTATCTCGGCTGGCATTTTTCAGTCAGCCGCTTAAAACACGTCTACTGTTTATGAATACGCCGCTCAATGGCCGTCATGTCCGTTTTAGAGTGGGAGTAGCCATTTTCGTAGCTTGCTGTGCTTTGATGTTGGTTACAGTCTTTTCTTGTCATACGAAAGAACTTCCTAATATGCATCCGCTACAGGGGTGCTGGCTCATGGAGTCTTATCATATTGGTGCCGAAGAATGGGAACGTCACTATAGTTTGCAGCAATATAAGTTTTACGGCCATGGGGGTGAACTCGTTTTGAGTTTTAGCATGCGCAACGGACTGAACTTTTATTATCAGATGTCAGGCATGGAGCAACGGGTGAGCAGTGATGGTGTACTGATTGATAAGCATGGCACTCCGCTGAAATATGAGATGGAGGGAGATAACTGTCATATCTGGCACTGGTTTCCTAAAAAAAGTACGAGTAATAAAGAACAAATTGAGCGGTGGCTACGCGTCAATCCTGATCCTCATTTATTGAGACTGTTTCGTGAAATTAGTGCAACACTTGAAGCTAAGCAACCTGCCAACGGTTTAGTGGGCGTATGGCTACTTGATTCCCTGCGGTCGGATGATGCTGATACTGGTCGGGAAGGATCTGTTCAATTAGGTAGTCCCTACTATTTGATTATTAGCAAAAGTCATCTGTATATGCGTATGATGTTCAAACCAAATAACAACAACCGCTTCCTCGATTTCGTTGTCAGAGGTGACTGTGGTGAGTTAAAGAGACCTAATGAACATCAGGTAGAGTTAATCGACGATATTGTCTTCGAAATCAATTCTACTCCCATTGCTAACCAATTGGTGTTGTCTTCGGAAATATCGAAACCAGTACACGATTGGTACTTCTTCCATCGAGTGCAAGAACCCGAATTTCTCGCTCGGTTGTTCCGCCCTGCATTGTCAAAATAAACCAAAGAGGAGGGACAAGGCGAAGCCTGCTCGTAGAAATTAGTAAAGTTAGTATTGACAGTCTTTGCTGCGTGATGCAGAAAAGTCCCTTCTCTAATTATTTTTTGACCAAATTTCGTTTGTTTGACCTAAAAGGACGCATTATTTGTGAGTAAAGTGAACAAAGTTCGAACGGTATGCAAAGAATTTTGTAAATCCCTTTCTGTTTACAGTCTTTTTTTCGTACCTTTGCAACCAATTATGATAGAGGTAAAGATAAAAGATGCAGACTTGCAACTGGCAGCCAAGGAGGGCATGGACGCCTTCGTCGGGGCGTTTGTGGGTGCCATCAGAAGTGCCATCAATGGTGAACTGACGGTGGAGAATATGTCGGAACTGACGGCTGACCAGATTACGCTCCTGGCATGGAGCACACTGCACGACGAAGTGATGGACGGAGGGTTCGTCCAGTTGATATATAATGGCTATGGCACTTTCATTTTCAAGAACCCTTTTGCCAAGGCAGTCAAGCTTTGGGGACTACGCGACCTGTCTAAACTGGTTTATGAGGCTCATACGCTGTGGCTGAAATATCGCGACAGAATAGAGTGTGAACTCAGCGACGAGGCATTCATGGCGCTGTTTGAACAAATGCCGGAGTTTGATGATCTGGACGATGCATTTGTGGAGAATGAGGAGGATTGGACGGCGACGGTAGCTCACTACATAGACGACCATATAGAGAACTTTGCAACGATTGAGCGATGAACAAGCAGGAAGAGGAAATCAGGAAGAAAAGTCCGGTGAACATACGCAATAAGAAGGCCCAGTTTGAGTACTTCTTCATTGAGACGTTGACCGCCGGCATCGTGCTGACGGGAACGGAAATCAAGAGCATACGCGCCGGCAAGGCGAGCCTGGTGGACAGCTATTGCCTGATTATCAATGGCGAGATGTGGGTGCGCGGTATGAGTGTGTCGCCTTATTTCTACGGGTCGTACAACAACCACGAGATGAAGCGTGATCGCAAACTGCTGCTGACGAAGCGCGAAATCAGAAAGCTGCAAAGTGCCACGAAGCAGACGGGCTATACGATTGTGCCCCTGCTGGTGTTTCTCGACGAGCACGGTCGGGCGAAGATGGACATTGCCCTGTGTAAGGGTAAGAAGGCCTTCGACAAGCGACAGACGCTGAAAGAGAAAGAAGACCGGCGGGAAATGGACCGTGCCATTAAAAGATATTGAAGACCGTAAATGAAAAAGGCAAGGATTCAGGACGCAATACGGGAACGGATATTGGTGCTCGACGGCGCCATGGGTACGATGATTCAGTCGTATCATCTGTCGGAAGAGGACTTCCGTGGCAAGTTCCATCTGTTCCGGGGACAGATGAGGGGCAACAACGACGTGCTCTGTCTGACGCGCCCAGACGTGATTCTCGATATTCACAGGCGCTACCTTCGTGCTGGGGCCGACATCATAGAGACCAACACTTTCAGTGCCCAGCGCATCTCTGAGGCAGACTATGGCATGGCCAGTCATGCCCGTGAGATGGCTTTGGCGGGAGCACGGTTGGCAAGGCAGGCGGCCGATGAGTTCACAACCCCCGACAAGCCGCGCTTCGTCGCCGGCAGCGTAGGGCCGACGAACAAGACGTGCTCCATGTCGCCAGACGTGAGCAACCCAGCCCTGCGCGACCTGACCTACGGCCAGCTGTTTGAGGCCTACGTGGAACAGATGGACGCCCTGATCGAGGGTGGGGTAGACGCGCTGCTTATTGAGACTGTCTTTGACACGCTAAACTCCAAATGTGCCGTTGATGCTGCCATGACCGTCATGCAGCGACGGGGAGTTGAGCTGCCCATCATGCTGAGCGTGACCATCAGCGACCTGGCTGGACGCACGCTCTCGGGACAGACGATGGAGGCCTACCTGGCCAGTATCTCGACTTATCCCATCTTCTCGATTGGTCTGAACTGCTCGTTTGGTGCTCGCCAGATGAAACCCTTCTTGAGGGAGCTGGCGCGGCGTGCACCTTATTATATATCATGCTATCCCAATGCCGGACTTCCCAACTCGCTGGGACTCTACGACGAGACGGCGGAGACGATGGCGCCGCAGATAGGCGAACTGATAGACGAGGGACTGGTGAACATTGTGGGCGGCTGTTGCGGGACGACTGACGAGTTCATTGCCAAGTATGTGCCGCTTACCGTAGGCAAGGTGCCGCGCAGGCCTGTAGGCAAACCGCAGACAATGTGGCTTAGTGGCCTTGACTTGCTGGAGGGCGGCAAATTCATTAATGTCGGTGAGCGCTGCAACGTGGCCGGCTCGCGGAAGTTCCTGCGGTTGGTGAAGGAAAAGAAATATAACGAGGCCATTGCCATAGCCCGCAAGCAAGTGCAGGACGGCGCAATGGTCATCGACATCAATATGGACGACGGACTACTCGACGCGAAGGCTGAGATGGTGAATTTCCTGAATCTTATAGCCTCAGAGCCCGACATAGCCCGCGTGCCCGTGATGATTGACTCTTCGAAATGGGACGTTATTACAGCCGGTTTGCAGTGTGTGCAGGGCAAGAGCATTGTCAACAGCATCTCGCTGAAAGAGGGCGAAGAAGTGTTCCTGAGCCATGCCCGCGACTGCATGCGCTATGGCGCTGCCGTGGTGGTGATGTGCTTCGACGAGCAGGGACAGGCCACGAGCTATGAGCGCCGGATAGAAATTGCAGAACGCGCATATCATCTTCTTACACAGAATGTTGGTATGAATCCGCTCGATATTATCTTTGACCCTAATATACTGGCGATAGCCACCGGCATGGAGGAACACGATGCCTATGCCGTGGACTTTATACGTGCTACGCGCTGGATTCGTGAACATCTGTCTGGCGCACACGTCAGTGGCGGCGTTAGCAACCTGTCCTTCTCGTTCCGTGGAAACAACTATATACGTGAAGCCATGCACGCCGTGTTCCTCTATCACGCTGTTCAGGCAGGTATGGACTTTGCCATCGTCAACCCTGCAACGAAGGTGACTTATAACGATATTCCTGAAGACCACTTAGAGGTGATTGAGGATGTGGTGCTGAATAGGAAAAAGGGGGCGGCGGAGCGGCTGATTGAACTATCGCAGAATGCCTCCACGACTCCCTCCCAAGAAGGGAATGTCAGGTCGGCAACAGATCATCAAACATCCCCTTCTACGGAGGGGCGTGGGGGGACAGTAGAAGACAGGCTTAGCGAAGCTCTTGTCAGGGGCATCGGCGACTACTTGGAAGCCGACCTGAAGGAAGCCCTGGAGAAATATCCGCGAGCGGTCGACATCATCGAGGGGCCGCTGATGGCGGGCATGAACCGCGTGGGGCTGCTTTTCGGAGAAGGCAAGATGTTCCTGCCGCAAGTGGTAAAGACGGCGCGTACCATGAAGCAAGCGGTGGAGATGCTGCAGCCGTATATTGAGGCTGGGAAGTCGGGGAGTCCGGGAAATGCGGGGAAAATCCTGCTGGCTACGGTGAAAGGTGACGTACACGACATCGGCAAAAACATTGTGGCCGTGGTGATGGCCTGTAACGGTTATGAGGTGATTGACATGGGCGTGATGGTGCCGGCAGAGCAGATAGTACGAAAGGCCCAAGAAGAACATGTCGACATGATAGGACTTTCGGGGCTGATAACGCCCAGCCTGGAGGAAATGGTGAACGTGGCAACGGAGCTGAAGCGTGCCGGGCTGAACATTCCCATTATGATAGGAGGGGCCACGACCAGCGAACTGCACGTGGCCTTGAAGATTGCACCTGTCTATGGCGGACCAGTGGTGTGGATGAAGGATGCCTCGCAGAATGCACTGGTGGCTGCACGACTGATGAACGACGAACAGACGGTGGAGCACGAGTTGAAGGAAAAATACGAGCATTTGCGACAGGACTACCAGATGGAACAACAACAGCTCGTTTCGCTTGACGAGGCCAGAAAGAACAAACCCAAAATAACATTTGAATGATACGGAAATAATCATGAAAAAGTATATATACCTTGTGTTATTTGCGGCCTTGACGGCCGTTAGTGCCACGGCACAGATGAAGCGCGAAATGCGTGGTGCATGGATACAGTGTGTGAATGGACAGTTTCAGGGCATGGGGACGCTGAAGATGCAGCAGACGCTGACCTACCAGCTCGACGAATTGATGAAGGACGGGGTCAACGTCATCATCTTCCAGGTGCGGCCTGAATGTGATGCCCTCTACGAGAGCCGTCTGGAGCCGTGGAGCCGATTCCTTACAGGACAGCAGGGACAGCCGCCGCAGCCTTACTGGGATCCTCTGCAATGGATGATTGACCAGTGTCACATTCGTGGTATGGAGCTGCACGCATGGATTAATCCTTACCGGGCACGCACCAAGACAACCAAGGTGCTGGCCAACAACCATATCAAGGTGAGAAAGCCGCAAAACTGTTTTGAGTACGACGGGCTGACCATCCTCAACCCCGGTATTCCCGAGAACCGCGACTACATCTGCGAGGTGGTGCGCGACATTGTAGAACGCTATGATGTGGATGGTATCCACATGGACGACTACTTCTATCCGTACCCCGCTGCTGGACAGCAGATTCCCGACAATGAACAGTTCAGAAGCTATAACAACGGCATCAGCGACCGAGGCGACTGGCGACGCTACAACGTGAATCTCTTCATCGAGCAGTTCTACAAAACGGTACACGGGACGAAACCATGGGTGAAGGTAGGCATATCACCATTCGGCATCTACCGTAACAAACGGAGCTCCGACATCGGCAGCAACACCAACGGACTGCAGAATTACGACGACCTCTATGCCGACATCCTACTCTGGGTGAGCAACGGATGGCTGGACTATTGCGTGCCGCAGATATATTGGGAGATAGGACACAAATCCGCCGACTATGACACGCTGATAAGATGGTGGAGCCAGTATGCTGCCAAACGGCCGCTCGTCATCGGAGAGGATGTGGAACGTACCGTGAAGTATGCCGACCCTAAAAACCCTGCACAGCATCAGCAGCAGGCTAAACAACTGTTGCATCAGCAACTGCCAAACGTGAAGGGCTCGGTGTTGTGGTATGCCAAGGCGGCTGTCGACAATGTCGGCAACTACGGCACAATGCTGCGCAACCTGTACTGGCGTCTTCCCGCTTTGCAGCCCGACATGAGTTTCATAGACAAGACGGCTCCGAAGAAAGTGACAAAGTTGAAGCCCGTATGGACAAGCGACGGCTACATCTTGTTCTGGACTGCACCCAAAGGAAAGAGCTGGAAGGATATTGCGACGAAATATGTCGTCTATCGGTTTGGAAAGGGTGAGAAAATCAATCTGGACGATGCTACGAAAATGGTGGCCATCACGACTGATACTTTCTATAAGCTGCCTTACGAGAATGGACACGAGAAGTACACATATGTTGTTACGGCACTCAACCGATTGCAGAACGAGTCGAAAGCCAAAAAGAAAACCGTGAAATTGTAGTTTCTGAAAGTATGCCAACAATGAAGAAAGAAGATTTGCGCATCGTCTTCATGGGAACGCCGGAGTTTGCCGTGGAAACGCTAAGCAGGCTGGTGGAAGAACAATATAATGTAGTGGCGGTGGTCACACAGCCCGACAAACCGGTAGGGCGTCACGGCAGTGTGTTGCAGCCCTCGCCGGTGAAAATTTTTGCCGTGGAGCATGGGTTGCCAGTTTTGCAACCAGAAAAGATGAAGGATCCGGCGTTTGTGGAGCAATTGCAGTCATTCAATGCTAATCTTCAAGTTGTCGTGGCGTTCCGTATGCTACCGGAGGTGGTATGGGCCATGCCCGAATATGGAACGTTTAACGTTCATGCGGCACTCTTGCCGCAGTATCGTGGGGCTGCACCCATTAATTGGGCGGTGATCAATGGCGAAACGGTGACAGGGGTAACGACTTTCTTCCTGGATCATGATATTGACACAGGACGCATCATCATGCAAAAGACGTTTGACATTCCCGACACCGCCGACGTGGAGTATGTATATAATGGACTGATGCACCTCGGAGCTGACATCTGCCTGAAAACGTTGGAAAAGATAATGGATGCCGACGGACATCCTGAAAGCATACCTCAAGACAATGTCCTGCCGGATTCTGCTCTGCTGAAACTTGCACCTAAGATTTTCAAAGAAACTTGCAAGATTGACTGGAATAAGCCGGCGAAGCAAGTCTATGACTTTATCCGGGGACTAAGCCCTTATCCTGGGGCATGGACAACATTGACAGGAGTAGATGGTAAGGAAACAGTGCTGAAAATCTTCCATGTAACGAAAACAGACAAGAAAGCCATTGGAGTAGGACGCATAGTGGCCGAACGTATGCACATGTATGTCTCGGCTGCTGACTATATGCTGCAGATTGACGAACTGCAATTGGCAGGGAAAAAGCGAATGGCGGCGGCCGATTTCCTGAACGGAATGAAGACGATAGAAAATTATTTTGCAGAGTGACATAATAATTGCGAGACTATTGCGTTTCAATAGTATAATGCTAATTTCAAAATGTAATAGCCTATGCATATTTCTACCCAGCAAATCATTGAAACCGTTCAGTCTATGAGTGAGGGGCTGAAACCGAGAGAGACGACATTGAAACTTATTCGGGATTTTGCCTATACTTACCGTGTGAAGAACGGTGAGGCGTATTGCCTCAATTGATATTTTAATTGTGTAATAAGACAAAACAAAATGGCTCTTGTATCACCTTCTTTACTTGCTGCAGACTTCCTTCATCTCGACCGCGACATTGAGATGATTAACCGTAGTGAGGCTGACTGGCTTCATTTGGACGTGATGGATGGCGTGTTTGTTCCCAATATCTCATTCGGCTTCCCTGTTCTTGAGGCAGTAGCTTCTTTGTGCAAGAAACCGCTTGACGTGCATTTCATGATTGTGAAGCCCGAAAACTACATTCAACAGACGGCTAAGCTTGGCGCCATGATGATGAATGTACATTTTGAGGCCTGTACACATTTGCATCGTACTGTTCAAGAGATTCATAATGCTGGCATGAAGGCTGGCGTGACCCTTAATCCTGCTACGCCTGTTTCGGTGTTGGAGGATATTATCGACGATGTAGAGATGGTCTTGCTGATGAGCGTCAATCCAGGGTTCGGCGGCCAGAAATTTATTGAACGAACCATTGAAAAGGCACGCCAACTGCGTCGCCTTATCAATGAGCATGGCTGTAAGACTTTGATTGAAGTGGATGGCGGGGTGCAAAACGAAACGGCACCACGGTTGGTGGCAGCAGGGGTTGATGTGCTCGTATCAGGAAGCTACGTATTCAAGAGTGAAACGCCAGAAGAGACGATTCACGGGCTGAGAATGTTAGGGTAAGCACTAGCTTAGTATTCCAAGGCCAACTCTATATGGTGCTCCTTGGCCATGCGACGAAGGTTGAGAAGTGCATAGCGCATACGGCCGAGAGAAGTGTTGATGCTGACACCGGTAACCTCTGCAATCTCTTTAAAGGACAATTGCTGATAGTAACGCATATACACAACCTCTCGCTGAGTGGCGGGCAGTTGTTCCATCATGCGACGGATATCAGTCATTATCTGTTCGTTGACAAGCTCGCTTTCACGATAACTGTCGAGAACGCTGTCACCTGTAAGGTTGTTTAAGTCGTTCCCTTCGCCCATATCGACAATACGGTCGCTTTTCTGGGCACGATACCAGTCCATGATAGCATTGTGGGCTATGCGCGTCAGCCAGAAAGTGAACTTCCCAGAGTCTGTGTAACGGTTCTCTTGGAGTTGGGTGATTACCTTTACAAATGTTTCCTGAAAGATGTCGTTGGCAACATCTTCATTACGCACTACGAACATAATGTACGCAAAAAGCTTTGACTGAGTCCTGCTTAATAACTCATCGAATGCTTTATTGTTTCCTCCTACGTAAAGTAATGCCAACGCCTCGTTGGTCATTCCTTCAAATTCCTTCATATTGGTTCTTTATTTGTTATGAAGTATTTTTGTTTCGATAGGCAATAAAGCTTTTAATTTTGGGTTATTAAATTTTGTTGACGGTGCAAAAGTAGAGAAAATAATTAAAATAACCAAATAAAAGAGCAAAAAACTGAAAAAAAAGTGTAACTTTGTAGTCGGAAAACATTTATAATCATATAATATACATGATGAAACTATTTGTTCCTGGACGTTTGTGCCTTTTTGGTGAGCATACAGACTGGGCTGGTCACTATCGTACGATGAATGCAGACATTGCCCCAGGTGCTGCTATTGTGACAGGTATAGAACAAGGTATTTATGCGGAGGTTGAGAAGTCGTCTCTTTTCGAAGTGCAAAGTGTGGCTTCTGAAATTGAGGGACAGTGGCAGGACTTTGCCTGTCGAATGGACGAGCAAGAACTGAAGCGTATAGCAAAATCTGGCTCTTTCTTCTGTTACTGTGCTGGTGTCGCTTCATATATGCTGGAGTGGTACAAAGTGGGGGGTGTGCGTATAAAAATCACTTCTATGACACTGCCCATGAAGAGCGGACTGTCATCGAGTGCTGCTATTTGCGTTCTCGTTGCGCGTGCATTCAATCTGCTATATAACTTGAATCTCAATACGTTAGGCGAAATGAATATTGCCTACGTGGGCGAGTTGCGCACATCGTCACGTTGTGGTCGTCTTGACCAGGCTTGTGCTTTTGGCGTGAAACCTAATCTCATGACCTTCGATGGTGACGAGATTGAAGTTCGTTCGCTGAATGTCAAAAAACCGTTGTACTGGGTGTTTGCTGACTTATGTGGCGAGAAAAACACCGTTCGCATCCTAAGAGACCTCAACAAGGCCTATCCCTTTGCCTCGAATGAGAAGGAGGAACTTGAACATCAGGCGCTTGGTGAGTTGAACCGTGATATCGTCGACCGCGCTATCCGCTATATGGCAGAAGGTGAGGTAGAAAAACTGGGCCATCTGATGACAGAGGCTGAGGAACTTTTTAATTCGCATGTAAAACCGATGTCTCCCGAAGAGCTGGAAGCGCCGAAATTACGCGCCATACTGGCTGATCAGAATGTACAGTCGTTAGTTTATGGAGGTAAAGGTGTGGGTTCTCATGGCGATGGCTCCGTGCAATTCTTGGCCCGCAATCCGGATTGTCAGGAGAAGTTGGTTACCTACTTGAATGAACAGGGGATGAAAGCTTATCAGCTGAACATTAAACCTGTTCACACTGTGCGACGTGCCATTATTCCCGTGGCAGGGTTTGGCACTCGACTCTATCCAGCTACCCGTGCCCTGAAGAAGGAGTTTTTCCCTATCGCTTGTCCAGATGGCATGGTGCGCCCTGTGATTCTCATCTTATTGGAGGAGCTTATTCAGAGTGGTATCGAGGAGATTTGTATCGTCCTTGGAGGTGAAGAGGAACGACAGCTCTATGCTGACTTCTTTGAGCGTCCACTTCGTGAGGAGCATCTGTGCAAACTGCCGAAGGAAAGTCAAGAGTATGAGAACCATATTTTGGACATTGGCAAGCGTCTGCGCTATGTCTATCAACGCGAGAGACGAGGCTTTGGACACGCTGTGTATCAAGCCGCTGATTTTACCAGAAATGAGCCTGTCCTGCTTATGTTAGGCGACACTCTCTATCGTTCTCTCACCAATAAGCCCTGTGCCCTCCAGTTGATTGAGGAGTATGAACGTTACAACAGACTGATAGTTGGACTATATCCCGTGGCACTTGGTGATGTCAGTCACTTTGGAATTATGACGGGTGTATGGGAGGATAAGGATGAACGCATACTCAATGTGAGCACTGTTAAGGAAAAACCTACGTCTTCATACGCAGAAGAGTTCTTAGGTGTGCGCAATAGTATGGGTTTCCGCGAATATTGTTCGGTTTTCGGTCAATATATATTGACGCCTGAGGTGTTTCAGCAATTAGCCGCTGACATTAAGGCTGCTGACGAGGCTGGCGACCATAAGACTGAGATAGAACTGACTTCTGCCTTGGAAGCAGTACGAAGTCGTGTCGGCATGACAGGCGTTCGTCTTTACAGCCAGCGTTTTGACATGGGCAATCCCAATGCACTGATAGACACCATAGCGAAGTTCTCAAATATTTGAGCCATGTATATCGCAATAGCAGGAAATATAGGCAGTGGAAAATCAACGCTTACGCGTATGCTGGCTCGCCACTATCGATGGGAGGCCTGCTATGAGTCTGTCGACACGAACCCTTATCTTGAAGACTACTACCGCGACATACGCCGATGGTCGTTTAATCTTGAAGTGTATTTCCTCAAGGAGCGCTTCCGTGACCTCTTGAATATCCTGCAATCGGGTAGGGATGTGATTCAGGATCGTACTATCTACGAAGGTGTCTATGTCTTTATGCAGAATAATCGAGAGATGGGCTATTTGAGCAAACGAGACTATGATACCTATATGGAACTGTTTGAACAAATGATGGCTGTGGTGCACATGCCTGATCTGATGATCTATCTTCGCGCTTCTGTGCCTCATTTAGTTGGTAATATTCAGAAACGGGGACGTGACTACGAACTAACCATGAATTTGGAATATCTTGAAAATTTAAATCACCGTTATGACGATTTTATCAATAAGATATATAAAGGACGTGTCATGACCGTAGACAAGGATTCTTTGGATTTCGAGCATTCTTCCCGTGACTTTGCACAGATTGTTGACCGACTCGATGCAACGCTCTTCGGACTTTTCTCATAAATTTCAAAATTCTCCCTAATATGCACATCGCAGTAGCAGGAAATATTGGCAGTGGTAAAACTACACTCACAAAATTGCTTGTCCATCGGTATGGATGGACACCACGTTATGAACCAGTTGACAACAATCCCTATTTGGCCGACTTCTATGCCGACATGCCTCGTTGGTCGTTCAACCTTCAGATATACTTTTTGAACAAGCGTTTCAAGGAGATTGTTGAAATCTCAAAGTCTAATGAAACGATTATTCAAGACCGCTCCATTTTTGAGGACGCACGTATCTTTGCTCCCAACCTGCATGGGCAGGGTATGATGTCAGACCGTGATTTTCAGAACTATACCGATCTCTTCGACCTGATGATGTCACTTGTAAAATTGCCCGATCTCATGATTTATATTCGCAGTTCCATTCCTACCTTGGTAGCTCAGATTCAGAAACGTGGCCGAGATTATGAGCAGTCAATGAGACTTGACTACTTGCAAGGGCTGGAGCGTCGGTATGAAGAGTGGATATCCACCTATAAAGGCCAACTCATCATCATCGATGGCGACCATTGTAAATTCGGTGATAATCCTGAGCATTTCCAACAAGTCACAGACAAGATAGATGCTAAGCTCTACGGATTGTTCCCGATGGACTGAATAAATATTGCAGAAAAACTATTGTATGAAAAGGATATGTATTGTGGCGGGAGCCCGACCAAACTTCGTTAAAATATCTCCTCTTATTCATGCTATACAGAAAAGCAGGGGAGCAATATATCAGTTAGTGTATACTGGGAAAAAAGATGACCCGACGCTAGAAGCATCACTATTTGAAGACCTGCAGATTCCTTTTCCTGATGTGTTTCTTGGGGTTGACAGTCAAAGTCTGAATGAGATAACGGCTCTGGTGATGGGTTCCTTTGACCGCTATCTGATAGAACATGCTACCGATGTGGTTATTGTCGTTGATGATTTGGCATCGACGATGGCGGCAGCAATCACAGCAAAAAAGCGTGGTATAAAGTTGGCTCATCTTGTAGCTGGTACACGCTCGTTTGACATCAACATGCCGAAGGAAGTGAACCGTTTGGTAATCGATGCCTTGTCGGACTATCTTTTTACGGCTGGTGTGAAGTCGAACAGTGTTGCTACACGTGAACAGCAATCAGAGTCTTCGCAAACCTTCATGGTGGGTAATATTCTTGTGGATACGCTACGCAATAACTTGTCTCGATTTCGAAAGCCAGACATTCCCTTGGTTGAAGAAGATTACTTAGTGCTTACCATAAACCGCCATGCACTTTTAGAAGATGAAGAGAACCTTAAACGCATGTTAAATATCATTATGGAGGTCGCTGGTGAGACGCCTGTCATTGCCCCTTTACGAAGTAACGTTTATGATGTTGTATCCCGCTTGCTTGGACGTCAGCATAACCCGATTCATTTTTGTACATCGATGTCTTATTTGGAATTTGGCTGGTTGACGGCTCATGCTAAGGGCATCATTACAGATTCTGGAAATGTAGCTGAGGAGGCGACTTTCAATGGTATTCCTTGTATCACGCTGAACAGCTACACAGAACACCAGGAGACAGTAACTGTTGGCTCTAATGTGTTGGTTGGTGGCGATGCAAATAAGCTGCTTGTGGCTTTAACTGACATGATGAAAGGTGAATGGAAAAAGTGCGCCCTTCCCGAACGTTGGGATGGACGCACTGCAGATCGTATTCTTCAGATACTTATTCACTCATCAGAGCTTTCATGAAACTGTCGAGCTTTAATAAACCGTAGCTTCCACCGACACAACTGACCTCATCGTATTGCTGGACGTCATCAGGCGTTATGCCATGATGCCAGATTAGGAATGGCACGGGCTGACCCACGTGGATGCGCTGTTCAACGGGTGTCAGATGGTCGGGCAGCACGGCGATGCAGACAGTCTCACGGGTCGCGTTTTCCCCGCGACCATCACCCCAGTTCTTTACCTTATTATATATAGGGGCGATGAGGCGCTGGTCGAGATACTCGATGGTCTTCAGCTTCAGCTCCAGGTCGCCGTCGTGACCGGCCTCGTCGCTAGCTTCCACGTGAACGAAGACGAAATCATCCGTCTCTAAGGCGTCGATGGCAGCCTGTGCCTTGCCCTCGTAGTTGGTGTTGGCAAGCCCCGTGGCACCAGGCACCTTGATAATACGCAGTCCGGCGTATTTGCCGATGCCCTGAATGAGGTCGACGGCAGAGATGACGGCACCGCTTTTAACCTGCGGGTATTGCTCCATCAGTGTCTGCATGGACGGACGGTAGCCGCCGCTCCAGGGCCAGATGCTGTTGGCCTGGCGCTCGCCCCTTTCTGCTTTCGCAAGGTTGTAGGGATGCTTGGCCAGCAGGTTCTGAGACTTCAGAATAAGGTCGTTGATAAGGTCGGCTGTCTCTTGGGCTGTCATGCGTCCTGGCTCAAGCGGAGCATTCTTCTCCGGCTTCACCAGCAAAGGACGCCATTCTTCATTTGGATGGTCGTGGGGTGGGGCACAGACGATGTGTTTGTTGCCGCCCTTGATAATCAGTAGATGGCGATACTGTATACCAGTGATGAACTTCACCCGCTCACAGCCTTGTGCCGTGTTGATAGGTTTGGCGAGATTTTCATTGAGGTAATCAATGAGCACGCGGGCATCTTCTGTTTCCAGATTGCCGCCGTTGTGAGTGATAATCTTGCCGTCGGCAAGCGTGATGATGTTGCATCGGACGGCGAAGTCGTCATCAGCCATATCGTAGCCAATAGACGCAGCCTCCAAGGGACCGCGGCCTTCATATACCTTGTTCAGGTTGTAGCCGAGGATGGCGGTATTGGCCACTTCGCTTCCTGGAGGAAAACCTTCAGGAACGGTCACCAATCGTCCACAGCGGCCTTCACGTGCCAACTGGTCCATCATGGGTTTATGGGCATATTGCAGCAGGGTCTTCCCACCGAGTCGCTCAACGGGAAGATCTGCCATGCCATCTCCCAAAATAATAATGTGCTTCATAAGGAAAAATGGCTGGACGGCAAACCCGTCCAGCACACTATTTTAGATGTTAGCGATTGACATGATGTTGGCGAAGACACCGGCAGCGGTGACAGCAGCACCGGCACCATAGCCCTGGATGAGCATGGGGTACTCTTTGTAGCGCTCGGTGGTCAGCAGCACGATGTTGTTGGAACCCTCCAGACCGTAGAACGGATGGCCGTATGGCACCTCCTTCAGGGCTACGCTGGTCTTGAAATTCGACGGGTCGTTCTCGTCGGCCTCCATCGTGGCGACGAAACGCCAGCGTTTGTTCTCAGCATCAAGCACTTTACGACGAGCCTCAAAGTCGGCATCGAGCTCGGGCAGACGTTTCCAGAAGTCGTCGATAGAGCCCTCAAAGTAGCTGTCGGGCACGAAGAGATGCTTCTCGACATCAGCCTGTTCTACCTTATAACCGGCCTCACGGGTGAGGATGACCAGTTTGCGGATGACATCAGTACCGCTGAGATCGATGCGCGGGTCAGGCTCGCTGTAACGCTGCTCCTTAGCACGCTTCACCGTCTCAGAGAAAGGCACGTCAGCAGCAATCTCGTTGAAGATGAAGTTCAGTGTACCAGAGAGGATAGCCTCAATCTTCAGAATCTTATCACCAGAGTTGCACAGGTCGTTGATGGTACCGATAATCGGAAGACCAGCACCTACGTTGGTCTCGTAACGGAACCACACACCACGGTCGCGAGCCGTCTGGCGCAGCTTGACATAGCTGTCGTAGTCGCTCGATGCAGCAATCTTGTTGGCAGCCACTACTGATATGTTGTGTTCCAGGAACGTCTGATAGAGCATGGCTATCTGACGGCTGGCGGTACAGTCTACGAATACGCTGTTGAAGATATTCATCTTCACGATCTCCTCCTTCATGTGCTCCGTGTTGGCAGGGAATCCTGCACGCAGAATCTTTTCGTAGTTGTCGAGGTCGATGCCATCGCGGTCGAGCACGAAGTTGTCAACGTCTGAGATACCCACCACGTTGAGCTTCAGACGACGTGACTGCATGAGGAACTGTTGCTGGGTACGGATTTGTTCGAGCAACATGCCACCCACCGTACCGATACCGCAGATGAAGATGTTGAGCACCTTGTATTCTGACAGGAAGAACGAGTCGTGCAGTACGTTCAGCGACTTGCGCAGGAATTTGCCGTCTACGACAAACGAGATATTGGTCTCTGAAGCACCCTGAGCGCAGGCAATCACACTGATACCGCTACGTCCGAGTGTACCGAACAACTTACCAGCAATACCAGGTGTCTGTTTCATGTTCTCACCCACGATGGCGATGGTAGCGAGACCACTCTCCACCTGCATGGGGAACATGGCACCCGTCTCAATCTCCTTGGCGAACTCGGCGTTCAGCACTTCTGCAGCAGCTGCTGCATCTTCGTCGCGAACACCAATAGAGGTAGAGTTCTCAGAAGAAGCCTGAGACACCATGAACACAGAGATGCCCTTGTTGGCCAACGTGGTGAAGATACGGCGGTTGACACCAATCACGCCCACCATTGACAGACCCGTAACGGTAATCAGCGAAGTTCCCTTGATTGACGAGATACCCTTAATGGGCTTCTGGTCGTTGTCAATCTGGGCTTTGATAAGCGTTCCTGGGTGTTCGGGGTTGAATGTATTCTTTACCTTAATAGGTATATTCTTGACACAGACGGGATAAATCGTTGGGGGATAGATGACCTTAGCGCCGAAGTTACACAGCTCCATAGCCTCTACATAAGAAAGCTCATTGATGGTATAAGCCGTCTTAATCACCTTCGGGTCGGCAGTCATGAAACCATCCACGTCCGTCCATATCTCTAGAATTTCAGCATCAAGGGCTGCAGCGATGATAGCTGCAGTATAATCGCTACCGCCACGACCCAGATTCGTTGTCTCATGGCTATCGCGGTCGCGGGCAATGAATCCTGGTACTACAGCAACGGTCTTGCTGGCGTTGGTATTATTTGATTGGAATGTAGCAAAGGCTTCCTTCACCAGTTTGTTGGTCAGCTCGGTGTCGAGCACATGCTTGCCCTCCTTGTTCTCCGTGCGGATGAAGTCACGACTGTTCATGCGCATACCGTTCTTAATCATAGCGGCCACAATGTGTGACGACAGACGCTCACCATACGAGATGATGGTATCCTGCGTCTTCTCACTCAGGTCGTGAATCAAGAACACACCATAGTAGATGCTCCGCAACTGGTCGAAGAGCTGGTCTACGTTGTTGAATAAGTCGATGCGCTTTTTGTCGTCCTGGATGATGGCGTCAATCATCTGGTGATGGCGCGTCACCATCGCTTCAAACTCCTCGCGATAGTGGCTGTCGCCATTCTTCGCCAACTCTGACGTTGCAATCAGTTTGTCGGTGATGCCGTTCAGGGCGCTAACTACTACTACGACAGGCCCCCGTCCGGCTTCTGCCTCCACAATCTCTTTTAAGCTCAAAATGCTTTTCACGGAACCTACGGACGTTCCGCCGAATTT
>JAFYDA010000033.1 GCA_017545045.1 Prevotella sp. | reverse complement strand
GGCGGGCTGGAGCCGTTTCTCCAATATCATAGAGATGGACAGCGAAGGTGTTGATAATGTTCTGATTGCCGATTCCCAGAATAGGAATACTGATACCCCAGCAGCAATATACGACCTCCATGGCCGCCGCATGCAGGGCAAGCCCGATAAGGGGGTGTACATACATGGTGGACGGAAAGTGGTGGTGAAGTAACACTCACTAAAGCCAAAACCAGAAAAAATTAACAAACCCAATTAACCCAGTTTAAAGAAGAGTTATGTGTAAAATAGACGATGTGTCAATTGTTGAAAAAATAGCACTTAAATAAAAGATTGCAATAAAAAAAGATACACACAATGTAAATATTGACTGAATAAATATGTAGATAAGAGAAAAAGTATTACCTTTGCATTGTATAGCGGAACAAAGCTACAGGAGATAATCCTCTGTTGGCTTAATTCAATTGTAAAAATGAACTGTAATTATGAAAAAAATTTTTTATTTGCCGTTGATGGCATGCCTGCTGCTGATAGGGGCGGCGGGGTGCAGTAGTGATGAAGAGATAAAGAACCTCCCTTCCGGTCTGTTGGTAGGGAGGTGGGAACTTGTCAAACAAAGTAGTACGTATTGGCTTGACTCGACGGCAAAGAAATTTTACGATTACAAATATATCGAATTCACCTCAGAAGGGACATGTCGCTATCCAAGACTTGCAAATATCATCAAGGAGGCTACAGGCGATTACCCTAAGTACGATTTTCGTTTCTCGAATGATGATAGTCAAATAACATTCAGCTATGACACATTAAGAGTAAGCGACCATTATGAGCTGAAGAACGATAGTCTGATACTTTATAATTTTATGTACGGTGTAGCATTTGTTTGGGGTTGTCCCATAATAAGTGTCTACAAAAAGCAATAGTAAATTTTCGAAGCTGTTGCGATATGATTTCACAGGGAGGCTCTACAGAATTCTGCGGAGCCTCCCTGTCATTCTGTGGAGCCTTCCTAGAAATCTGTGGAGCCTCCGCGTGTTTTTCCCAGGCCTTGGGACATTTGTCCCAGGCCGTGGGACATTTCTGTGGAGCCTCCGCAGAATTTTGTGTCTATTCCCAAATTTTCTGCCAGACTTTTACGCAGAATGCGCGGCTTTTGCAGAATTGGCTTTGTTCATAGCGCTGCCAGCGCTGACCTAGTGGTATCTGTTGATTTACGAGTGAATGTTTGGTTATCTTAAATTCTGAACAAGTGGCTTGATGGCACTCGATGGCTGGAATTGCGAGGCCTGCTGGATGCAGGCGGGACGCATGCGGTCGATGATGGAAGGATCGCGGGCAATCTTCTGCATTGTCTCAACCAGCTCGTCGACAGAGTGGGGGCTGATGAGCAGGCCAGTGATACCATCTTTGACGACTTCAGGGTTGGAGCGCCATCGCGTGGCGATGGGGGGCAGCCCGGCGGCGTAGGCGTCGATGATGGTGGCGGCAAAGCCTTCGCCGGCGTGGTAGGAGGGGAACAACAGGCAGAAATAATTGCGTAGCACGCTGACGGACTGGTCGTAGGCCACGATACCGCCGTAACGGATGGTGTCGGGCTGTCCCTTCATGAGGCTGTCGAACCAAGCCTGGTCTTCGACGAGTCCGTAGATATCGAGCTGATAGAGGGTGGTGCCGGCCTGCTGGTTGACTCTGTTGACGGCCTCGACGGCCTCGGTGATGCCCTTGGTCTGGTTGATGCGCGAGAAGATGCAGACGCGGAAGGGTGGCTTCGAGGCTGTGGCCAGCTCGTCGGGACGGAGAATGGCCAGCTGCTTGCAGTTGGGCAGGTACATGAGCCGGCGGAGGCCGCGATCCTCGAGTTCGCGCTGAATAAGGTGGGTCTCGCAGTACATGCCGTCGAGCCGGTGGAGTGCCCACCGCAGCAGGGGGTACTTGTCGACGAAGCTGGGCAGCCAGCCGCCAAGGACAATGTAGTGGAGCTTGCGATGGAAGAACAGGTTGAGCAGCACCAGGCAGGGAACAATCAGCCGGACGCCCTTGTAGGCGGGCTGCACGATGACGTTCTGATAGTGGCGGAGCATGTGGAGCAGCACGAAGGGCATGCGGAGTACAAACTTCCATCCGCCCATGGTGTCGTAGAAGTCTACCTGGTCGTCGCCTATCTGGCGTTTCAGTTCGTTGCCTAATATCTTGGTCTTGATGGTCTGGCCGTTGGCTTTGTCGACGCCAAAGGCGAAATGTCCCAGAAAGGATGCTCTCTTCATAGCGTAAGTTTGATTATTTGTATGAATCGATGGCGTGGCGAATGGCTTGTATGTAGCCGTGCCCGAACTTCTGGTCGGGTTCCACGTAGTTGCCTTCGCCCCATTCGTTCCACGACTTGAGGAAAAGGATCTGGTGCTGCGGCTGCTTGTCTTTCAGTAGCCGGATAGCTTCTTCGACTGAAGTCTGAAACTTTTCAGGTGTACTGTTGACAAGAGGGTCTGTCTTGACACCAGCTCGTGGAGTCCGATCCCATTGTGGCACCAGAGTAGGATAGACATTTTCCCAGGCATCCTCACTCACGTAATAATGACGCATCACTTTGGCATAATCTGCCCGAAATGATACAGGCAGAAATGTATGATTAGCCACATAGTACACTGCTTTGCGCCATTTCCCATTTACAATAGTCTGTGCACGGCCCAATCCAGCTGACATCACAGCATCGAATCCTAAGTCAATAATCTCCTGATAGCGTTCAGCAGACTGATGAGCACTCCACATACTCACATGCCCGTCTTTGGTAGATCGTCCTGACGAGTTCTGCGTGTATCCTACAAAGTGGATGCCGGGAAGTCCTTTCTCGCGGGCCAGTTGCTGCCACAAGTCTATGAACTGACGGGCATTAGGAATGTCACGCGGTGCCCAGATAGCAAAAAGCGGCTTGTTGTCAACAGTAATGTAACGCGGGTCGTGAAAGGCTGGCAACAGTTGCTCAAAATGCCGACGATGGTCTTCCATGCTGTATTCCATCTTCATAATCATTGAGTCGCGCTGGAGACTGCTGCCTTTTTGCCACGATTTGTTCGTCCAGTCGTGATTAGCCCAACAGAGGCAGAATGGGAAATCGGGCTTGCCCGATGCTAATACCTCGTTGAACGGGCGTTCCAACAGCTGTTTGCCGTTGCCAAACCAGTAGTGGTAGTAGCAGAACCCTTCCAAGCCGGCCTCACGGGCTAATTCAGCCTGCTGCTCCCGTACTTCGGGCAGTCGCAGGTCGTAGAACCCAAGGTCTGCAGGTATGCGTGGCTGGTAGTGTCCGCGGAACTGTGGACGGGCCTTGGCCACGTTTATCCACTCTGTAAATCCCTTTCCCCACCACTTGTCGTTTTCGGGTATCGGGTGGTATTGCGGCAGGTAAAGTCCTATGATTCTTGGTTTCATCCGTGCAAAGGTAATACAATTTTATTGATTACACAAATCTTTGTCGTGCTTTCTGTATATTTATGTGCTGGCGGTGCAAGTTTTTGGACGATTCATTTGGATGTTTGTGTAGAAAGTGGTAAATTTGCATGGTATGACAGATATTTGTAAGTTCATGGAGAAGAGCCTGATGATGTTGACGGGCTTCTTCGTGCTGGCGTCCGACACGTCGCCGGTGAGTGCGCAGAAAGTGTCCGATGACTACGTGCTGGTGTTCTCGGACGAGTTCAACCAACCCGATGGCAGCCGGCCCGACCCGGCCAAGTGGTCGTGCCCGCCGCGGTTGCACGCTACGTGGAGCAGGTGGATAGCCGACTCTCGCGATGTTGCTTTTATTAAGGGCGGGGCACTGGTGTGCCGGGCCATTCCTAACAGGGGGCTTCCGGGCGACACGGCCAGGATGCTGACGGGCGCTGTCTTCACCAAGGGTAAGTTTGAGTTCCGTTACGGAAAGGTGGAGGTGAGGATGCGCACCAACCGCACGGTGGGCAATTTCCCGGCTGCGTGGCTGCGCACATGGGACACAGGGCGGCAGGCCTGGCACAGCGAGATAGACATTGTGGAGATGTTTGGCAACAAGCGCGAGTCGGCTCACACGGCCCACTCGCAGCTGACCGTCAGCAATGCGCGTCACGGACAGCGCAACGTCTTCACCCATAAGCTGAATACGACGCGATGGCACGTCTACGGCGTGGAATGGACGGAGAACAGCATTCTGTGGACGGTGGACGGGGAAAAAGTGGGTGAATACGTGAAGTCTGCCGACGAACGGTTGCTGGCACAGGGGCAGTGGTCGTTCGACTTTCCTCTGTTTCTTGTCCTGAATCAGAGTGTAGGCGACGGTGGCGGCTACGCCCACTTCGTGCCTCAGACGGGTAAGACCTACGAGACGCGGTTTGACTGGGTAAGAGTGTACCAGAAGAAGACGCCTTGATGGGGTGGCGTGCGTCTTGACCAGCGGACGGGCTTACAGCTGCTTAATGACGCGGGCTGGCTGGCCAGCGGCCACGGCAAACGGCGGCACGTCGTGGGTGACGACGCTGTTGGCAGCGATGATGGCACCGTCGCCGATGCTGACGCCTGGCATGACGCAGACGTTGTTGCCAAGCCAGACGTTGTTGCCGATGGTGACGGGGCCTTTGGAATGGAGCGGGCGCTGGTCGACGGGCATGCTCATGTGCTCGCGACAGGTCTGTCCGTGAGCGTTGTCGGTAATCAGTACGTTGGTGCCTGTGAGCAGGTGGTCGCCAATGGTAATGGCGTTGATGGCGGTGATGTGACTGTTCTCACGGATGGTACAGCCGTCGCCAATAGTGATTGACGGTGTGAAATGCTGTTCGCCGTGGTGTTCCCACGCCGTGAGCTGTACGCCCGAGGCAATAAGCGTGCCGTCGCCCACGCTGATATGACGGAGACCTTCCAGCCGCATGGCTTTCCACTCCACGTGGGAGTGGCGTCCGAAACGGGCGAAACGGCAGCGCAGGCAGCCGGTGTACAGACGTGCGGCCAGAACTTTAAGAATTCTTTTCATGGAGTATATCGTGATAGAATTGTAGGATGTTCTTGGCGTGAGCCTCGCGGGTGTAGAGTTGGTTGACCACCCTGAAAGCCCTTTCTTTCATTGGCGCGAAGTGGCTTGGCGGCGTCACCGTCACGTCGGCAAGTCGTTCGGCCAACTGGTCGACGGTGTCGTAGCGGAGTGCTATTTCCTGATTTTCCATCATCAGCGCATTGTCCAACTGTTCCTTAGTGCCCGACGTGTTACGGCCTATGACAAGGCATCCTTGCTGCATAGCCTCGGGCATGCAGAAGCCGAAGCCCTCGAAAGGTGTGGGAACAATCAGGGCGCGTGCCTGCCTCATCAGCTCGTAGATGTTGTCGCAGTCGCCAAGGAAGGTCACGAGCGCCTCCAGGTTGTTTTCTTTCAGGAACTGCATTTGCTTGTGGTAGTAAAGCGTGTCGCTGCAGTCGCCAGCCACCTTCAGCGGCAGGGGATGGGCGTTGCTGCCGGTATATGTCTTGTAAGCCTGCAGCAGGTAGTCGAGCCCCTTGGCGGGCTGGATGCGCCCGGCGAAGAGGAAGTAGTCGCCATCGAGGGGTGCCGGCATGGTCGTCATGGCCGAGAAGACACCGTCGTAGATGACACGGGAGGAGGGCTTCCCCTGCTGCTGGTAATAGCGCTGAATATCCTTGGTGATGCAGATGGTGTAGGTGTCGTGGCTTAATTGGCGGCGAAAGCTCCGTTTATTGGGAAGGTAGTGGTAGCCTATCTTGTCGGCATATTCGCGGATGTGGTAGATGTGAGGAATGCCCAGCCGCCGCGCAGCATCATAGCCGATGCGCACCACGCTGGTGTTGGAGTGGACAATGTCGATGGCGTTGTCGCGCAGAAAGGATTCCAGCTGCCGTCCGGCGCGGCTGTTGGCAATGATTCGCGCTGAAAGGCGGGGCAGGAAGAGCGCCTTTTGCTTCGTGCTGACGGCATAGGGATAGACCGACGCACGGTAAGTGAGAACGAGGGTCGTGATGCCGCGTTGGGTCAGCTCGGCATAGATGCCCTTGCGGTCGGGCAACACCACGAAGGGACGGACGCCCATCGGCATGAGCATGTCGAGCATGTTCATGAAGACTTTGGTGGCGCCACCGTTAGATATGGTGGAGTTGAGAATATAGGCGATGTTCATGTCTTGACGGGGGAGAGTGGGGCAGGTGATTCAGGTTTCTTGCCGGGAGTGGCCAGATAGGCGGCGGCATAGAGCGGGAAGAAGATGTTCTCCCACAGCATGAACGCCGTGGCCCAGAAATAGAGCAGCGTCAGGATGAGCACTGACACGAGGGCACGCTTGTTGGGCGTGTACATCATGGATAAATAGTAGAACAGGAATATCAGCAGGATGCCGACAATGCCGTGGTCGTAGAAGAAGACGTGGTAGCCGGCATTGCCGAACTCCACGGCCTCGAATTTGCGTCCGAAGAGAATGTCTGAGGATTCTATGTAATTGTCATAGTCGGCTTGAAACTGTCCCGTGACACGGTTGTCGCCGGCGAGCGTCCCGTCGTCCTCCATCTCAAGTCGCAGCATGATGAGGTCGTGCACCAGGTTGTCGCCGCCATTGTAGGTGAAGACGGTCGTGACCGCAGCAGCCAGCAGGACAACCACGATGATGACGTTTCTGAACATGTGCTTCATGGCCGTCCACTGGTTGAAGAAGACGATGGCAGTCAGGTAAACGTAGGCTGCAAGCGAGAAGGTGAGGAACACGGTGGCAAGAAGGGTGAGGTTGTACCAGCGCCGCCACTTGCCCCACTGGCTCATCAGCAGGAAGGCGCAGGCCTGGCCAATGTGGCTTGGCTCCAGAAAATAGGAGTTGAAACGGGGGAAGATGGTGAACAGGTTGCGGTCGTCGAGAAGGAACAGATAGTGGTTGATGTAGGAATACCACTCGTCGAACTCCACATTCCTGCCTGGCAGAGGAATGCCTATCAGATAGGCGACGTGCCCGGCTAACGAGACGATGAGCAACAGGCCCATGAGGCGGCAGATGAAGTCCATCACCCTGCGCAGGCGGTCGTTGTTCAGGCGAAACAGGGCATAGAACACTGTCAGGCGGAAAATCTGCACGATGTAGCCGTTGATGTTGGCACTGATGGACAAACGTTCGTAGACGATGAATACCAATAGTGCGAGAATGGGGATAAGGAAATCGTTACGCGTAAATATATTGTCCTCTTTCATGGAATGTGCTATCAGCATGGCACCAACGACGAGTAGCGATGCGGGGATGATATAGTGCTTCCCTATAGGCCACAGGAACCAGGGATTCAGCGAGCCAAGGAATGCAATGAACATGCCCCAGCAGAGAAGGGTCATGGCCAGCGACTCTTTCTTTATCAGATATAGGTCTGAAAGCCTGAACGTCCACTTCATTTGCCAATCCTTGTTTTTATGAGCCGCACAATGTAGGCCCGTTCGGATGTGGTGAGGGTGACGGCCCACGCCGTAACCATTCCGGCAAGGATGGCCACGGCAAACGTTATCAGGAAGCTAAAGGGGAAATGAAACAGCCTGTCGCAGCACCAGCAGGCGGCTATCGACATGACGATGATGGGCACGACGGGGAGGACGGCGTGGCGCATGAACTGACGGATGCGAAGTCCGGCGGTGCGCTTCAGATAGGGCAGGCGAAGGACGGCTGTCACAAACTCGACAATGAAAATTGACCACATCACCGCTTCCAGCGAATAGTCGTAGGACAGCAGAAACCATGCGAAGGGGAGGTTCAACAACTTGGGCGTGTACATGATGAGCGTGTAGGGCCCAATGTGCCCTTGAGCCTGGTTGGCGGCGTTCAGGCCAATGGTAAACTGGTCTATGAGGCAGATGGCAATGGCGAAACGGCTGAACATCACGGTGTGGGGAGGAACTTGGGGCAGCCACACGCTGAGAATGGACGGCATTTCCATCATAATAGGTATGGAGACCAGCGCCAGTAGCATGACGGAGTATTTGCTTTCCTGGCCAGCCAGATGCAGCATCTTCTGACGGTCGCCCATGCCTTCTGCCTTCATGATCTGAGGGTTCATAGCATTGATGATGGACGAGCTGACAAAGATGACGGCATTGGTCACCTGGGCGGCAATACCGTAAGCTGCATTGGCCGTCGTTCCATAGAAGTGGTTGATGATGACGGTGATGCCGTGGGTGCGTGCCACCACTGCTCCGGTTCCGTAGGTCGTCCATCCAGCAAAACCAGTCAGTTGGCTCATGGCTTGGCGGTCAACGTCGCGGCGGTGTACTCTTAGGTGGCATTCCTCATACTTGAAGCGTGCGTAAAGGGAGAAAACCAGCAGGTTGAGCAGTTGGATGCCGGCCATCAGGAAGGCGTAGACCAGCAGTCTGTCGGCAGAGACGTATGCCAGTCCGATGGCGATGAATAGCTTGATGATGCCGTCGCAGATGTCAACCACGGAAACAAAGACAATATTCTCGTGGGCAATGAACAGCGCCTTGAAAGGAGCTGTGAGAATGGTGATGAACAGCATGAGGACGGTGACGAGATAGACACTCCGAGCTGTGTCTATACGTTCGGGGACAATGTTGAGGACACTGCTGAAGAGCCAGCCCTTCAACAGGAGTAGTATGCAGGCAATGGCTATGCCGAAGAGAATGTGCAGCAGAAGACTGTTGGAGAAGATTTTTCTTACGTATTCATAGTCGCCTTTTCCATTGTAATACGACACGTAGCGCTGTGTAGTGATGACAAGCGCATTGGTGATGAAGCCAAGCATGGCCACCACACCGCCTACCAAGGCGTAGATACCGAAGTCGGTGACTTGAAGCGCTTCCAGAATCAGTCGCGTGGAATATAGCGACAGACACGTGTTGGAGATGGCCTTAGTGTACTGCGCCCCGGTATTTACGATGATACGTTTGGTCGGCTCCATCAGGAAAGACTACTTTTTGAGCGAAGCGAGGATGTCGTCTTTTATGATATAGATTACAACGCCAATGGAAGCGAATATCAGCATTGCCAGCACGAAAATCATTCGCTTCGGACCCGTGGGCTTGATAGGCACGGCGGCGCCCTTGAGGATGGTGAATGCTGGCGTACGCTCCTGCACCTTGGCATGGGCAGCGTGGAGCTGGGTGCTCAAGGCGGTGTAGGCATTGAACTTCAGTTGCATGTCGTTTTCCATGTCTTCCAGCTTGAGCTCGACGCTGCGGAGGCTTATTTTCGTGTTGGCATCCGATGAGCTGGCGTAGCGCTGGCGGGCTTTTTCGTACTCTTGCTTGGCATCGTAGGTCAGCTGCTTATAGTATTCGTAGTCTATGCGGGCCTTGTTGGTGCGGTAGTCGGTGATAAACCACTGTAGCCGCTTGGTCACCGAGTCGGCCAATGTCTTACTGATCAATGCGTCCTGAGCTGTCACGCTGATGGTGATGACGTCGGTCTTTTTGTCAACGCTGAACAGAATGTTGTCTCTTGCCAAGTTCATGAGGCCGTCTTCCCGCCGTGACAAGTAATAAGGATCATAGCCCGACGCAGAGCCGCCTTGTTCTGCCTTGGGAAGTAGCTGGCGTATCCACTCTATGGGATAATCCCACCAAGGAAATGCCTGGTGTTTGGCTAGGTAGTCGTGGTAGTTGGTGTTGATTTCGCCGTCGGCGCTCTTGACGGTAATCTTAAAAAGACTGGCCACGAAACCATTGTCGTCCATCAAGTCGGGATAGAGTAGGGGTGAAATGGCATCGGTTGTCTGAATCTGTCCTAAATCAATGCCAAATGAAGAGGCCAGCGATGTCAAAGTCCCGCCTGTTGTGTTGTTGTCAACCTCGGGTGCCAGTTTGACATCTGTTGTATAATATCTTGGGAAACTGACAATAAACAGACACGATAAGATGAAGACGATAGGAAGAACCTTGAAGAAAAGGCGCTTTCGTTTCCATATATTATTGACGATAATACGAAGGTCAATAACATCTGACTGTATGTTCTTATTCTCTTCTGTCATAATGCTGCGCTATTTCTTTATCAGGTTAGCAATGGTGGCTATCATAGTGGCGATAGACGCGGTACTCGTACCAATGCTGAGCCATTCCGTCAGACCCAGACTGCGCTTCCTGGCTTTCGTGGGAACGACAATCTGACAGCCGGGAGCTGGCTTGTGCTTGCGGTCGGCCTTGGCCACCATACCGTTCATGTAGATGATAATGGTCTGGCTGCGCTTGCCCGTGGAACTGACGCCACCGGCCATGTCGATATAGTAGTCGGCTTTCTCGCCTGCCTTGTAGCGCACGGTGTTGGGGTAGAGCACTTCGCCGTTGATACTGACGGTACTGGTGTAACGCGGAACGACGATGCGGTCGCCTTCGCGCAGGTAGGGGTCGTCGTCGCTGCCAGGATTTGCCAGAGCCTTGTCCAACTCTATGGCAACGGGGAAATTGGTCATTGTCAGCAGCTTCTTGACGTCAATGGAGTCACTGCCGGAATTTCGCTGTGCGGTGCGGAGCATGGTCTCCATCTGTTCGCGTTCCTCTTGCGTCATTTTTCTCAGCAACTTGGCACCCTCTGGATAGGCACGCTTGGTGAGACCACCGGCTTGCTGGATAATCTCGCTCAGTCGCTGACGGCTGTTAGTAAGCGTATAGTTGCCTTTGAACTGGACTTCACCTTCTACGGTGACGTTTTGCTGTTCGTTGTATTTGGGACTGCGGCGGACGTAGATTTCATCGTATGGCTGAAGGGTGAACTGATTGCTCTCGCTGAGCTTGAAGTCTTTGTCAATGCTGAAGCTGTAGGTGAAGGCCAGGGTATCGCTGGCTTCCGTGGCTTCAGCGTCGATGATGCGACGGGCAACGTCGACCTTGGCCAGCGAGGCGGCATTGGTCAGACCGCCTGCCTGAAGGATGGCGTCCTCTATCGTCTCGTTGGCAGCGTATTTGTAGATACCGGGATAAACCACCTCGCCATGCAGGGTGATTGTCTTGTCGGTTTCCTGCTCCTCTTTACTGGCAATATAGAGCACGTCTTCATTTTTGATGGGCAGGTCGGGCGTCGTGCCGTTGAGTATGCCGCTGATGTCGACGCTGATGACTTCCAACGAGCGGTCGGCTTTAGTGCGGTGCATGACGCCGTGTTGCCCAATGGCTTCCTCGGTCAGTCCGCCAGCCGCCTCAATCAGGGCTTTCACGGTGTTGATACTTCCCCCCACTTGATACATGCCGGGACGGAAGACGGCTCCGATAACCTGAATCATATTCTGATAACGCACGATAGTGGAGTCAATGCTGATAGAGTCTTCGTCCATTAGACGGAAGTCGTTCATGTCGAATTCACCAACGTTGAAGACGGAGTATTGGGCACCGGCCTTGCGGTTGACGCGGATGGACTTGGTGAAGGCATCGCCAGTAAATCCGCCGGCATAGCGGAGTAGGGTTGCGGCACTCTCCGTCGGCTTCATCTCGTAATACATGGGGCGCTTCACCTTACCCGTGATGCACACCAGTGATTCGTATGGGCCAACGGTGATGATGTCGTTGTCCTGTAAACGGACGTCGCCCGTCAGGTTGCCGTTGAGAAGGAAAGCGTAGACGTCGACCGTTGAAATGAGGCGTCCGCCGCGGAACACCTTGATAGAACGCAGCGTTCCGATGTCGTTAGGACCGCCAGCCATGTAAAGGGCGTTATAGACGGTGGCAAAGGCCGACATGGTGTAGGTGCCGGGCATCTTTACCTCACCTGTCACCGAGATGGTGATGGTGCGTGTTTGACCCAGCGACAGTTCGATGCTGGAGCCTTGGTAGCGTGGACCGATGAGCTGACGCAGACGGCTTTTTGCCTGATTGACGGTGAGGCCTCCCAGATGAATCAGACCAATATCCTCTATCGTGATGGTACCGTCGGGGGTGATGGTCTCGCTGACACTTTGCTGCGATGCGCCTGAAATGTCGATGTTCACCACATCGCCGGCACCGAGCCGGTAGTTCTGCGGCGTGGCGATATTCATGGAACTCTCGAAAGTCATGTTCTTGTTGTTGAACACGTCGTGGCCGAAAATCTTACGGCCTTTGGGTTCTTCTTCTTCATAGAAATACTTCAGCGAGTCGGGCATCATGAAGTCCATCGCCTCGTCCATCTCCACATACTCCATGTCCTCGTTGTCGTATGTGTTCTTCTTTGTCTTCTGACGGCCGTCCTTGATGCGGTAGCTTGATGCATTGCGTTTTTCACGTTCTATCTGCTCAGGGCGTTTTTCGCCGTTGGCTTCACGCATGCGGGTCTTCACGTCCTTTGATCCGGCTGTGATGTCGTCGGCCCCCAATGCTCCGTTCTTAATCTGCCGCTGATACTTTTTCTGAATACGGCGTATCTGCTCTATGGTGACACCGCGTTGCATCAACTGCGTCACAATCTGTTGACGGGACGCACCTTTGGAATTCTGTTCGATGACGAAGTCCATTACCTGATTGTCTGTCATACTTGACTGAGCCCATGAGTATGAGACAGAAAGTGCAAGGCACAGTAATAGATTTACAAATCGTTTCATATTGAGATATTAGACATTACCTTATTATAATATATATATAACCATGAACAGCACAATTTATTGTGCCTTCAAGGCAAAAACGCTGCAAAGGTACATATTTTTTCGTAAAAATGTTGCGGATTAAGAAAAAATGTGTACCTTTGCGCTGAAATTACGTGATTCATTCACTCGGGGTTGACTGGATTTGACGGCGAGATGAAATGGTACGTAAGCACGCGGAGGCTTGTTGGTTCCCTCCATAATCTGAGTCAGCGCAAATTTAATTGGCGAAACACGTTACGCTCTCGCTGCCTAATCGAAGTACAGTAGATTACTGGCTTTATTCTCTTACAAGGTGAGAGAACGAGACGTCGCTCCGAGGATGTTGTTCCGAATCCAAAGATCAAGCGGCGCAGGTTAAATCGGAAATAGTCCATGTAGGCTCCGATGCACGGATGAAGTTTTAGGAGCTAAGGCCGTGATTGGTGGCTTGGGTCTTGTCACGGCACGAAAATAAAGGCCAGGATAAGCGTGTAGAAAGCGTATGGTTTCCTTGTGCGGACGAGGGTTCGACTCCCTCCAGCTCCACAAATGTTATTTCGAGTGTTGCTGACTGAATGATAGGAACCATTGTCAATACCGCCACCATCATCGCAGGCAGCATTATCGGTAGCCTGTTACATCGTGGCGTTAAGGAGAAGTATAAGGAGGTTCTTTATACGGGACTGGGGCTGGCATCGCTGGCCATCGGGCTCAATGCTACTATCAGCCACTTTCCACAGTCAGAATACCCTGTACTTTTCATTATTTCCCTGGCGTTAGGAGGTATCATCGGCACAGCCCTTGATATTGATGGACGGTTTAAACGGCTGATAGACAAGATAAAGAAGGATGGAAATGGAAATCACCGCCTTGCTGACGGTCTGGCCACGGCTATCCTGCTTTACTGCATCGGACCATTGTCGATGCTCGGGCCGGTTATCTCTGCACTGAAAGGTGACCATACATTCCTCTTTACTAATGCAACGCTCGATTTCGTTTCGTCAATGGTTTTTGCTTCAACCTATGGCATTGGCATGGTCTTGGCAGCTCCTGTGCTGTTCTGCTGGCAAGGCCTGTTCTGGCTTGTGGCTCATGTATCCAGTACTGCCATTAGTGACGCGCTCATGTCGGAGTTGCTCATTGTTGGTGGACTGCTCATTACAGGTAGTGGGCTTTCGTTGCTTAACCTGAAGGACTGCAAGACGCTTAATCTTCTGCCGGCTCTTCTGGTGCCTGTCATTTGGTTCCTTTTTAGATTTATTGTATAGTAGGAAAGAAACAGTCAATGATATAGAGTGATTCATTTAGTATTAATTGAAAAGATATAATTTTGTTTATGCAGTCAATTCTTGTTACCGGCGGAGCCGGATTTATTGGAAGTAATCTTATCAAGCGACTTTTCGCTGAAGTGCCGGGAGCCACAATAGTCAATGTCGATAATATGAACGACTATTATGATCCTGCGCTCAAGGAATACAGGCTTATGCAGTTAAAAGCCCAAAGTGACGAACTGAAAGTTGATTATCACTTCATACGCGGTGATATTGCTGATAAGGCAACGGTTGATGGCCTCTTCAGTCAATACCGGTTTGATGTGGTGGTCAATTTGGCGGCACAGGCTGGCGTACGCTATTCTATTGAGAATCCCGATGCCTATATCCAGAGCAATCTTATTGGTTTTTACAATATATTAGAAGCCTGCCGCCATTATCCTGTCCAGCACCTTGTATATGCCAGCAGCAGCTCCGTATATGGTGGCAATAAGAAGGTGCCGTTCAGTACTGACGACCGTGTGGACAACCCCGTGTCGCTCTATGCTGCCACGAAGAAGAGTAACGAGTTGATGGCCCACTGCTATTCCAAACTTTATGACATCCCCACCACGGGACTGCGCTTCTTCACCGTCTATGGCCCCGCAGGCCGCCCCGACATGGCCTATTTCGGTTTCACCAATAAGCTGTTAAAGGGTGAAACCATCCAGATTTTCAACTATGGCAACTGCCGCAGAGACTTCACCTATGTCGATGACATTGTTGAGGGCGTCTTCCGTGTCATGCAAGGTGCACCAGCCCGCTGCAAGGGCGACGACGGTCTTCCCGTTCCTCCCTATGCCATCTACAACATCGGAGGCGGCCAGCCCGAGAATCTCCTCGACTTTGTCCAGATTTTGCAGGAGGAGCTTGTCCGTGCAGGTGTTCTTCCGCAGAACTATGACTTCGAGGCTCACAAGCAGCTCGTGCCCATGCAGCCAGGCGACGTGCCTACCACGTATGCTGATTCCACTGCCCTTCAGCGTGACTTCGGCTTTACTCCCCAGATCACGCTCCGCGAGGGATTAAGGAAGTTCGCCGAGTGGTATGCTGAATACATGAAGAAAGAATAGGCAATTGATATTATGGAATATATGTCACAAGAGGGCTACGACAAACTTGTGGCCGAATTGCATCAGTTGGAGAGTGTGGAGTTGCCTCAGGTGAGAGAGGCTATTGCTGAGGCTCGCGATAAAGGAGATTTGAGCGAGAACTTTGAATACCATGCCGCCAAGCGTGAACAGTCGCGTCTGTTAGGCAGGATACGCTTCAAGCAGCGTGTGCTGGAGAATGCACGGGTGATAGACACATCGCGGCTTGCCACAGGTAGCGTAAGATTACTCAGTAGGGTACAAATGACTAATCTGACGTCGGGAAGCACGATGACCTATATCATCGCCAGTCCTCATGAGGCCAATCTGCGTGAGGGCAAGATTTCCATTAAATCGCCCATTGCGGAGGCCTTGCTGAACAAGAAGGTCGGTGACACCGTGGAAGTGCGTGTCCCTGCTGGCCTGTTGAAACTCCGCATTGAGAGTATCGAATAAGTAAAGGGCTGTGTCAAAAAATGGAGCCTGTTTGTAAAAATCCGAAGGCTTCGGACTGATAGTCCGCGCCGCTACGGACTGATAGTCCGTAGCCCTTCGGACCGTAGTTTGGCGTATTTTTCTTCACTTTTGACACAGCCCCACAAATTTTTATCTTATGAACAACAATTCGCGGTACTTCGGCAGTGGCCAGAGGGCATCGTCGACGATGAGTTCGAGCTTGTCTATCTCGTAGCGGATGCTGTCGAGGAACGGCTCCACCTTGTCGTGGTAGGCGATGGCCTTCTCGTGCTCGTCTTGGATCTTGTTGGCCAACTTGCGGGCGTTGACCAGTTCCTCCACGCCCTTTTCGATGGCAGAGGTGCGCTCGGCAATCTCCTCAATGATCTTGAGGTTACGGGCGTTCAGCTTCTCGGCCTTGTCGATGGGGAAGACGGTGGATACGCTATCCACGTTCTTCAGCAGGGCACTCTGGTAGCGGGTGGCCACGGGGATGATGTGGTTCATCGAGAGGTCGCCTAAGACGCGGGCCTCAATCTGAATCTTCTTCGTGTAAGTCTCCCACTTCACCTCGTTGCGGGCCTCAAGTTCCTTCTTCGTCATCACGCCGAGGCTTTCGAACATCTGTATGCTCTCGGGGTCAAGATAACGCTCGAAAATCTTCGGGCACGACTTCTCTACGTCGAGACCGCGCTTCCCAGCTTCCAGCACCCACTCGTCGCTGTAGCCGTTGCCGTCGAAGCGGATGGGCTTGCAGGTCTTGATATCCTCGCGTAGCACGTCGATGATGGCGTGGAACGTGGCCGAGTGGCCAGTACCTGCGAGCTTCTTCTCGAACTCAGGAATCTTGGCATCCACACGCTTCTTGAACGAAACGAGGGCTTCGGCGACAGCGCTGTTGAGGGCAATCATCGCGCTGGCACAGTTGGCCTCGCTGCCCACGGCGCGGAACTCGAAGCGGTTACCGGTGAAGGCGAAGGGCGAAGTGCGGTTGCGGTCGGTATTGTCGATGAACAGCTCGGGAATCTCGGGGATGTCCATCTTCAGACCCTGCTTGCCGGCCATGGCGAGGATGTCGTCCACATCAGCCTTCTCGATGTGGTCAAGCAGCTCTGAGACCTGCTTGCCAAGGAAGGACGAGACGATGGCGGGAGGAGCCTCGTTGGCACCCAGACGATGGGCGTTGGTGGCACTCATGATAGAGGCCTTCAACAGTCCGTTGTGCTTATACACGCCCATTAGCGTCTCTACGATAAAGGTGGCGAAGCGCAGGTTCTGCTCGGCGGTCTTGCCGGGAGC
>JAFYDA010000032.1 GCA_017545045.1 Prevotella sp. | reverse complement strand
CGCTCGTGTAAAACCAGTTGAGGATTGGATGATGCAACAACAGCCGCTTCTCAAACGTCCCATCTTCCCGTATCTCTGCAGTCGCTGTCTTCAACTCTCCCGTGAAGATGTCCGTCACCTGTACCGTCAGATTCTGAAAGCTCATCGTCGGTGAATAGTCAACAATACGTCCTCGGACAACTGCCGAATCTGTGCAGAAGAACGGCTCTTGCCCCTGCCCCGCTATTGCGATGACGGCAAGCAGGATGGTGATGATGGTTTTCTTGTTCATGTCTTATTCGATGTTTAATGCTTTCTTGATAATCGGCTCCAATTCCTCTGCATCGTTGGAGGTTGAGAGAATAGTGCCGTCACGGTCGATGAGCAGGATTTTACCAGAGCCGTTCTTGTTGGCATGCTTCTCCCATACACCGTAGCGGTCTTGATAGTCCACGAGGCTGGGCCACGGGTACTGGTCGCGCTCCATAGCACGGCGGAAGGAGTCCATGTTCCACTCGCGGGCAATGGCTACGACGGTCAGCCCGGCATCGCGGTATTTTTCATAGATGGGGATGAGGGCCTTGGCATGGGCGCGACACGGGCCACACCATGACCCCCACATGTTGATGATGGCCACCCGTCCACGATAAAGCGAGCCGACGCTGACGGTCTCTCCGTCGGCAGTTGCGGCTTCGTAATCGTCGAAGTAGGGCTGTCCTGGTTGCAGGCGGAGCCCACGTTCTTTCAAGGCAATGCGCTGGTGGGCGGGATGCTCCGGGAAGAGGCGTTCATATAGCTGGTGGTATTCGTCAAGATAAGGCTGAACCTCGTTGATGTCATCGTATGCATAAAGCATTCTCGCCTCCAAGTAGAGCAACCCGTAGAGCATCGGATGGTCGGCTTTATAGGCTTTTGTCCAGGCGTCAACCTGCGCATGGAGCGAGTCATCCGCTAGTATCAATTTGCGGGCCTCGGGCGAATAGGCACTCTTGTCGTGCTTCATAGAGTCCATCCGGGCGTAGATGGTTTCAAGGGCGTGAACGTGGTCGGGATTAGCACGGTCATACGTTTCGCGCTCCTCCATCAAGCGCCTGTAAGCCTCGGAATAGACATGGTCATCCTCATACAGGGAATCGAGTTTGTGCTCTATCACCTCTGCCTCTTGCCCGAAAAGGGCTTTGGACATACGCTGCATCGTCAGCCACTTCTCTTGCTCAGGTCCTCCAGCGATAACTTCCAGACGAGCATCATCGTCTTCGGGCGTAATAGCAATGCGCACCGTGTCGTTCTCCACAAGGAAGAGAGCGAAATGTCCGCCCTGCCAATAGTCTTCTATCATTTCGTACATCTCCGTAGTGTCGGCTACGATGTCGAGGGCGAAACGACCGTCCTTGACGTTTACCTCTGTCCATTTCGCGTCATCATTGTCTGCTGTGCCTTGCTGTGCGACATAGAAAGTCTGGCGCTCCACGCCGTCGCCAACAGTACCGACAACGTGACATTTCACTTGCCCCTGCCCCGCCACTGCGATGACGGCAAGCAGGATGGTGATGATGGTTTGCTTGTTCATGTTTATTTCCTTTTATTGGTTGTCTGGGAAAATCTCTTCTAGTTTCGCTTTCAGTTCTTTGCCTTTAATGTTTGTGGCGATAACTGTGCTGTCGGGAGCTATGAGGATGACAGTAGGGATACCTGAAACACCATAAAGGTCAAGTGCATTGCCTTTGCTGGAAGAACTGAGTAGAGCCGTCCATGGGAGTTGGTGCTTATCAAGAGCCTTTAGCCATGCGTTGTGGTCTTTGTCGCAAGAAACACCAACGATATGAAGACCACGGTCTTTATAGGCAGCATAGATTTGCTTCATGAATGGGAAGGAAGCGATGCAGGGGCCGCACCATGAAGCCCAGAAATCAATCAATACATACTGGCCATGTCCTGCGTATTCTGAAAGGCGGTGCTTGGTGCCGTCGGGAGCCTCGGCCTCGAAGTCGATAAAGGGTTTGCCCGTGAGATTCGACTGCTGAAGCCTGCCCCAATATAACTTCCAAGGACGCTCCATTGCGGGATGATGGGCATAGGGTACATCCTCGCAGACGAACTCTCGCAATTCATCGAACGTCATCCCGTCGTGACCAGTATAGAGATACCAGGCAGGAATGATGTTGTCCTTGTTCTCTCTGATGTTCTTTCTGATAAGCGCTGCCCTATCGCCCATAAAGTCTTCATACTTCTCAAAGTTCGCACTATCCTTTGCCGTGGCATCGGATAGTCCGTTTCCACTCATCATAATGATTCTGTCCTTCTCTTCGTCGCTTAGACCTTCCCACCACGGTTCCACCACCTTGTCAATATCCCGCTCGCGCATCTGGCATTGGATAAAGCGCTGTTGCTGGTCGCTGCCCTTTACCTCTCCTGTAACGAGGTTGATTTCAGTGGGCACATCGTCCACGATGAAACGGAGGTCGTTACCTTCATTGTCACCTATCTGGAAGAACGTATTGCGTGGCAGTCGGCCTGTGACCGTGAACCTTCCGTCTTGGATGGGGAACTTCACACTTTGTCCATGCGGAGCACATGGGAATGTAGCCACGCTGTCGTTATTGCTGGTCGTCGTGCCGGTGATGACGAAATCGATGCTGTCCTCCACAACAGGAGTGAATGTCTGTGCTTGCCCCACCATTGTGACGAGGGCAAGCAGGATGGTGATGATGGTTTTCTTGTTCACGTTCATTTCGTTTTTATTTGAGTTTCTCTTTTAGCCGCTCCAGTTCGTAATCGAAGTTGTCATATCCATCTATGCGGAGGTCATCGCGGACGCGGCGGCCGTCGGGGGTGATGGTCTCGTAGTGTGGAATGCCATTGAAGCGAAACAACTCTTGCAGGCGGGTGAAGTCGGCATTGGTTACACAGACGGTCTCTTCGTCGGCCAGCCACTCAGCAACGTATTTCTTGTAAGCATCGCTACCCTCGGTCGTCCTTTCTCCAGCAATAAAGACAAGTTTCACATCTTCTCTTTTCGCAATCTCGGCACGAAGTTCCTTGCTTTCCTGAATAGCGTAGCGGCATGGACCGCAGCCCATACCCCAGAAGTCGATAAGGAGGACACGGCCTGGGTATTTGGCCGAGAGTGAGCGGATGAGGTCAGCCATCGGCGCGTCAGGAATAGGCGTTGCCAATTCCGTCTGTGCCATCAATCGAGAGTAGAATTCATCGGCCCTGGCTTTGACGTGGGGATGCGTAAATGTGTTGCTGAACATCGTATATTTCGACTCTTTATCTGTCTGCCATTTGCGGGACTCCGTCAACATCTGCTGGTACAAACAAAGTTGCGCTATCAGTGTGTTGGCCTTGCTGCCGAGCATTTCACGCAAAACCGCATAGTAATTATCCATCCGCTGTTGACCTGCGGTGCTGAATAAGGCTTGCGTGGCAGGTTGGGCATACTGGATGCGGTTGAGCAGATATGGGAAGTCACTGCTGACGAAGAGCAGGGGATTGTCGAAGTCAATACGGTACAGATGATAGTAGTTCTTCGCGTCAGCGAGGTTTTGCCACTCTGCACTCTCGTGCTGATTCTGTTTCATCAGTGCATATCTGCGATTCTCGGCGTATGACATGTAATAATACGCAAAACGCGTCTGTATGTAGGCCAGAGCCAGTTGCATTTCCATCGGCGTGTAGTGCTCGCGGCGACTCACGGTCTGCAAACGGTACATCACGTTCTGCCACATATTGTCGGCGAGGACGTTTCCTTCGTCAAAAGAGCCTTCGAAGAGCATCAAAGGGAAAAGGACGTCGGTAATCTCGTCACGT
>JAFYDA010000031.1 GCA_017545045.1 Prevotella sp. | reverse complement strand
GGGAGGAAAACGAAAAAACTCACATAAAATTTGGTTTTTTGCTCACTTAATCGTATCTTTGCAGCAGAATAAAATAAATAAGTTATGACCGCAATACAACTGAATGCAGAGATACTGCGCAATTTAGGTGCCCCGCTCGGTAGGATTTGCCGCTCCAGCTCTGCTGGCTTGCTACTGAAGGGACGCAAGAATCCGACCGCAGTGAATATAAGCATTTGAAATGCGATTTTGCGGACTGTAAGTCCTGATACTCGCATCCCGTGACCAAAGCAAGACAATACCGCCCGAGAGTCCTCATAAAAGGACTTCCGGGCGGCTTTTTTCTGTCTTTACGTCATCATTGCTGCTTCGCCTTGATGAACACTCCTTCCATACGCTGGCGGTAATCGCCAGTAGCATACAGTGGGTTCTTGCCAATGTAGTAGCAATTACCCTCAAAGCCATCTATGGCATTCAGATTGACAATCTCCGACCTGTTGATGCGTACGAAGTTCGGATGCTCTGTCAACATTTCCTCAATCCGCCACAGCCGATGGTTCACCATTAGGCTCTTCCCGTCGGTTAGGAACACGACACTCCCATTCTCGAAGGCTCTCACCCACAGAATCTCAACATACCTCACCTTCTCCCACTTCTCATCAGTTTTCACGAAGAAGCCGTTCTTCACAACATGTCACACTGGGGACAGGACAATTTGTGACACGGATCTTTTAGTGAAAGAATTATCGGGAAAACGTTTGTTTTCTCGATATTCTTTTGTATCTTTGTGGCCGTAAATGATGGAAACGAGATATTATAAGGTGGCAGGGCATATGATCGGCGTCAGCGGAGAGGCAGAGGTCTTTAAGCTGATGACGAACTATGAGCCGTTTGCAATACAAGGGGATAGCACTTGCATTACATCGCTCGAAGTCGATGTAACAAAAGCGCTCGGGCTTTGCCCGCTTGCTACCGAAGGGACGCAAGAACCGTCCCCCTGTTACACCGAGGAGCTGCGGCAGGAGGAAGAGGGACAGACCATCATATGTGGCATGACCGCTGATGGTGAGCCCGTTTTCGAATACCGCTGGTGGGAGGAAACGGCCGGTTGGCTGGTCTGCGCTGCCGACTACAGCAAGGGCCGGCTCATCACCACCGGCAAGCACACGAAGATGGCTATCGACAATGCCCTGATGGTGCTCTTTGCCCTGGCTACGGCCGACCAGCAGACGGCGCTCTTCCATGCCGCCGTGGTGAGCCATCAGGGGCGGGCATATCTCTTTCTCGGGCCCAGCGGCACGGGCAAAAGCACGCACGCGAGATTGTGGCTTAAGTATATCGAAGGGTCGGAACTGGTGAATGACGACAATCCCGTGGTGAGGATAGAGCGGAAAACCGCCGTGGTGTATGGCTCGCCGTGGAGCGGTAAGACGCCCTGCTATCGCAACGTGAGCTATCCCCTGGGAGGCATTGTGGTGCTGAGTCAGGCACCTTATAACAAGATAGAACGTCTCGGTGGACTGCAAGCTTATACCGCCCTCATGGCGAGCATCAGCGGCAAGCGCTGGGACGAACGGATTGCCGACGGTCTGCACCAGACGGAGAACGCATTAGCATCGAATGTGGCGGTGTGGCATCTGGAATGTCTGCCGGATGAAGAGGCGGCAAGAGTGTGCTGCGCACAAGTGAAAAGTGAATAGTGAAAAGTGAATAGTAATAGTGACTATATTATAGAGGAGGCGATAAGGCTGGTGAGAGAAGGGGTGGGTGTGACGCTGCCGGTCGACGGGCAGAGCATGCTGCCGTTTATCATCGGTGGCAAGGAGAGCGTCATCCTGCATGCGCCAGGACTGACAGCCGTAGGCGACGTGGTGTTGGCATGGGTAGATGGCAATAGATACGTCGTACACCGTATCATCAACATCGGCGGTGACCGTGTGACGCTGATGGGAGACGGCAATGTGAAAGGTACGGAACATTGTCTGCTCAAAGATGTCAAGGCTCGTGTGACGCATGTGGTGAGTGCCGACAATAAAAAACGTGATTTATATAGTAGGTGGCGAGTGCGTGCTGCAAAACTGTGGTACTGGCTGCGCCCCATAAGAAGATACTTATTAGCAATATATAGGAGATTATGAGAATAAAGAAAGATTTTGTGCTGCGCGAGGTGTGCGGCGAGAACGTGATTATGTGTGAAGGCCTCAAAGCCATCGATTTCAGAAAGATATTGGCCTTGAACAAAAGTGCCGCATGGCTGTGGAAAGAAGCGAAGACACAGGGCGACTTCACGGTGGAATCTTTGACCGAAAGGCTCTGCGAGGAATACGACGTAACAGCCGAAGAAGCCCGCTCCAGCGTGGCGGACATCCTCGAAAAGTGGGACAAAGAGGGAGTGATAGAAAAGTAGAGATGCGTTTCAAATAATAAGTAGTAGGATATGAAGAAACTGCACCAAGAACAGCTTTTCCAGCTGCTGCGCCAGTCGATGGGATTGACAGAGCAGAAAGACTTCGCAGCTACTGCTGAGGACTGGCAGTGGCTGCATGAAGAGGCAGTTCGTCAGTCGCTGACGGGTGTCATCTATGGCGCAGTGGCGCAGCTTCCTGCCAGTCAACAGCCACCCATGGAACTCTTACTACAATGGATATATGAGGCCGATGTCATCAATGGCATGAATGAACTTCTTAATCAGGAATCGGCACGACTGACACGGCTGTTCTCAGAGCAAGGGCGAAAGACTGCCATCCTGAAAGGTCAGGCTAATGCGCGGCTCTATCCCGACAGACTTTCGAGGCAAGTCGGCGACATCGACATCTGGGTGGAAGGTGGAAAGAAGGGCGTCGTAGCTCTGCTCATGGAATTGGGACTGGTGACTGAACTGGGTTCAACATCGGTCGAGGGAAAGCCCACGGCCTCCTACCATCATGTCCATCTGCCACCAACGAAGGATCATATTGTCGTGGAAGTACACTTCCGGCCCTCGTCGGGCAACTTCAATCCCTTTACCAACCGTCGGCTGCAGCGTTGGCTGGAGCAGGAGATTGCCAGTTCGTGCCAGCCCGTGGATGAAGGGTTCAATGTCCCCTCAGTTCGTTTTGCACTCATGATGCAGCTGTCCCATGTGCAGCGTCACTTCCTGGAGGGCGGCATCGGGCTGCGACATGTCTGCGACTATTACTGGCTGTTGAAGAATTCGACAGAAGAAGACCGACGGGAGGTGGCGTCACATCTCAGCAGTTTCGGACTCAGATTCACGGCTTCAGCCCTAATGTGGGTGCTCCACGAGGTGCTCCATCTCGACGAGGACCTGATGCTCTGTCCGCCCGACAGCTATCGCGGCGAGTGGATGTTGCGCGAGATCATGGCGGGCGTTAATTTCGGGTATCATGCAGAACGAGAGAAGCACGGCACGTTGAGAAGATTTTCAGAAAACAAATGGCGTCTGTTACAGTTAATGCGGTTTGACTTCTGGGAAGTAATCTGGATGGAAATTCATTTTTGGAAGTCCGTCATTTCGACGCTACCCACCCGCATCAGGTACAGGACTCTATCATTAAGCACTATCCCAAGATGACAGAATTGTCACTCTTCACTATGCACTATATTTCATGGCTTTGGCATAACTCGCGCGGCATCCGTTGGAATACGGCGGTGCGCATCGTAACGGGCATCGGGCAGGTGGTGCTCGGACTGCTGATGGTGTGGTTCAGCAAGCGATTCATTGACGAGACCATCCGCTCGGGAACGGCTGACGATGTGCTGAGGATGGTTGAACTGTTGGTGCTGACCGTCGTGGGCGGTGTTGTGTTGAGACAAGTGGGCTATTGGCTGAAAACCTCAGCAAATGTACGGCAGTCGAACGCTCTGCGACTGCGTATCTTCGGCAGGTTGTTTCACAGACAGTTGTTCACGGGCGACGAACTGCACTCAGG
>JAFYDA010000030.1 GCA_017545045.1 Prevotella sp. | reverse complement strand
TATGTCTTCTTGCCATTCGAAACAACGATGTTGTGCCTGGCTGGCTTTCCCAACCTTCGCCCGCTTATGTCAAACCAAGCATTGGCCTCTGAATGATTCCTTAAGGAGCTGGCTTTAGGGCTTTCGATTCCAAGAGGTGTGCCCTCGTCGGTCGTGGCTATGAAGAATGCGAGATGGCTTTGGATGCCGCGGGCATTCGTGTAGGTGACGCGATAGACATAGCTCCAGTCCGTATTGACCGTGATATCGCGTGACCTCTCACCCGTATTCCACTGCCACAGCCCCGTGTCCTCTTCGCCTTCAGGCAGTTGGGGCATCAGCCGCAAAGTCTTTCCCAGAGGCAGGAGCACGCTTTTGCTGGTGGTGTATTTGTTGACGAGCGCACCGAGTTCGTTGTGATTGGTTAGCTTCCCCTTTACCAATCCACGCTTCTTCTCCCCGGCAAGACTGGGGATGTAAGTGGCACTGAGCGTAGCGTTGTACTCCATCTGCGGCGACAGCTCAGTAGGCACCTGATCAGCAGGACAGAGCTGAGGTTCGTAGGTGTTCATCAGAACAGAATAGCCCAAGTGGTCGTAACCGCCGCTGGTGGAGCCCTTGCCGCCCTCGTCGATGCCCATCGCCTTGTAAGCCATCTCGGCAAATGGCATCTCGACGCCCTTCGTGCCTTCATACATTCCGATAACTGTGCCCCAATAGGGACGCATCTGTGCACCGAGAGCAGGTTCTGTCATCAACCATGCTCGAGAATCGGAATAGTAGTATCCGCTGGAGCCATAATGGTAGTTCGTCCAAGGCAGTCCCTCCGTGCTTTGCGTCTGCGCTGCCACATATTCGATGCCAGCAGCCAAGCGATGGTTCATATAAGCGAACAGGTCGTCGCCCTGATTATAGGCAACTTTGGCAATATCAACAGCCAATCCCAACGCCAACGACGAGTGACCGGTGTCGCGCCCGCTTTCATTCATCTGACCCAATTGGCCATAAGCCCCAGTCTCCAGTTCGCTCTCTACATCCGTTACAATAAGGTTCCCCCAGAACTCCGTCAGCCCGTCGTTGTGAATAGCCTTCACAGTCGTTCCGTCGGGACCCGTTGCATCATGCAGTGTAGGCGGCTCTGTGTAGTTGCCCACCTGGTCGTATTTGATAAAGGAAACGCCTTCGTTGTATATCTGAACATTGTCGCAAAGAATGCCTATCGACATTACGCACAAGACATTGCACAATCCCCAGTTCGACCAGTAATGCCCCGGAGCTTGCCACCACTTCCCGCTGTTCTCCCATGTCCCGTTTCTCTTTCGCAAGAAATCGATGGCTTTGGGATACCATAGCGTGAGCATCCATTGGCGGAACTGCTCGATGTCCTCTGCCTTCCATCCTTCGTAGTCGCGCATAAGTTCGGCTGCCTGCGCAAACTGATAACCATAAAGGCCAGCAGCCAGACACTGATCGCTGGTGCCGCTGATGGCTGTCGTCTTGTTGCACCACGCCATGAGGATGCGGACTGCGGCCTTCGCATTGGCAGCCGTGCCGCCTATCTTCCAACGCAATGCATTCTGATAAGCCATCGTGGCCCCGCGAGCCGCGTTTATGTAGTTTTCGCCAGAGCCACCACGGACAATGGTCACGACGGGAGAAGTTTGCACAGAGCTCTGGGCATACTCGGCATTCTTCAGCTTGTTCCAAGCTTTCAAGATGGTCGGGTTCTTGGCAGCAATCTGCGCCTTTACCCTGTCGAAATCGGCCTGCGTGTGCAGCCCTCCAGGGTGAATGAAACCTCGGTCGGTGTTGATGGCCGTGGCTTGTGCGCCTGCTGTCATACTGACGAGCAACAGCGCGAGGGTGAGGAGTTTTGTTTTCATATGTCTGTGCGTTACTCAGGATTTGGCCATGTCAGATTTTTCACTTACCTTAGTGCTGCGTTTAAGGACAAGCAGAATCTTCAATTACATGGCAAAGGTACAAATAAAATCTGAGAAAAACACTCCTTTTGGAGGAATCTTTCATGTGAGAGAGCTATTTTCCCGTTACATCGGCCCCATTATCGACAAAGATTATCTGCGGATTTTAGGATTATCAAATAATGCCAAAATTCTGCGGAGGCGCTACAGATTTCTGCGGAGCCTCCGCAGTTTTCTGGGGAGCCTCCGCAGAATCATAGGGAGGCTCCACAGAATTATGAGGAGGCACTACAGAATTACGATGTGTTTTTTGTTTTGCCAATCATCATTGAAAATGATATGCGTTATCCTGCGGAGGATGGCGCATTTTTTTTGTCAAAAGCTTGCAGACCCCGAAGAAAACCGCTACCTTTGCAGCCACAATGAATCAGCGCGACCAGCAGATACTTCGGATAGCCCTGCCCTCGATAGTCTCGAACATCACCGTGCCTCTGCTCGGCATGATTGACGTGGCCATCGTCGGCCACATGGGCGATGCGGCCTTTATCGGTGCCGTGGCCGTGGGGTCGATGATTTTCAACCTGGTCTACTGGCTCTTCGGTTTCTTGCGGATGTCGACCAGCGGCATGACGGCGCAGGCCTACGGTGGGCGGCGTCTGGACGACGTCATAAGAATACTGGTACGTTCGACAGTCGTGGCGCTGGCCGTGGCGCTTACGCTGATGGTTCTGCAGGAACCGCTCCGGCTGCTCATGTTCTGGCTGATGGGACCTACGGACGATGTGGTGGCCTTTGCCGTCACCTATTTCCGCATCGTCATCTGGGGTGCTCCCGCCATGATGGGCCTCTACTGCCTGTCGGGCTGGTTCATAGGCATGCAGAACACCCGCATCCCCATGTTTATCAGCATCATGCAGAATATAGTGAACATCCTTGCGAGCCTGATGCTGGTCTACGGCTTTGGAATGAAGATCGAAGGGGTGGCGCTCGGAACGGTCATTGCGCAGTATGCGGGCCTGTTGGCTGCCGTGGTGCTGCTGGCGAGACACTACGGACGGCTCTTCCGGCATTTCCCTGTCATCCGGGATTCCTGGAACCTCCGTCACCACGGCCACTTTTTCCAGACCAACCGCGACCTGTTCCTGCGCACCGTCTGTCTGGTGGGCGTTAATCTGTTTTTTACGTCAGCCAGTGCCCGCCAGGGAGCCGTCGTCCTGTCGGTGAACACGGTGATGCTGCAGCTGTTTCTGTTCTTCAGCTACTTCATGGACGGCTTTGCCTACGCCGGCGAGGCTTTGGGTGGCCGGTTCTTCGGTGCGGGCAACGCTACGGCTTTTCATGACACACTGCGACGCCTCTTCCGCTGGGCACTCTTCGTGACGGCAGCTTTCACCTTATTATATATAATAGGTAGTATGCAGATTGTCTGTCTGCTGACAGACGAGCCACAAGTCCGCGACACAGCCCGCGAATTCATCTGGTGGGTATGGCTCGTCCCCGCCGCCGGAGCCGCAGCCTTTATCTGGGACGGCGTTTTCGTCGGCATCACCGCCAGCCGCGGCATGCTGGTGGCAACGTTTGTGGCGACGCTGTCCTTTGGGGCCGTCTACCTGTTGACCAAGGATACCCTCGGCAACCACGGCCTGTGGCTGGCACAGGTTGTCTATCTCGCTATGCGCGGGCTTTTGCAGACTGTATGGATCAATAAAAACAAAAAGATATGACTATCAACGACATTCAAGACGAGATTATCGAAGAGTTCGCCGGCCTGGACGACTGGATGGACAAGTATCAACTGCTCATCGACATGGGCAACGAACAAGAGCCGCTGGAGGAGCGCTACAAGACGGAGCAGAACCTGATTGACGGCTGCCAGAGCCGCGTGTGGCTACAGGCCGACTATGCCGACGGCGTGATTCTCTTTAAGGCTGAGAGCGATGCACTCATCGTAAAGGGCATCGTGTCGCTGCTCATCCGGGTGCTCAGTGGCCACACACCGCAGGAGATTCTCGATGCCGATCTTTACTTCATCGAGGAAATCGGGCTGAGGGAACACCTGTCTCCCACCCGCTCCAACGGCCTGCTGGCCATGGTGAAGCAGATGAGGGCATACGCGCTGGCGTATAATGTGAAAAAGAGCTGATTACCGCACCACTTCCGTGAATTCGGGCTTAGCGTCTGCTGTTTTGCCCACGGTGACATAGATGATGGAGGTCGACTCCTCGCCATTCATGCCGCGGCTCCTGACGGTGTACTTATAGTCGGTGCTGTCAGAGGTGGTGCGTTTGCCTACCGTCTGCGGCGTTCCCAAGGGGAACTGATAGCTGGAGCAGGCAGCGTCGAAGATGGCGCGCTCTGCATCTGTCACGGGCTGCTGAGCCGAGTAGTCTGGCCATTTCTCTACCTTGCCTTTCTTGTATCCGTTTTCCTTCAGGAAACGGTCGAGTTCTTTTTCTGCTGCCGCCACGCGGGCTGTGCGTACCCCGTAGCCTTTCATGATGGTGGCCTTCGGCAGGGCTTTGCTCAATGCCTCACTCGACGTGTTCAGACCGCCGCTACCGAACGTGCAGAAAGGCACGACCTTCTTGCCGGCGAAGTCCTGCTCCTTCACCAGTGTGGCGATGGGCATGGCGTAAGTGCCAAACCAGATGGGGTAGCCCAGGAAGACCACATCGTAGTCAGACACCTTCTTCGTCAGCGGTTTCAGTGCAGGCGTCTGGCCGCTCTGCATCTCACGCTGTCCACGCTGAATGGTCTCCTGAAAATTTCCTGAGTAAGGCTCCACAGCCTCCACGGCCTCGATGTCGGCACCCGTCTGCTTCTGAATTTCCTGTGCAACGGCCTTTGTCGTTCCCGTCTCCGAATAGTAGAGCACCAGCACTTTCTGTGCCGACACTGTTGTAACTGCAGTCGCAGCTGCCAATGATAACAATAACTTTTTCATGTCTTATATATTTGTATAAAAGCCTCTTCCCTGCAAAAATACGAAGTTTTACACGATCCACCAAATTTTTGACACTAAAAAGCATTTTTTCAAAATATATTTGTATCTTTGCAAAACTATTCTTTAAAACTATTAACCTATGGAGACAACATTAGTATTATTGAAACCCGGCTGTGTACAGAGACAGCTGATTGGAGAAGTCGTGAACCGTTTCGAGCGCCGCGGACTGCGTATCTCGGGTATGAAAATGATGCAGCTCAGCGATGAGATTCTGCGCGAGCACTATGCACATCTGGTAGACAAGCCCTTCTTTCCTTCCCTTCAGGCCTCTATGCAGGCATCACCAGTCATTGCCATGGCGCTCACCGGCGTTGAGGCTGTCAAAGTGGTTCGTCAGATGGCAGGTCCCACCAACGGCCGCGAGGCATTGCCCGGCACGATTCGCGGCGACTACTCCATGAGCAATCAGCAGAACATCGTCCATGCCTCCGACTCCGTTGAGAACGCCGCCATTGAGGTGCGCCGCTTCTTCCGTCCCGAGGAAGTGTTTGACTACACGGCTCATTCGCAATGCTACGTCTACGGTGACGGAGAGTGCAAATAGAGAAGACGTGAGACAAAAAAGAAAAAAAAAGTTACAAAAGAGCATAAGGTGTATGAAAAAAAACATATACCTTTGCGAAAGAATGCAAAAACTATTCCATTATTATTAACTTTAAACATTAAAAGTATGAGAACATTTACTAAATCGTTTTTGACGCTCCTGCTGCTTTGCACGGCAGGCGCAGTAAATGCGCAATCACTGAAGGTCCTTGACCCCAACGGTGAGCGCGACTGGTCTCAACAGGCTGACGGCGACTATCCTTACTACTGGATGGGCGACGCCGACAAACAGCCTAACTTCTGTGGTGGAACCGCAACGGTGCAAGTCATCGATGGTGCACTCAGAATTGAGAACACACAGGAACAGGCCAACGAGTCCGACCTGCAACCATTCATTCTCGACTGGTTCAACACCACTCAAGGTGAAGAGTACGTCATTAGAATCTGGCTGAAGTCGGATGTCGACGGCACGGCCAACTTGTCAATCGGTACATGGGGGACAAGCGGTAGTGCAAGACTTGATTTCGTGGCTTCTGACGACTATAAGATTTACACTATCACCCACACAGCTGCCGTCACTTCGACAGGTAGCGACGAGCACATCCTGTTCCAGATGGGTAAGACGGTTGGTACGGTCTACATCCAGAAAGTACAGATTCTGCAGATGGGTGAAGAAAAGCCCGTGCTGTCAGAATATGGCGACTGGATATCGATGATCAACAACTGCGACATGGAGGAAGAGGACAACAGCAGCTTCTTTGAAAAAATCTACATTGAGGGTCAAGGCAACGACAGCCCCATCTACAACCCGGAAATCAAGCCGGGCATCGGTGTCGATGGCAGCCGTGGTATCATGGTCGAGGCCACTCAGAAGTATGAGAATGCATGGGACAACCAGTTCTGGTTCCGCTTCAACGAGCCCATAGAGTCTGGTACTAAGTATCGCGTGACGTTCGACTACAAGGCCGACACAGATGCAAAGGTCAGCACACAAGCACATGCCGAGCCCAGCGACTACATCCATTACGATATGTTCGGAGACCTGCAGTTCTCGACCGACTGGCAGACTTACACCAAGGGCTTTGATAGCGATGCCAAGGTTAGCAGCCAGCAGTCTACTTCGTCAAAGAAATTCCTCTCTGTTGCTTTCAACCTGAGTGAGTTGGAAGATGCCAACAACTACTATTTCGACAATATCAACTTCGAGGTTTATGTACCCGGAATTGATGCACAGTACAACGAAGGTGGTATCCAGATTCTCTTCCCCTACTACACCAACCTCGTCAGACTGGTGATTAAAGGCGCAGAGGGCAAGAACCGACTGATGATGCCCACGAACATGTTCAAGGTGATTGCCGACAACAGCGAGGCTCCCATTGAGTCTGTAGAGGCTGACATAACCGGTGCGCTCTACGTATTCCCCGATGAGGAATGGGCTATGGAGCACTTGAGCGAAGGCAGCTACGTAACCATTACATTCACCAACTCTGAAGATGAAAAGTACCGTATTGCCCACCTCGAAGAAGGCAACGAAGCCGTGGAGAGTTTCGACCTTATCGCACGCTATAATAGCGGTCTCGACATTCTGCCTTACACCTACGGCGTACCCGCTCTGATGAGCAGCGACCCCGAGAACGGCTCATTCAACCTGCCTAACACGCTCAGCGAATTCAAGCTGGTGTTCGATAAACAAGTTCTCTGCGAGAAGATTGAAGCTAGCCTGGGCAGCGAGAAGCTGATAGTGGAGCCTGCTACCGGCGCTGCTTCGGAAATAACGCTGAAGCGTACTGGCACAGCATCCCTCGAAAACGGTGAGCACAAGCTGCTTATTAACAAAGTCTACGGCGAGAAGCATCTCGACGACAATGACTATGCGAAGTTTGAAATCACATTCAGCATCGGTGCTCAAGAATCAGAGGAACTGAAGGCTGCTATTGCCGACGCTAACGTCGTCAAGGACGAGAACGACGCTGAGCGCTACTATGGCGAGGCATTCACCGCACTGACCGAAGCACTGAAGAAGTACGAGGCTGAAATCGCCACTTACACCGCTCCGAGCGTCATCGACGCTGCCATCATCGACCTTAACGCCAAGGTGAAGGCCGTCAGAGCACATCGCACGCTTGTTGACAACTTCGACGAGAGCAACGCTAAAGCTCAGCAGCTTGTTGAGGAATACGCAGAAACCAAGTACAATGCTACCGAGCAGTACCTGAAGCTGAAGGAGATTGCCGCCAAGTACGCTGGCAAGAACCTGACTGACGATGAGGAACTGACCACTGCCAACGATGAGCTGAAGCCTATTGCAGACCTCTGCAACGAGCTGTTCCAGGAGGGTTCTTCCAACCCTGGTGATGCCGGTATCAAAGTTCTCACCGACCGTATCAACCAGGGTGTTGAGACGCTGAAGTCACTTGGCGTAGGCGAGGATAATCCTGTGATTATCGAAGCCGGCAACGCCATGACCGACGACGATGCTATTGCTGACAAGATTAAGCAGCTCATCACGCTGAAGGTCTACGAACAGCTGAAGGAGCCGACCAACGAATTGTTCCCGACCATCATTGATGAGGATACAGGTGAAGAGACCACGGCTCGCATCAACATGAGCGTGTTCATCAAGAACCCGAACATCTACGCACTGCAGGCTCACAATGGCTATTCTCCTGAAAACGTTCCTGGCTGGATTGTTCCTAACGGAAGTGCCGAACTGAACACCATCTGGCGCCACGACATGCGTAAGATTGAAGGTCTTGCCGAAGATGTTGCCTTCACAAAGTATCACAGCGAGGTACGCATGGAGCAGACGATTACCGACCTGCCCGCTGGTATCTATACTGTCGTTCTCGACGCTGTTGACTGGGATGAGGGTGATAACACCAACGGCTTCTGCTACGCCAAGACCTCTGATACACCTGCCGTTGAGGAAGGTGAAGAAGAAGACCGCGACGTGAACTTCGCTGCTACGCTGGATATTGAGTTCCATGGCCAGTATGTTGGAAACTTCGACAATGAGATTGAGGACATTGAAGTGCTCGACGGTCAGCTGACTCTCGGTGTCAACTTCGGTCAAGGTGCTCAGTACGAGTTCGACAGAGCTAAGTTGTTCCTGACCGCTCCTGCCGCAAGTTTCAACTACGCTATGGCATACGAAGCAGTTGCCGCAAACGTTGAAAGTGCCAAGACTGCCAAGGTTCGTGCTCTCCAGCTTTATGACCTCAACGGTCGCCGTATCAACAAGGCTCAGAAGGGCGTTGTCATTGTCAAGAAGATGATGAGCGACGGCACTGTCAAGGCTGAAAAGGTAGTGAAATGACATATAACACGGCCATTTTAAAGAATGGCCTGCGGATTATACACTTGCCATCAACGGCTTCCGTTGTCTACTGCGGCTACCAGATAGCTGTCGGTACGCGCAACGAGAAGCCAGGCGAGGAAGGGATAGCGCATTTCTGTGAGCATGTCACCTTTAAGGGGACAGTGCGCAGGAATGCGCTTCAAATTATTAACTGCTTAGAGAAAGTAGGCGGCGAGTTGAACGCTTTCACAAACAAAGAGGACACAACGTTTTACGCCGCCATTCATCGTAACCACTTCAGCAAGGCTGTTGACCTCCTGACAGACATTGTGTTTCACAGCCGCTATCCACAGTCAGAGATTGACCGCGAGGTAGAAGTCATTTGCGACGAGATAGAAAGCTATAACGACTCGCCAGCGGAACTCATCTACGATGAATTCGAGAATATTCTTTTCCATGGCCATCCATTAGGCCATAATATATTAGGAAACGCCGAACGACTGCGCACGTTCACCACGGAGGATGCCCTGCGCTTTACACAGTGCCACTACAGGCCTGACAATGCCATTTTCTTTGTCTACGGTGACATAGATTTCAAGCGCATTGTAAGAACGTTAGAAAAGGCTGACATGGGTCATTCAGGCACTAAAAGGCCAAAGGACGACATTATCGCACCCGACTCCATGACAAAAGAAAACGCGGGAACGGTTATCACACGCCAGAAAGACACCCATCAGGCACACGTGATGATTGGTTGTCGCGCATACGAAATCAATCATCCTCACCGCATAGCCCTCTACTTGCTAAACAACATCATTGGCGGCCCAGGCCTAAACTCACGGCTGAACCTGTCGCTACGCGAGCGTCACGCACTTGTCTACACTGTGGATAGCACGATGGTATGCTACGGTGATACGGGAATGTGGGCTGTTTACTTTGGCTGCGATCAGAAGGATGTCAGGAAATGCTGCAAACTGGTACGCCACCAGTTAGACAATTTGATGGAAAAGCCGCTCAGCAAGACGCAACTCCAAGCAGCCAAGGAACAGATTAAGGGACAGATAGCCATTGCTTGCGACAATCGTGAGAATTATGCTCTTGATTTCGGAAAGAGCTTCCTCCACAACGGTAAGGAGAAAGACATAGAGGTTCTGTATGAACAGATTGATGCAGTCGAGGCAGCAGACATTCAACAGGTGGCGAATGAATTATTCGCATCCGCAAACATGTTGACCCTTATTTACCAATAGACAATTGCAGCTTACACAACGGCACGCAAATACTGACGCATGTGACGGCGTGCAAGCCCTAAACGATTTTCCACTGTTTTGTATTTCTCCCCGGTCTTTGCTGAAATCTCACTCACACGCATACCGCCGAGAATGTGCATACGGTAGATGGCGCGACAATTTTCAGGAATCCGCACCAATCCCCTCTCCATACGTTCAATGATATCCTCTGCAAAAAACACCGATTCCATCGAGGTTTTATCCGTTCCTGTTCCCTTCAGGAAATGCTCGAATTCGAGTCGAAAGGCACGATGACGGAAGAAATCATAAATCAGGTTTCTGCAGATAGTATAGACAAGGGCAGGTAACGTCTGCTCTGTCAGCATCTTGTCGGTAGTAAGAATACGTAAAAAGGTGTTTTGAACGAGGTCTTCCGCCTCATCTATATCACCTAAGCGGCTGCTGGCAAACGCCAGCAGCTCGGCTCGGTGAGTTGAATAATAGTCAGAAACAAGTGAATGCTTATTCATTTACAACAGGCTTGATTGTGCCGTCTTCGTTGTAGTAGAGTCTCTGCACCTTCAGTGAGCGCAGATGTGTGATGTCGTTGGAAGGCACACAGTCATGATAGAACAGATACCATTGGCCTTTGTACTGTGCAATGCTGTGATGCGTCGTCCATCCCACAACAGGTTCCAGGATGACTCCCTGATACTTGAACGGTCCATAGGGATTGTCGCCAATGGCATAGCACAGGAAGTGGCTGTCACCTGTAGAATATGAGAAGTAATACTTGCCATTATATTTGTGCATCCACGAAGCCTCGAAGAAACGGTGCGGGTCACTGGCTTTCAAGGGCTGTCCGTCCTTGTCAACAATAATCACAGGACGCGGAGCCTCTGCAAATTCCATGTCTTCGCTCATGCGTACAGCAAGACTGGAGAGAGCGGGTGCGTCGGGCTTGGCAAAGAGCTGCGTCTTATGGTCAGGAGCAGGCCCCAGGTCAATAAGTCCGTTATCGTCGCCATATTTGCCGGGGATAGTGTCGAATCCATGATAAAGCGAGCGCCACCATTGCAGCTGTCCGCCCCAGAGACCTCCGAAATAGGTATAGATTTTTCCATCATCGTCCTTGAAGACGCAAGGATCGATAGAGAAGGAACCACGGATAGGACTCTTACGGGCAATGAAGGGTCCCTCTGGGCGATCGGCCACGGCCACACCGAGGCGGAACACGCCATCGTATGCCTTTGCTGAGAATACGAGGTAGTATTTGCCGTCTTTCTCAACGACATCGCTGTCCCACATCTGCTTTTCAGCCCAAGGCACCTGCTCGACGTCAAGAATCACGCCGTGGTCAGTAGCCTCGTCGTTTTCAATATCGGCAAACGACAAAACGTGATAGTCCTTCATCTGGAAGTGTCCTCCATCATCGTCGAAGCACTCGCCAGCATCCCAGTCGTGGCTGGGATAGATATAAAGACGATCGTTAAACACATGAGCCGCAGGATCGGCCATATAGTCACTCGGGAATAGATAACGAGGTAATTTAGCCATATTTCTTTAATCTATTAGAATGTGTTAAATGTTAATTCTTATTACGTTCTTCTATCTTCTTGTTGATGTCATCAATCATTTCATCGCTCAACTCATACTTGGAGATGATGAACATGGCAAGCAGCAACAAAAGGGCTGGGATGACACAAACAAGCCAACGGATACCTTCCTGTACACCAGGAGGCAACAGCTCCATATCATTCATGAAGTAAGCGCCGGCAGCATTGCCTACGGACATCATTGCGAAAGCTGTGATAAAGAAGAGGGCGATAACGCGCAGGGGACGGTTGCGCATAAACTCTGTCCAAAGGTCACTGATCTTCACGTTCTTTGTCTCACTTTCGTCCATGACAACACGCTCCTTGGTCTGCGAGAAGCAGAAGAGCAGCAGTGCAAGGCCTACCAGCGAGAAGATAAGCATGGTGAGGAACCATGCATGAGAGTCTTTAGGCAGGTTGCTCGCCTCATCAGTGGGCTTATAGCTAACGAGCCACAGCACGAAACCGGGAACGACGCCGCCAAGTGCCATACCGGCCTTGAAGAAGATACCCGTCAAGGCGTTGACAATGCCCGAGATGCGGCGCCCCGTGGTGTACTCACCGTAGGAGATGACCTCAGGAATGAGTGCCCACATGTAACCCGTAGCGACGATGACACCCGTAGACTTGATGAACTGTGCGACATAAACGAGAATGATATTATCCTTCACGGTGCCTACACGACTGATGAGATAGAGCAGCGCCATGCCAAAGATGGCAATAGAAAGGAAGATGTAGAACATGTTCTTCTTGCCCACCTTCTTCTTAATGGCAGGAACCATCGGCATAAAGATGAAAGAAGGCAGCGAACCCAGTCCCATGAACAGAGCCATCTCAATAGGCAGTTCGGCACTGGCAAGGGTAGCCACCAGCAAGGGAACGCCTGCCGATACACAAAGGCCGCCCACGTTGGCCATGAACATACGGGTGGACGTCAACACCGTAATCTCATCGGTATCACGTGTAAGCGATGAATTCAGCGCTCCATAAGGCACGTTAATTAAGGTATAGAGCATCGACATGCCCACGTATGTAATGTAAGCATAAACTAACGAAGGCTTAAACCCATCCCAGAAGCAGAGAATGGCCAGAATGGTCAGCGGGATGCCGCCCAAGACAAGGTAACTGCGGTATTTTCCTAAGGAAGGATTATGCTTGTCAACAAAAGTACCCACGATGGGGTCCCAGATGACGTCCACCAAGCGGACGACAAGGAACATCGTTCCTGCTAATCCTGCCGACTGTGCTGCATCGCCACCAAGTACATAGACGTCGGTGTAGAAAAACAGCAAATACATGCAAATAGTCTGATAAATCAGGTTCTGTGCAAGGTCGCCCGCGCCAAATCCAATGCGCTGCAACCACGAAAGCTTGTAGAAGCCTTTTGATTCGTTTGTTGTCATAGTTATTGGTTAATTATTAATTTCAGCATGCAAAGATAGAAAAATTAATCGACCAAAACATGCTAAAATGTTACAGATGTCTTTCAAATTATCTCATTTGACAAAAAAAGATGCAAAATAACGCCATTTCATCGTGGTTTTTTGTACATTTGCAACAGCAAAAAAATCATTATTATGAAGAAATGGATAATCCTTTGGACGGCAGCCCTCTGCTGCGCTTTTGAGATGAACGCCAAGGTGGAACTTCCCCGGATGTTTCAGAATGGCATGGTATTGCAACGCAACAAGCCCATCCCCGTATGGGGTCATGCCGACGCAGGGGAAGACATCACCGTGACACTGAACAAGAAGAAGGTTCAAACGACTGCCGGCAGCGACGGACGTTGGCGCGTAGACCTGCCGCAGATGAAAGCAGGAGGCCCCTACGAATTAACCGTCAACGATGTCACCATCAGCAATGTACTGATTGGCGACGTCTGGCTCTTGTCAGGCCAGTCGAACATCGACGTGACTATTGAGCGCGTCTACCCTTGGTACACCAAGGACATCGACAGCTACGAGAATCCGCAGATACGCCTCTTCCGCGTACAGAACCAGACCGACACACACGGCGTGCGCAATGACATAGGTGCCACCAACATCAACTGGAAACCCGTCAACAAAGAGAACGCCTGGTTTTTCTCTGCCGCAGGCTATTTCTTGGGACGCCGTATGTTCGAAAAGAGTAATGTGCCGCAGGGAATCATCGTCAACAGCTGGGGCGGCACGCCCATTGAGGCGTGGATCTCAGCCGATTCTCTCAGCCGCGAATTCCCGATGCTGGTGGAGCGCACGCGTCTCTACCAGAGTGATGACTATGTGCGCAGTCAGCAGATGGCCAACATGAGGATGAACAACCAGTGGAGCATGCTGCTCAACGAAAAAGACCCAGGCATGAAGAATACCAAAGTGGGAGGTGAGACGTCCGACGTCTGCCCCCTTTTCACCGCTCTTGGATACGATGACTCACAGTGGCAGAAAGTGGAACAATTCTCGATGGAATGGGCAAAAATTGGAGGCAGAGGCATCGTTGGAAGCATCTGGCTGCGCCAGCATGTGACCATTGACAAGGCCCACGCCGGCAAGCCCGCCCGCCTGCTTCTGGGCACGCTGTTCGACTCTGATGTCACCTTTGTCAACGGACGTCAGGTGGGCAGCACGGGCTATCAGTATCCGCCACGTCGCTACGACCTGCCCGAAGGACTGCTCCGCGAGGGTGACAACGTCATCACCATCCGCTTTATTAATAAATATGGTATAGCACACTTCATCCCGGAAAAGCCTTATCTCATTGCTTTCGGCGACGACCGTCTCAGCATCAACCCGATGCCTGCGGATGTGATTCCTCTCAGTACAACGTGGCTCCACCATGCAGGTGCCGAGATGCCGTCGTGCCCCAGTGCCGATGTGTCGCTACAGAATCTGCCTACGACACTCTACAATGCCGTGCTCTATCCCCTGGCACCCTACGCCCTGTCGGGCATCGTGTGGTATCAGGGCGAGTCCAACGTGGGCAATCCACGCCCCTACGAACGTTATCTCACCATGATGATCAACAACTGGCGCGCCCTGTGGCAACAGCCGGAGCTGCCGTTCGTCGTGGTGCAGCTGGCCAACTACGACGGGCGCCAGCAAACGGGTAACCCTTCGCCCATCAAACCACAGCTTACACCGCAGAACAGCAACTGGGCACAGTTGCGCGAAGCGCAGCGGCTCGTAGCCAAGAAACTGGACAATGTGGCGTTGGCCTCGGCCATCGACTTAGGCGAGACCGTCGACATTCACCCCCTTCGCAAACGTGAAGTGGCCGAGCGTATCGGTCTGTGCTTCGATCGCACGGTGTACCATGATAATAAGGTGAAACTCATGCCGGAGATTGTCAGTACGGCGGTGGAAGGCAACGCGATCATACTGACATTTGACCAGGCGTTGCGTCCCTGCGCCGAACTCTATGAATTTGAAGTTGCCGTCACCTCAAGCCCTGCTTTCCACAATGCGCAGGCACGTGCCGATGGTAACCGGATCATCATCACATCACCCGTAGAAGGCACTCCGTCCCGCGTTCGCCATGCATGGAAGGACAATCCCACCCGGCTAAACGCCTACAGCCAGACGGGATTGCCGGTAGGACCGTTTGAGATAACTCTCTGATTACTCCCAGCACTCTATCTCGTTTTCCACTTCCGGCAGTTGGTGGCGATGAAAGACGGGCTCCTTGATGCCTTGCCGCTTCTGATTGCGGTAGTCATCGAGAAGCCTGAAGGCATAGCGTCCCAAAAGCACGATGGCGATGAGGTTGCAGGCAGTGAGGAAGGCCATGAAGAAATCGACGATGTTCCAGACGAGTTCGAAACTGGCCAAGGCGCCGAACACGACCATTACGCCTGCCGAACAGATGCGGTAGGCGGTCATCACCTTCGTATTTTGCGTGATGAAGCGGATGTTGGCCTCACCGTAATAATAGTTGCCGATGATGCTGGAAAAGGCGAAGAGGAAAATGGCAATGGCGATGAAGACAGGGCCTACGGCTCCCACCTCGCTCTGCAAGGCAGATTGTGTAAGCGCGATGCCGTTCAACTCAGGTGTCTGATAGAGTCCGCTGATAAGGATGATAAAGGCTGTACACGAACATACGAGCAACGTATCGGTGAAGACGCCCAACGCCTGAATCAGTCCCTGTTTCACGGGGTGTGTGACGGATGCTGTCGCAGCAACATTAGGCGCACTGCCTTCACCCGCTTCGTTGGAGAAGAGTCCACGCTTCACGCCATTCATAATGGCGGCTCCGATGCCGCCTCCTGCTATCTGCTGGATGCCGAATGCATCGAGCACAATCACCTTGAGCACATGCGGAAGATGCTCGATATTCGTCACGACAATGACTAACGCCAACACCACATAGCCTATCGCCATCACAGGCACCAAGACAGCACTGACGTGGGCGATACGCTGGATGCCACCAAAGACGATAAACAGTCCCATGGCCGCCAGCACTGCACCCACCCATACGGGCGACCAGCCGAAGGCTTCCTGCATCGCACCGCAGATGGTATTGGCCTGAATGGAATTATTGGATAGTCCGAACTGACAAGTGATGAGCACGGCAAACGTTATCGCCATCCAACGCTGATGCAGGCCTCGCTGGATATAATAGGCAGGACCACCTATAAACGAGTCCTTGTGCTTCTGCTTGAACAACTGCGCCAGCGTCGATTCCACGAAAGCCGTCGCAGAGCCGACGAGGGCGATGACCCACATCCAGAACACGGCCCCGGGACCACCGATGGCAATGGCAGAAGCCACACCAGCCAGATTGCCTGTACCCACTCGTGTGGCCACAGAGACGGCAAATGCCTGAAACGAAGAGATATGCTTTTGCTTACCTTTGCCTAAGCGAACCTGTTCTTCGACCGTATTTGCCGCCGAGTCCGTGAGAAGGCGCAGCATCTCACCCACCATGCGAAATTGAACGAAGCGAGTGCGCCACGTAAACCACAGGCCACACCCCACCAGCGCACCCATCAGCAGATAGGTCCACAGCATGTCATTCACAGCAGTAATCAATTCATTCATATTTATCATCGTATACCTATTTTTTCTGTGGAGGCTCCCCATGATTCTGTGGAGGCTCCCCAGAAATCTGCGGAGGCTCCCCAGAAAACTGTAGAGGCTCCATAGAAGTGGCCCCTGAAGGCCTTGTCTTTACTGCTGCCCACCATCGTCTCGACTTTGTCGATGTTGTTGGTCAGCTTGAAGTACTTGCCGCTGCCCTGCTCACCGAAACCAAGCTCAGCGAATGCGCGCAGGGCACCGCCGACCTCTACACCGACTAGCGATGCTTGGAAGTTGAAGATTTAGTAAAATGTTTCATCGGCTATTTGAGAATATACTTCTTGCCCTTCTTGATGTAGATGCTCTTCTGCGGATTCAGTACGCGCTGGCCAGCGAGGTTGTAGATGGCATTGTCATGATTTTCGGTTTTAACGGCGGTCTTGATGCCTGCGGGATTATCCAATACCACTTTCTTCACCAAGATGCCGTGTCCTTGAAACAACATGCCTTTCTTCTTGAAATTTTGAAAGGTGGTTGCGTCGAACGAAAACGTGGTCGTGTGCTCCGTTCCTGACCCTGTGCCGTAGACGTCGGCAGGCGTGAAATCGCCTTTGTAGGTCTTGCCGTCGGCGATGAAGCTGATGGTCTCGGTCCAGTCGCCATACCAAAACTGCAACATGCCGTATCTGTCGCCGTCTTTCTCGAACTGGGCGTACTGCTGCACGTAGGTGATTTTGGCGGTTGTTGTGTTGTCCAGATTCGTGAACAGGTTAGCAGGCAACTGGATGGCTGAACCCCATTCCAGCAGCTGCTCGCCTTCAAAAACCACGGTTTCATCGGAAATGTCGGCAGTGGGGTACTCGCCCTTGAAACTGCTACCGTGATAAGCCTTGGTGATGGTTTCTGCCAAGTCGGGCTGGTTGAAGACGAACTGTGAGCGGCTGGTGCCGTCGGAGAGTCCCATCCAGTAGAACGTGGCAATATTGTTTTGCTTGGCTTTCTTAACGAAGTAGTCGCAGAACTCTATCATCGTCTGACGGCGGTCGATGTAGTCGGAACCGTTATCCACGTTGCTCGTTCCCCATTCGCCAACGATGACAGGCACGTTCAGGCGCTTGATGAGTTTATCCCTGAGGTTGTTGAACGTCCAGTCGAGCCCGCTCTTGGCAGAGCTGATGCCGCTGGTAATGTTCGGATAGCTGTGTACCTCGACGATGAGGTGGCCCTTGGTCTTGTCAGTGGGCAGCACAAGCTGCTCCAGAGGCTCCTGCGGATGCGTGTTGGTGCCCCAGACACCACCGCTGGTGGCGGCGTAGGTGTTCACAATCAGGTTGCGCGTGGCGTTGTTGCCGCCAGTGGCACGGACAGCGTTGACGAAGCTCTGGGCATAGCTGTTGATGGTCTGGAGCGACTTCTTGGCGTAGTTGGCATCATAGCCCTGACCGTTGGAGTACCAAGTGGGGTAGTTCCAGCAGCTGTTGCCGTCGAGCATCTCGTTGTAGCCCTCGAAGACCAGCGTCTGACCGTAGTCCTTGAAAGTCTCGGCAATCTGCTTCCAGAGTTTCTCAAACTTCGCCTTGTTGTTGGCGTAGTTGTTGGCGTCGGCCTTGATCCAGTGGTAGCCTGTCACCTTTCCGCTGGCATCCTTGCTGTCGGCGCCCGTGTCGTGGTGAACGTTCAGGATGCAGTAGAGGCCTTCACCGACAACGTAGTCCACAACCTCCTTCACGCGGTTCATCCATGCCGCATTCACGTTGCCGTCCTTGTCCATGTGGTTATACCAGGTCACGGGCACGCGGATGGCGGTGAAGCCTGCCTTCTTCATCATCTGGATGAACTTCCGGGTAGCCGTCGGCTGTCCCCAGCATGTCTCCGACTCCAGTCCCTGCTGTCCCCAGTAGGTATCGTTGGTGATGTCGCTCACCTTCTGGTTATTGGCATCGAGCGTGTTGCCGAGGTTCCAGCCTACGCCCATGTTCTTTACCGCGTCGTTAGCCGACTCAAAATCCTGTGCTTGCACTCCACTGCCAATCATCGTCAGCAGTGCAAACATCAAAGTAAATATTTTCTTCATACGTCTTATGTCATTTTAGTGTTATATTTAGTCTCTGGCTGTAAAGTTACCATTTGTTAGAGACAACGTGTAAAGGGCTAGCAAAGATAATGATAATTCGGAAAACGGCAAAGAAAAACGGAGAAAATTTAGGAATATGGAGGAAAAATTGTAATTTTGCAGGCTGAATGAAGATGACGCATTGGATGGCAGCACTTCTGCTGGCCGTGGTGACAGGGCTTGCGGGGTGTCGTGAACAGCAGACGGAGAGCCTGCCGACGGGAAACGCCGTGTACTATTGGCGCACAGACCTGCGACTGGACTCCACGGAGCGGGCGTTCCTGCGCACGTATGATATAAAAAAGGTGTACTGCCGCTACTTCGACGTGGTGATGCGCGACGGTGAGCCGATGCCTAACGCGACGTTGACGTTCAGTGACACGCTGCCGGCTGGCGTGGAGATGGTGCCGACGGTCTACATCACCGAGGACTGTATGCACGAGCCGCACAACGGACTGGCAGAAAAACTGGTAGAGCGCATCCGCCAGATGAACGAGACGAACGACATCAGCGGTGTCCGTGAGATTCAGATAGATTGCGACTACACGGCTCGCAGCCGGCGCGTCTACTACGACTTCTTAACGGCAGTGGCAAATTGCTTACAGCGATTATCGTCACGACTCGGCCAAACAAGCGAGCTTGATGGCTCTCGCTGCTCCGATAATTCTTCACTCTTCACTCTTCACTTTTCACTTCTTTCCACCACCATCCGCCTGCACCAGCTGCAGATGCCTGTGCCGCCGGTGGACTACGGGGTGCTGATGCTCTACAACACCGGTGACCCGCGGAAATGGGCTGAGCGAAATCCGATACTCGACCTGCGTGACGTGGCGCCTTACCTGAAGTATCTCGGCGACTACGAACTGCCGTTGGCGGCGGCTTATCCTGTCTACAGCTGGCAGCGCACCATCCACGGCGTACGTGTGGAGCACACGGTGGAGGCCGACGAGATACTGCATACCAAGCAGGCCGTGGAGCAGAAACGGCCGGAGCTGAAGCGGGCCATCCTGACCTATCACTTGGACGAAGAAAACATCAACAGATATAAACCAGAAACCTATGAAAAGATTTATCATCATTAGCATGATAGCAGCGCTGACCTTGCCGGCGTCTGCATGTTTGTGGATTGAGAATTACAACAGCTACCTGTTCAGCCCCTACGACAACGAGGAGTTCAGCTATCGCGTAGATCGCGTGACCGTCGACAACTGGAAAGCCTATGTGGGCTCCACCGATACCTACTATTACTTCAATGCCGACGAGGTGATGGACTTTGCACGTAAGAAAGGCGACGCGCTGATGGTCAGCTATATTCAGAACCTGCAGAAATACCTGAAATGTGCCGACGAAAAGCGCTACGAACAGTGGAACTATCCGTCGAAGGAAGAGTTGGCCGCACGCCGACAGACCCTGCAGGCCGTTCGTACCTACGCTCAGGGTAAGCTGAAGTCGCGCCTGCGCTCACAGCACGCACTGCTCTACATGCGCTGCAACATGATGCTGGGACAACACGCCGACAATGTCACGTTCTGGGTGACCACGGGAAGCGGACTGATTGAGAGCGTCTACCGCGATATGATGCGCAACATCTATGCCGGTGCCCTCTACAATACGGGCAGCGAAGAGGCTGCCGCCCAGATATTTGCCGAGCAGGGCGACTGGAACAGTCTGATGACGATGTACTACAAGCGCCGCTCCTATCAGGCCATCCGTCAGGAGTATCTCGACAACCCCACGTCGGCGGTGATGCCCTTCCTGCTGAAGGACTTTGTAAACAACGCGCAGGAGGCCGTTGACGGCACCAACACCGAGGATGCCATTGGCGGCAAGCTCTTCATCCGCAATATCACCAAGGCCGAGGCCATGCAGATGTGTCAGCTCGCAAGACTGGTGGTCAGCGAAGGCAAGACGACGACCCCCGTTCTCTGGCAGAGTGCCAAGGCGTGGCTGGAGTTTATGTTTGGCGACCATCAGCAGGGACTGAAGGATATTGAGGCGGCCATGACGATGGAAGGGACGGAGCGTATGAAGGACAATGCTCGCGTGCTGAAGCTCTACATGACGGCGGTGACGAGTAAGGCTGATGCCGCCTTCGACGACTATCTGGCCGGTGAGTTGCAGTGGTTGGAGGAGAAAAGCAACAACGAGGGCTTCTTCATGTCAGCTCGCGACCGACTGATGCACCAGGTGCTCGTTGACAAATACAGCAGTCAGCCCGACCGCTCGCTCGCCATGCAGAAGGCGACGGGATGCACCACCTATATCGACTATATCGACACCATGAGGGTGGAGGGTGTGCTCCGCTTCCTGGACTACGTCAACAGTCCGGCGCAGAACAAGCTCGACCGTTTCCTGAAGGAGCGGCAGAAGAACGAAATGGACGAAATGAACGACCTGGTGGGCACGAAATACATGCGACTCTGCCAGTGGGAGAAGGCCGAAGCGTGGCTTCAGAAGGTGCCATTAGAATTCTATAACAACCGAGGCTACTGTGGCTATGCCGCCCTGCGCCACTGGAACGTGGAACCGTGGATCAAGCGCCAGTGGCTGTCCGACGACATCGGCTACGGAGAGAACAAACCCGTGTTGAAGGCGAACCCCAAGCTCAGTTTCGCCCGCGAGATGCTGCGCATGGAGGCCGAGCTGGCACTGCTGAAGGGACAGGCCCGCCAGCAGCAGTGCTACGACCTGGCCGTACGCTACGCTCAGGCTCACTATACGGGAGACTGCTGGTTCCTGATGCGTGACCTCAAGAGCATCGGCGACACACTGCGCGTGAACGAGACCGACCTTGCTGCCAAGGCGATGACGCTGCTGCGTGAAGCCAGCCAGACCAAGGACTTCAAACTGAAGGAGCATGCGCTCTTCGCCATGAGCTACGTCTACCTGAACCCCACCGCATGGTATACGGAGGTGTGGGACTCAGAGACCTTTGAAACCTACCGAAAGCCCAACAGCAAGGGTACGCAGTATCAGGCTTTTGCGGCCTTGTCAGACTTTGAGAAAGCCAACGCGACGCGTACCAGTCAGTACGTATCGCGCTGCGATGAATATATACAGTTCAGGAAAGTCTACAAATAGGGGATATTCGCTCGTAATGTGACGTCTTTTTTGTGCAAATACAAAATTTTCCATGAAAAAGTGCACGTATTTGAAAAATTCTCTGTACCTTTGCCGACGATTTGAAAAAATCGCCGGCGATTGTGGGCTTCACCTCGGCATAAAACGGGTTTTCTGCTCTCGGTTTGCACCACAGTTGCACCTTTGTTGCGGGATGTAGCGCAGTTGGTAGCGCACTACGTTCGGGACGTAGGGGTCGGGCGTTCGAGTCGCCTCATCCCGACAACGCAAGGTTGTCAATCGCAGGAGTTGGCCCTGCAACCGCTTAAAACAAACTGGCAATAAGTTCCTGACAGTCAGTACGTTGTAAAGCATGGTGGTCGAGTAATCGGCCACCTTTTCTTTTTGGCGTTCACGAAATTTTTGGCGTGTTTTTGGCGTG
>JAFYDA010000029.1 GCA_017545045.1 Prevotella sp. | reverse complement strand
GTGAAAGGTTGACGAGATAGCCGACTACGTTGCATTCGTTGAGATTCAGCCCGGTGTTGAAGGTCTGATTCACTACAGCGAAATGTCTTGGATCCAGCACCTGCGCAGCGCTCAGGAATTCCTGAAGGTGGGCGACGAGGTGGAGGCTGTCATCCTGACCCTCGACCGCGACGAGCGCAAGATGAGCCTCGGCATCAAGCAGCTGAAGGAAGATCCATGGGAGGCTATCGATGCCAAGTATCCCATTGGCTCTAAGCACAATGCAAAGGTTCGCAACTTCACCAACTTCGGCGTGTTTGTTGAGTTGGAAGAGGGTGTAGATGGTCTGATTCACATCAGCGACCTCAGCTGGACAAAGAAGGTAAAGCATCCTTCAGAGTTCACGCAGGTAGGCGCTCCTATCGACGTCATCGTTCTGGACATCGACAAGGAGAACCGTCGTCTCAGCCTTGGCCACAAGCAATTAGAAGAGAATCCTTGGGATGTCTTCGAGGAGAAGTACACCGTTGGTTCAATACACACTGGTAAGATTACCGAACTGATGGAGAAGGGCGCTGTCGTTGCTTTGGACGAGAACGTCGAAGGCTTTGCCACACCGAAGCACCTGGTCAAGGAAGACGGTACACAGGCTCAGCAGGGTGAGGAACTTCCGTTCAAGGTGATTGAATTCAACAAGGACAGCAAGCGCATCATCCTGAGCCACAGCCGCACCTACGAGGATCCTCAGCGTGAGGAGAAGAAGGCTGCTGCCAAAAAGGCTGCTCCACGTGCCAAGAAAGACGAGGCTCCAAAGATTGAGAACGTGGCTGCCAGCACAACGCTGGGCGACATCGACGTTCTTGCCGAGCTGAAGGCTAAGATGGAAAAAGGCGAATAATCGCATATAAAATGCGTTAAATATCGGCGGTAAGGTGTTTTTTTACACCTTACCGCTTTTTTTTCTGCTTTTTTCATGGCTGTTTCAAATAATTGTTGTAAATTTACAGCCAAATTTGAACATATTTTTTTAGTACTAAAAACCAATTACAATGAAGAACCTGAAAAGTTACTTTTTCGGAATGGGCGTTGCGGCTGCAATGTTCATTGCATGTGATGGCGGAGAACAAGCTCCGCAACTGACGGTATCGGGTCTCGACCCAGCCAAGTTCGACACAACTATTCAAGACAAGCCCGTGAAGCTCTTCACGCTGAAGAACCAGAACGGAATGGAGGTCTGCATCACCAACTACGGCGGACGTGTGGTGTCACTGGTCGTTCCCGACAAGGACGGCAAACCTACAGATGTGGTCTTAGGCTTCGACAACATTGCCCAGTATGCTGACACGCTGAACTCTCCCACTGACTACGGTTCAAGCGTTGGCCGCTATGCCAACCGCATCTGCGACGGTAAGTTCAAAATTGGAGAAGAGGCCTACCAACTGCGCCAGAACGATCCCCACGACGGCGATACACGCATCCACTGCCTCCACGGCGGCGGTGCAACGGGCTGGATGAATAAAGTGTATGACGCTGAGCAGGTTGACGACAAGACGTTAAAACTTACCATCGTAGCTGAGGACGGCGAGAACGGATTCCCCGGAACTGTTACGGCCATCACCACCTACAAGATTACGGATGACAACATGCTGGACATCACTTGGGAGGCTACTACCGACAAGCCCACCATCATCAACCAGACCAACCACAACTATTACAACCTGAGCGGCGACTTGGAGAATCCCGGCTACGACCAGGTGCTCTATGTGAATGCAGACAACTTCACTGAAGCTGACTTCAGTTATATGCCGACAGGAAAAATTCTCCCCGTGGAGGGCACACCGATGGACTTCCGCACACCGCACGCCGTTGGCGACAGCATCAAGTCGGAGTACTATCAGACAAAGAATGCCCACGGCTACGACCACAACTGGTGCTTGAACACCTATAAGGACGGCAAGGGTGACGATACACAGGTCTGCGCCAGCCTCTACAGCCCCAAGAGCGGTATCTTCATGGAGATGTACACCAACGAGCCTGGCGTTCAGGTCTACAGCGGCAACTTCCAGGGCGTCGGCGGCGAGGAGAACATCGTTCGCAAGCTCGGAAAGAAGTATCCTCAGCACGTGAGCATCTGCCTGGAGAGCCAGAAGTTCCCCGACAGCCCCAACCATCCTGAGTGGGCAAGCCCCGTGCTGAATCCCGGCGAGAAGTACTTCAGCCACGCTGCCTATAAGTTCTCTATCAAGTAAACGACTATGGCACAGACAGAAAATGGTAGCAAAGGCTACTTGATTAGCATAGTAATGGTGGCCGTCTTGGGCGGACTGCTGTTCGGATATGACACCGCCGTCATCTCGGGCGCAGAAAAGGGTTTGCAGGCCTTCTTCATGGAAGCCAAGGACTTTGCCTACACCGACGGTTGGCACGGTTTTACATCGGCATCGGCACTCATCGGCTGTATCATCGGTTCGGCACTCTCTGGCTTCTTGGCTACGAACTTAGGCCGTAAGAAGTCGCTGATTATCGCCGGTTTGCTGTTCTTCGTCTCGGCATTAGGCAGCATGGAGCCAGAGTTCCTGTTCTTCGAGCATGGCACTCCCACCTACTCGCTGCTGATTATGTTCAACATCTATCGCGTTATCGGTGGTATCGGTGTAGGTCTGGCCTCGGCCATCTGCCCCATGTACATCGGCGAGGTTGCTCCCTCTAACATCCGCGGTATGTTGGTCTCTTGGAACCAGTTCGCCATTATCTTCGGTCAGTTGGTGGTCTACTTCGTCAACTTCTTCATCCTCGGCGACCACATTCAGCCGCTCGTCGAGGAGATGGGTAAGGGCCTTGCTGCCATCAACCCCGCTGCACAGTGGACGGTGACGACCGGTTGGCGCTACATGTTTGGTAGTGAGGCTGTTCCCGCAGGACTCTTCGCCCTGCTGATTTGCTTCGTTCCTGAGACGCCGCGTTACCTCGTTAGCATTGGCAAAGACCAGACCGCTCTCGGCATCCTGTCAAAGATTAACGGTTCAAGCAAGGCTGCCCAGATTCTGCAGGACATCAAGGACACAATGGTCGTGAAGACAGAGAAGCTGATGACTTACGGTGCCATGTGTATCTTCGTGGGTATAATGCTGTCCGTGTTCCAGCAGGCCGTGGGTATCAACGCCGTGCTCTACTACGCTCCGCGCATCTTCGGCGATATGGGTATGGACGACCCAATGATGCTGACGGTGTTCATGGGTGTTGTCAACATCCTGTTTACCCTCGTGGCTATCTTCACAGTCGAGAAATGGGGCCGCAAGCCTCTGCTCATCTGGGGATCGTTAGGCATGGCCATTGGCGCCTTCGGCGTTGCCATCACTTTCGGAAACGAGAGCTTGGCATTGGTCACCGCAGCCTCGCTGCTCATCTACTCGGCCTCATTCATGTTCTCATGGGGTCCTATCACGTGGGTGCTCATTGCCGAGATATTCCCCAACACCATCCGTGGCGGCGCTGTTGCCATTGCCGTTGCCTTCCAGTGGATTTCGAACTTCATAGTATCGTCATCGTTCGTGCCCATGTTCAACATGCACCTCAGCGAGGGTGACGACTTCGGTCACTGGTTCACCTACGGCCTCTACGGTATCATCTGCGTCGTGGCCGCCCTCTTTGTCTGGAAGCTCGTGCCCGAAACGAAAGGCAAGACGCTGGAAGACATGACTGCCATGTGGCGTAATCGCAAAAAGTAACAAATTATAAATCGAAAATCAAAATTATGAATTGGAGTTCAAATGAGTTTCAGTGGCTTGACTGGACGGTGTTGGCCGTCGGTGTGTTAGCCATCGTATGGGCGGTCTACCGCGCCATTAAGAAAGACAAGGAGAAAATGAAGGGTGCCGACTCGCAAGACTATCTGTTCGGCAAAGGTGAACCCTGGTATGTAATTGGTATGGCCATTTTCGCCGCCAACATCGGTTCCGAGCACCTCGTCGGTCTCGCCGGCACTGGTGCCAAGGACGGTGTAGGTATGGCTCACTGGGAGATGCAGGGCTGGATGATCCTCATCCTCGGCTGGCTCTTCGTTCCCTTCTATCAGTTGCTCAACAACAAGATGGGCAAGATCATCACCATGCCCGACTTCCTGAAATTTCGCTACACCCAGCGTACTGGCTCCTGGCTGAGCATCATCACGCTTGTAGCCTACATCCTGACAAAGGTATCGGTAACAGCCTTCACAGGAGGTATCTTCTTTGAGTATCTTATCGGTCTGCCCTTCTGGTGGGGTGCCCTCGGCCTTATTGCCGTTACTGCCATCTTCACCGTGTTCGGTGGTATGAAGGGCGTGATGACCATGTCGGCCATCCAGACACCTATTCTTATTATAGGTGCATTCTTGGTTCTCTTCCTCGGTCTGTCTACACTCGGTGGCGGCAGCATCGTTCAGGGCTGGGAAAACATGATGGCTTTCTGTAGCACGCTTCACGACGGCTACGGAACGACTCACATGTTCCACTGGGCCGACATCAACGCATCGGGACAGCCCGACCCCCTCTACCATGAGTATCCCGGTTTCGTGGTGTTCATCGGAGCCTCTATCATCGGCTTCTGGTACTGGTGTACTGATCAGCACATCGTTCAGCGTGTACTTGGTCAGCAGAAGGGCGAAAGCAACGTGGAGGTCATGAAGCGTGCCCGTCGTGGCACCATCGCCGCCGGCTACTTCAAACTTCTCCCCGTATTCATGTTCCTCATCCCTGGTATGGTGGCTATGGCTCTGGCCAACGGTGGCTTTGGCGACTTCGGCATCCAGATGGATATTGCCAACCAGCACGACACTGACGGTGCTTTTGCCATGATGGTGAAAAGCATCCTGCCCGCCGGTATCAAGGGCTTTGTGACCATTGGTTTCATCTGCGCACTCGTCACCTCTCTGGCAGCCTTCTTCAACAGCTGCGCTACGCTGTTTACTGAGGACTTCTACAAGCCCATGAAGAAAGGCCTGAGCGAAGCCCACTATGTGCTCGTTGGCCGTATCGCTACCGTCGTGGTCGTTGTTCTCGGTCTGCTCTGGCTTCCCGTCATGATGGGTATGGGCAACCTCTACAGCTATCTGCAGGGCATCCAGTCGCTGTTGGCTCCGTCGATGGTGGCCGTGTTCACACTGGGTATCCTTTCGAAGAAAATCAGTCCGAAGGCTGGTGAATGGGGCCTTATCGGTGGCTTCATCATCGGTATGCTGCGCTTGGTAACAAATGTCATCACTGATACGGGCTCTGCTCAGATGGACGGTGCCTTCTGGAATGCCACCGCATGGTTCTGGCAGACCAACTGGCTCATCTTCGAGTGCTGGCTGTTAGTATTCATCGTGCTGTTGATGGTTGTCGTGTCGTTCTTTACTCCTGCTCCCACAGCCGAACAAAAGGAGGCCATCACCTTTACAGCAGACTATCGCAAGCAGATTGCCCAAAGCTGGGGTATATGGGACATTGTGGGAACACTCGGTGTCTTATTCCTCTGTGGTTGTTTCTACTGGTACTTCTTCTAAGAATAGGAAATGACTTACTATAGTCAACACGCAAAAGTCTGGGTCTCAGTCGACTGCATCATTTTCGGCTTCGACGAAGGCAAGCTGAAAGTACTCATCGGCCGACGCCAGATGGATCCTGGACGCGGCGAATGGAGCCTCTACGGAGGCTTCGTCGCCGCTGAAGAAAGTATTGATGAAGCTGCCAGTCGCACACTTTTCGAACTGACAGGACTTAACAACCTGTACATGCGTCAAGTGGGAGCTTTCGGAAGCGTCGACCGTGATCCTGGTGAGCGAGTGATATCCATTGCCTATTATGCGCTCATCAATGTGAAGGATTATGATGAGCGACTAAGAATGAAGCACAACGTGGAATGGATGAACATAGACGAACTGCCGAAGCTCTATTCTGACCATAACGAAATGGTGAGAAAAGCACTGAAACTGATGCGACAGAAGCTACGCACTGAGCCTATAGGATTCCGTCTGCTGCCCGACTTATTCACACTTACTCAACTACAGAAGCTCTACGAAGCCGTTAATGGGGAGGAACTTGACAAGCGTAACTTCCGTAAGCGCATCAAGGAAATGGATTTTATTGAGAAAACAGAATTAATAGACAAATCAGGGTCGAAACGTGGCGCTTTCCTTTATCGATTTAATCGACGCGCCTACAATGAAGACCCGAACTTTAAACTATAAGACATTATGTTAGAAGAACTGAAAGAAAAAGTGTTCAAGGCCAATCTAGACCTTGTGAAGCATAACCTTGTGATATTCACGTGGGGTAACGTCAGCGGCATCGACCGCGAACACGGTCTGGTAGTCATCAAGCCATCAGGCGTTGACTATGATGTAATGAAAGCCAGCGACATGGTTGTTGTCGACCTTGAGACTGGCGAAGTGGTTGACGGCGACCTGAACCCGTCGAGCGACACGCCCACACACCTTATATTATATAAGGCATTCCCCGAACTGGGCGGCATCGTCCACACCCACTCCACCTACGCTACTGCCTGGGCACAGGCTGGCATGGACATCCCCAACATCGGCACCACCCACGCCGACTACTTCCACGACGCCATTCCCTGTACCGGCGACATGACTGCCGACCAGATGGCTGAGTACGAGAAGGAAACGGGTGTGGTCATCGTCAATCGCATTGAGACGGGCGGCATCAACCCCGTCCACACACCGGGTGTGCTGGTCAAGAACCACGGTCCCTTCTCCTGGGGCAAGAACCCTGACAACGCTGTCTACAATGCCGTCGTCATGGAACAGGTGGCCAAGATGGCCTTCGTGGCGTACAGCGTCAACCCCAACCTGACAATGAACCCGCTCCTTATCGAGAAGCACTTCTCACGCAAGCACGGTCCCAACGCCTACTACGGACAGAAAGGACAGCAGCACTAACCCCATAAATACAGAAAGGAGAAAAGACAAACGAGCTGAAGGTTATACCTTCATTTCAATCCCCGAAAGTGTTCTGGCTTTCGGGGATTATTCATCTTTATGCCTTCTCAATAAACTTCGACAAATAGTCCTTCATCACTCGTTCATCGTCGGCCGCGTCAGTCAACACTTCAAGAAGAACGGGACGTGTCGACTCAATACATAATAAAGTGTTAATGCCGTTCTGCATCTGCTCCATGTTTTCTGCGCGGAGATACTCTACCCGACACTGCCGGCATATACCTTCAGCAGATGTCGCATGCGACGCAGAAACCAAGCGGTCACGAGCCGGACTCTGATCTAATCCAGAAAGCAGATTGAAAATTCCGCCTTTTCCATTATTCAGTAATAATATGCGCAAATTCTCACACAGGTTCTGATTCCACAAAGCATTCTGATCGTAGAAGAAGCTGAGGTCGCCAATGACACAGAATACCTTCTTGCTTGTGACAACAGAAAAGCCCGCAGCCGTGCTCAGCGACCCCTCGATGCCATTAACCCCACGATTACACCATACATAATGACGAGCATAGATATTGGCCAGACGAATGGCAGAGGAATTAGCATAATGAACCACGACGTCTGGCATGATGTTCGCTTCAAAATACTTCACCGCTGCCATTTGCGAATAATCAGGCTCATAATCAGCAGCATGGACTGCCACCTTTTTCAGGGCGGCCAGCCACTGGCGACGATAGTCTGACGCATGGAACGACATACGGCTGATCTTATTACTAAGCGACTGCAAGACAAATTCCGGGTCACCTACTATTATCCCCCGCAGATTCTGGAATGTGTCCTCCACATCACCAGAAAGACTGATGCGCCATGTCACTGCTTTGTCATCACTACGGAGGAAATAACGCAGGCGTTTGCTTACAATGGTGTCGCCCACATAGACAATATAGTCAGGAGGCTCTATGCCACCAGCAGCTATGACCTCGTCAAAATGGCTGACACTGGGAAAATCGGAAAGCGATTCATGGAGAACGATGACATGGCTGAACAGAAAATCAACACCGCTCTTATCGAAATTGTGTGGATTGGTCTGTCCAAACACAATCATCGGGCGCTTGGCAGCCAGAAGTCCATCCATAAATTCAGAATGGAGACAATCATAGTCGGGCGTAGGTGAAGAACGGATAATCTGCCGTACATTTGGCAAAATGGGAACATCAAAAGAGAATAGCGGTTCTGAAATAGGCACGTTGATATGAACAGGACGGGCATTGTCGGCTGTGGCATCAAGTAATGCTTCATTAACAAGGCGGCTGCAATACCACACATCGTCTTCAGGCAGGGAAACCGTTTTGCTCACAAAGCGTGCAAGTGCACCTGGCTGTGGAAGTGTCTGACCGTCAAGCTGGTCAATCCAAGGCGCAGGACGGTCGGCACTGATAATGATAAGTGGCTGATGCTGATAATAAGCTTCTGCTACGGCCGGTGCGAGATTGAGCAGCGCTGTACCACTTGTGACACAAATGACAACAGGCATATGGAGTGCCTGCATCATGCCCAAGGCATAAAAGCCCGCGGAACGCTCATCTGTGACAGGATAGCAACTGATGTCAGGACACTCGTTGAAATTATGGACTATCGGTGCGTTGCGGCTACCAGGACAGACAACGGCATGACAAACGCCATGACGAACGAGCAGCGCAGTTAGGATATTTACGTTTTGCTTGTTGCTATACATTTTCTCATCGTTTCAAGTTTAGCCTCCGTCTCCTGCCACTCTTGCCATTCAGTGCTATCCTTCATCAGTCCGCCGCCAGCGTACAAGAGGAAGCGATTTTCCTTGATATTCATACAACGCAGTGACACGTACAGGTGGGTTTCTCCATACAAGGCGAAAGGTCCCATAAAACCACTGTAATAACGGCGAGGCGTGTGTTCATTTTGGACAATGAACTGGAAAGCCTCCCTTTTTGGCAACCCGCAGACAGCCGGTGTGGGATGGAGCGTTTGAAGCAAATTGCCAATGCTTTCATCTGCGGACAGCGTGAATGTAAAGTCGCTACGCAAATGAACGAGATTAGCAGCCCGGACTGTTCGTGGCCCTTCTTCGTGGAAATCAGCATGAAACAGCTCCAGACACTCTGCAATATAAGTAGCAACGATCCGCTGTTCCTGAATGTTCTTCATGCTCCATGTAACGGTTTCACCCTCGCCGTTCAGTTGTTCTCCTTCCAGTTTCATTGTGCCTGCTAAAGCAATGGTACGCCAGTTTCCGCCAATGCCTTCAAGTAGAATTTCTGGTGTCGCCGTCAGCCATATACCACTCTGCGGAGTATCAACAAGTGCAATGAACATCCTGGGGTAGCATTCGCATGCACGCAGAAAAAGCTTGATGGGCTCTATAGGAACAGAAGACATTTCCTCTGCCTGACGGGCAAGCACTATCTTAGAGAACTGACCAGAGATTATCTGGGCATGAAAGTTGGCGAAGTCTATAGCATAGTAACTTCTGTCTGTTTCCCCTTCATGATAAGCCACGCTCTCAGATGTTGCCGGTTGCAAAGGCCGTTGTTCCACCTGTTCAGGACGGATTACCACAATAGGCTGGTCTTTCCTCGTCTCAAATGGCGCCACGACAAATCCCGAGAGGCCATCCAGTTCCAGACAAGACGTCAATTCCTGTGTCTGGCCTTTCACCATCACATAATGGTTGGCATGAGGCAAACGATAGAGTGCGTATGCAGAAGACATTTCTACTTCTTTGACGATTTTATGATATAGTTGGTAACGCGGACGTTGGAAATCAAATCGCCCGAACTATCCTTGATGTCAACATTCCACACATGCAGTGTCGTGCCTTTGTGCAACATACGGGCGTATGCCGTAACAGTGTCACCCTCAGCAACTGCCTTTACATGACTGCCACTGACCTCGATGCCAACACAGGCACAACCGGGACAAAGAGCCGAAGAACCGACACCAGCCACATTCTCAGCCAGTGCCAGGGATGCACCACCACTAAGGAACCCAAACGGCTGGCGGTTACGCTCGTCGACTTTCATACGGGCCATACACATATCGTCCTCGGGGGTGGAGAGGAACTCCATTCCGAGGGCGGTACTCAAATTAGGTTTAGCTTTAATGATTTCGTTGATTCCTTCTACATTCATATACACTAAATAAACAAGGAATATTCAGGAACGCTCCATGCCAGTACACTGGCACCGAGAACATCACGCTCGCGGTCTTCAAGTTCAGAAAGTAGCAATTTCACCTTTCCTTTCATATTACAGAACACATGTTCCTCAAATGAATTGTAAGTAGGTTCATACAACCACTTACCTGCGTGCGATATACCACCTGTCATGATAATGGCTTCGGGATCAACGATAGACGCATAGTTGGCCAGTCCGATGCCCAGCATATACCCCGTTCGTCTATACACTTCAATAGCCATTTCATCGCCTTGGTCACAACACTCGGTGATGGTCCTTGGCGACAATTTGTCCAAATTGCGCATGAGTGATGGCGCATCTGAAGCCGCCATCAGTTCCTTTGCAGTTTGGACGATGCCTTTGGCACCGGCATAGGCTTCCAGACAGCCGTAATGTCCACAACCACAGGGGCGTCCATGATCTTCAACACAAGTATGGCCAAATTCGCCGGCATATCCAATGTTGCCATGATGCTCGCGATCTTCAGAGAAGAAGCAACTGCCCAGGCCTATGCCCAGACAGACGACGATGAAGTTCTTCATGCCATGGGCGCTGCCAAAGGCATGTTCACCCAGTGCCGATATATGGGCATCGTTGGAAAGTCCCACTGCCAATCCGATACGTTCACGCAGCATGACAGCTAAGGGAATGGAGCCTTTCCACGGCAGGTTGGCTGCATTTTCTATATAGCCCGTGATGGAACAGGCACTTGGGGCACTGACACCTATAGAACGTATGTTTTCCATGCCGCAGTTGGCTTCAATAAGAGAGATAATCTTATCACTCAGAACTGTCACGAACTGATCTACGTTCGGATACTCAGAAGTGTCGAACGAATCTTTTGTCAGAATGTTTCCTCGTATATCCACTATGGCGAATGTCGTCCGTTCGTTACTAATCTCTACACCAACAACTTTGGTCTTAATACTGTATTCATCCATTATTCAGTTCTGTTTGGTTTTTACTTAAATAATGAGTATTCCTTCACATCCCAAGCCAGAGCACTCGCTCCAAGTACATCTCGTTCACCTTCTTTCAAGATGGACACGAGTATGCGCACCTTGCCACGTATGTTATGGAACACATGGTCGTCAAAAGCAGTACGCATAGGCTTCAGCAACCACTTGCCAGCCTGCATCATGTCGCCAGTAAGTATGATGGCCTCTGGATTTAACACCGATGCATAATTTGCAAGACCAATGCCCAGCATTGTGCCTACACGACGGAATGACTCAATGGCGATGCGGTCACCCATGTCGCAACACTCTGTAATCGTACGGATACTCAGTTCACTAAGTTCGCTAAGCATGGTAGGTTCTTTACTGGCAGCCATTTCTTCCTTTGCTGTCTTTACCAGTCCCTTGTCTGACACATAGGTTTCCAGACAGCCCCTACGACCACAGCCACACAGACGACCATTCACATCCACACACGTATGTCCCACTTCGCCGGCAAATCCACCAACGCCCAGATGTGGCAAGCCATTGGTAAAAATACAACTGCCAAGACCGCCATGGCTGATACTTACGACAATAAAGTCCTTCATGCCGTGGGCACTACCATAGGCTTTTTCTCCTAATGCAGTAATATGCGCATCGTTGGCCACGGCAACAGCCAGTCCTAACTGGTCGCGAAGCATGGCTGCCAACGGCACGATACCTTTCCACTTCAGATTAGCGGCATTCTCAATACAACCTGTCAGATAATTGGCACTTGGTGCACTGATGCCCACAGAGCGGATGGTCTCATAACCACCAATTTCCTCTACCAAAGATATGATTTTCTCCGTCAACGCCGCTACATATTCTGATATTTCAGAATAGTCCGACGTACGGAAACGATCTTGAGCAATAATCTCACCCCTGATATTTACGACTGCATAGGTGGTGTAATTTTCACGTATATCAACACCAACGACTCTGGTTTTGATGTGATCTACTTCTTCCATGGCTTTTATTCCTTAAATAATGAATACTCTTTTACTTTCCATGCCAGCACACTGGCTCCCAACATGTTTCGCTCGCTCTCATCGAGTTCAGAAGCCAAGAACTTCACCTTTCCCTGAATATTATGGAACACATGCTCTTCAAATGACTTCTTGGCCGGTTCTATCAGCCAGTGACCAGCGCGAGCTATGCCACCAGTAAAGATAATGGCCTCAGGATTAACCAACGAGGCATAGTTAGCCAGTGCAAGTCCAAGAATCTCGCCAGTACGACGGAACACTTCAATTGCCAACTGATCACCCTCGTCACAGAAACGGGAAATATGTTTCGGAGTGAGATTCTCCACTCCACGCATCAGAGAGGGTTCGTCCGAAGCCTCCATCACCTCTTGGGCAGTCATGATAATACCTTTAGTGGCAGTATAAGCCTCCAAACATCCTTTATTGCCACAACCGCAGACGCGGCCATTAATGTCAACACAGGTGTGACCAATCTCTCCGGCATGACCGTCGAATCCCAAATTGACCTCACCTTCACTGAAGATACAGCTTCCCGTACCAGAACCAAGGGTGATGGCAATGAAGTCACGCATACCGTGAGCAATTCCAAAGGCCTGCTCACCAAGTGCCACAATATGAGAGTTGTTGGCTACGGCGACAGCCAGTCCCAGTTGGTCGCGCAGCATCGCCGAGAGAGGAATCACGCCTTTCCATGGCATATTCGGGGTATTGACTATACATCCCGTCATGAAATTAGCACCGGGAGCACTGATTCCTACAGAACGGATGGTCTCATAGCCGCCATTCTTCTCGACAAGCTCAACAATACGCTCAGCAAGCGTTGATACAAAAAGATTAATTTCAGGATAGTCTTCTGTCGGGAATCCATCTTTCGCAAGGACATTCCCCCGGACATCCACAATAGCATAAGTTGTCTTATCAAGGCTGATATCCACGCCGACAACCCGCTTCTTTACTGTTATTTCATTCATCGTACTATCTTTGCGGTTACAATTTTGTGGTACAAATATAAAGTTTTTTTCCTAACCACACAAACTTTTAAAAGTTTTTTTTGCAATTATTTATCCAAAAGTAGTTTTTTTCGGGATTATTTCGTATCTTTGCACCCATCAAAGCAATAATATTCGAATATTGAGATGAACATTTTAGAACTTAGTGAACAAGAAATACTGCGACGCCAGTCGCTGGTTGAATTACGCAAAATGGGCATCAACCCCTACCCTGCCGCAGAATTTCCAACGAATGCATTCTCCACGGACATCATAGAGAGTTTTCGGGATGATGCAGAGCCGCGTCAGGTAGTTATTGCAGGCCGAATGATGAGCCGCAACATCATGGGTAAGGCCAGTTTTATCAAGTTACAGGACTCGAAAGGCCGCATTCAGGTATATATCAAGCGTGACGACATCTGCCCCGGCGAGAACAAAGACCTCTACAATACTGTTTTCAAGAAATTGCTTGATATTGGCGACTTCATTGGCGTGAAGGGTTACGTGTTCCGCACAGAGACGGACGAAATCAGTGTTCACTGTCAGGAACTGACTCTACTGTCGAAAAGCCTTAAACCCCTGCCCATCGTAAAATATAAGGATGGCGTGGCCTACGATAAGTTCGACGATCCCGAACTCCGTTATCGCCAGCGCTATGTCGACCTCGTGGTCAACGAGGGTGTCAAGGATACCTTCCTGCAGCGTGCTACGGTCATCCGTACTATGAGGAAGGTGCTCGACGAGGCTGGTTATACCGAGGTGGAGACACCTACCCTGCAGATGATTGCCGGTGGTGCTTCAGCTCGTCCGTTCATCACCCACTTCAACGCCTTGGATCAGGATATGTACATGCGCATCGCCACCGAACTCTATCTGAAGCGCCTCATCGTAGGCGGTTTCGAGGGTGTCTATGAGATTGGCAAGAACTTCCGTAACGAGGGTATGGACCGCAACCACAACCCCGAGTTCACCTGTATGGAGCTCTATGTGCAGTATAAGGATTACAATTGGATGATGTCGTTCACCGAGAAGTTGCTTGAGACCATCTGTATCGCTGTGAACGGCAAGCCTGAGCGCGAGATTGACGGTAACATCGTCAGCTTCAAGGCTCCCTACCGCCGTCTGCCTATCCTTGAGGCCATTCAGGAGAAGACCGGCTTCGACTGCAACGGCAAGAGCGAGGAGGAGATTCGCGCATTCTGCCTCTCTAAGGGTATGGATGTAGATGAGACCATGGGTAAGGGCAAGCTGATTGACGAGCTCTTTGGCGAGTTCTGCGAGGGCACCTTCATCCAGCCGACCTTCATCACCGACTATCCCGTGGAGATGTCACCGCTGACCAAGATGCACCGTTCTAAGCCCGGACTCACTGAGCGTTTCGAGCTGATGGTGAATGGTAAGGAACTGGCCAATGCCTACTCCGAGCTCAATGACCCCATCGACCAGGAGGAGCGTTTCGTAGAGCAGATGAAGTTGGCAGACAAGGGCGACGACGAGGCCATGATCATCGACCAGGACTTCCTGCGTGCCCTGCAGTACGGTATGCCTCCCACCTCGGGTATCGGCATCGGCATCGACCGTTTGGTGATGCTCATGACTGGCAAGACCTTCATCCAGGAAGTGCTTTTCTTCCCGCAGATGAAGCCTGAGAAGAAGATTCCGCAGAGCACTCCCGCCGAATGGGCAGAGATTGGCGTTCCCGAAGACATCGTTCCCGTTCTACGCAAAGCTGGTTTCAACCTTATTTCAAATATCAAGAACGAAAAGCCCCAAGGTCTCCAGCAGAAGATAGGTGACATCTTCAAGAAGTACAAATTAGAATTGACCAAGCCATCAGTCGACGAAGTTGCTGCATGGATCGAAAAGGCTCAGGGATAATAAATCCGTGTTAATCCGTGTAATCCGTACCTAAAAGAATATGTACGATTGTGGTAGAATAGCTATCATCGGTGGCGGAAGTTGGGCGACAGCCATAGCCAAGATTGTGGTACAGCACACGCACCACATTGGGTGGTACATGCGTCGTGACGACCAGATTGACGACTTCTGCCGCATGGGTCACAATCCTCGCTATCTTACCAGTATACATTTCGACACTTCCGAGATACATTTCGAGAGCGACATCAATCGCATAGCCCAGCAATACAACACACTGGTCTTTGTCACTCCTTCACCCTATCTGAAGAACCACCTCAAGAAACTTAAGACGCGCATCAAGGACAAGTTCATTGTCACTGCTATCAAAGGTATTGTCCCCGATGAGAATCTCATCTGTTCAGAGTATTTCCATCAAGTGTTCGACGTTCCACACGAGAATCTGGCATGCCTTGGCGGTCCTTCACATGCTGAGGAAGTTGCACTGGAACGTCTCAGTTACCTCACGGTTGGATGTTCCGACATTGAAAAAGCACAGGCCTTTGCCAATGTACTCAGCAGCGACTTCATCAAGACAAAGACTTCTACCGACGTCATTGGCATTGAGTATTCATCTGTCTTGAAGAATGTTTTCGCCATAGCTGCAGGTATTTGTTCCGGTTTGAAATATGGCGACAATTTTCAGGCTGTATTGATGGCCAACGCCGTACAGGAAATGAGCCGCTTCCTCACAACAGTCCACCCCATAGAGCGCAATCCTTACGACAGCGTCTATCTGGGCGACCTACTTGTCACGGGCTATTCTAATTTCTCGCGTAACCGCACGTTCGGTACGATGATTGGCAAGGGCTACAGCGTCAAGTCAGCACAGATGGAGATGGAGATGATAGCCGAAGGTTTCTTCGGTACCAAGTGCATGAAGGAAATCAACCGTCACTGGCACGTCAACATGCCCATCCTCGATGCTGTCTACAACATCCTTTATGAACGCATTAGTCCGCAGATTGAAATCAAATTGCTGACCGACTCCTTCCGATAGCCCACATTTTCCTTATTTGCTATACTATTTTACGCGGAGCCTCCGCAGAATTACAGGGAGGCTCCACAGAATTCTGCGGAGGCGCTACAGAATTCTGCGGAGGCGCTACAGAAAAACGGGGGCAAGGAGGTACGGTTTCACCATGTATCTATCAAGCATAACTATGCATGCCGCCGAGGAGATAGTTGACGCCGAAATAGGTGATGAGGACGGCGAGGAAGGCGAGTACCATGTAGAGGTGGTAGACGCGGGGACGCCGGAAGGCTGGGATGGAGGCCGTGTGCAGTGGGACGGCATAGACCAGAAGGGTAATAAGTGCCCATGATTCCTTGGGATCCCACTGCCAGTAGGTGCCCCAGGATACGTTAGCCCAGACGGCACCGAGGAAGATGCCAATGGTGAGGAGGAAAATGGCGGGGTATAGCAAGAACTGAGACAGGGCAGTGGTTCTCTCGAGAGCCGCTGCCTGTTTCTTTTTTGTCAGGAGTAGAGCCTGGAGTCCGAGCAATAGCTGGATGGCGAAGATGGCGTAGGCACACATAACCGTCATCACGTGGACGGAGAGGAGGGGTGACTGGAGGACGGGCATCAGCGGGGTAATGTCCGAGCCCTTGCCGCCGAGTAGGGCTACGAGGAGGCAGAAGGAAGCGACGAGCGGTCCGAAACCGATAATGATGGGGAACTTGCGGCGGAGCAGCGCTGTGAGCAGAAGTAGCACCCATGCCATAAAGAGCATGGTCTCGGGGCCGTTGCTCACGGGGATGTGGCCGCTGAGCCACCAGCGGATAGCGTGTTGAAGGGTGACGTAGGCAAAAAGAAACACTGTAAACCACATAGCAATCGTAGAAAATTTGCTTGTCAGATTCCCTACGAAAATAAGGACGCAGAGCAGTAGGCTGAGCGTGAGGGCAAGGAAGACGGGCCATTTCTGGCTGCGGAGGGTGTTGTAGAATATTTCAGCCTTCGTCTTGGTGTCGGAAGGGAGAACGTCGGCGGCTTGCTCGCGCTGGAAGAGCTTGATTTTTGCAATAATCTCTATTGCCCTGTCCTTTTGACCAGTGACGATGGCCTCAGTGAGGAAGTCCATAGACTGCTTGATGAAGAACTGCTCCTTGACGGGGATTTCGCGGGGCAGCACCTGGGAGCCAGGGGAATACCAGGTAACGGCATCTCCTATGCTGTAAGGAAAGATTTTGAGGAACTGGCCGCTATAGAACATCTCGACGATGGCGCGGCGCTCGTCGGCCTGTTTTTGGTCTTTTGAGTAATCACTCCCCTCCCTCGCAGGGAGGGGCTGGGGGGTGGGTCTGAGCAGGGCCTTCTCCCACGGGTCGTAGTAAATCATCCAGCTGAAGAACACCTCGTCGGCGGAGTAGCCGTGCCAGGAGGTGCTGCCGGTGAGCTTTAGGGTGAAGTCGGTGGCCACGGTGTTGAGCGGACAGATGCGGTTGTTGTAGAGGGTGGAGATAGTGCCCATGCGGTGGGCGATGTCGGCGGGGACGGAAGGAAGTGAAGAGTGAAAAGTGAAGAGTGAAGAATTTGCTACCGCGCTGATACTGATGCTGAAGAAGAACATCACGACGGTTACGGCCTTGCGGTATAGTGCGCGCACCTGCGTCTTGCGGGAGAGAAGGGTGGCGATGATGCCTATTAATAATAATAGGTAGCCGGCGTAGGTGATAGCGATGCCGTAGGGGTCGTAGCTGAGACCGAGGGTGACGCCTTGGCCGTCGCTGTCGTAGCTCTGCTGGAAGAGGCGGTAGCCGTCGATGCTGCCGATGTGGTTCATGGAAACCAGAAACTCGTTTTTCAATGCACCCATCATTGTGCATTGTGCATTATGAATTGTGCATTGTATAGTGCTTTGGTAGTCGAGGGGCGCGTCGGTGCCGGGGTAGTTGACGATGCGGAACTCCTTCAGCACGAGCATGAAGGGCAGATGATGCACGCGGCGGTCGTGGTCAACGTAGGTCATCTCGGGAACGCCGGTGCGCAGGCGGACAGTGCCGCTGCGGGCCGTAAGGTGCGTGGTCAAAGCACCAGCGAGGATCACGACGAAGGAGAGGTGGAGAAGCAGGACGGCGAAACGCTTATACAAGCGCTGCTGTACGATATACGCCAAAGCGGCCACGGTGAGTACACCCCACAACGCCGAGAACCACCACGCGCCATATATATTATCGCCGACGAAGGCCGTGCCGCGGTATTTCTCTATGACAGTGGCAAACCCTATACACACCACGATGAGTGTGTATAGGGAGCCAATCAATATCTTTGTCCATTTCATCGGCTTCTATATAACTCACCACAGAGGCACAGAGCGCACAGAGGGATGAAATCTCTGTGTCCTCTATGCCTCTGTGGTGCATTTATTATTGCTGTTTGCTTTCATCATTGAAAAGTTTGCTGCAAAGGTACAAAATAAAAAGCAAACAGAGGTCAAATGGACTCAATAAAATAAATGACTTGATCACGCTCCTGCTTCGACAGGTTGCGGAACTTCACGACCGTTTGGTAGGCATCGCTTGTGCCGCCTTCATTCTTACATCCGTGCCACATAATAGCTTCCATGACGTTGCGGGCGCGGCAGTCGTGCAGGCGTTCGGTGCCAGAGCCGGTACGTCCGGCCAGTCCGCGACCCCAGAGGGGTGTGGTGCGACACCAGCCCGTGCGGATGTCGTTTTTCATCCAGAGACGGTGCTGCACGAAGTCGGTATAGGGCCAGATCTTCTGGTGAGGATAGCGGGGCATATCGCTGTCGGCCTTAAAGAACTTGGCGGGGTCCTGGATGTGGTCGTCGCCCGTCTGCCACGAAGGACGGTGACAGGCAGCGCAGCCAATCTGCGAAAAAAGCTGCTTGCCTTTGCGGAAGTCCTCGGTCGTCGTGTTGCGGGCGGCGGGCACGGCGAGGCCCCGGTGCCATATCATGAGGTTTTTGTATTGTGCGTCGGTCATTTCGGCATCGAGCGATTTGCTGGTCAGGTAGGCGTAGATGTCCTTCTCCAAATCGCCGGTGTGCCACTCGGAATGCGCCTTTGCGGGATCGATGCGGTTGATGTACTCCGTGAATCCAGCCTGCACCTCCGGGTCTTTCGACGACTGCGTGGCGTAATACGTGCCTGCGAGGTCGAGGTAGTGGTAACGGCGGTCGCTGCGGTTTACGTTGGTGATGTTCCAGATGGCGTTGGCACCGGCGGCATCGAGGATGGGACCGCGTGAGAGGGCATAGGTATAGCGGCGCACATATTTGGTGCCGTCGCCCTGCAGCGCGTTGGTGTAGTAGCTCTTCCACGTGTTCGAGGCCTGGTCCCACATCGCAGGGTTCAGGGCGTCGGTGCGGCCGATGCTATTAAAGAACTTGCTCTCAGAAAGCCACTGTGCGGTGATTGAGTCATCGGGGATGGCATCGGTGAGGCCGGTGCCGTAGATACCGATGGTGCTCTCAAGCAGCACGCCGACCTCATTATTATATTGTGTCTCAGAGAGCGTCACGTCGGCGCCGCCACGGGCCACGACCACGGGAGCGTAGTAGGCCGTGTAGGGGATTGTGACCTCGGGATAGATGAGCTCATAGGTCTCGCCGTCGGGGAAGCAATTGCCCCACTCGTCGGTGTAGCCTTTCCAGTCAATCTTAATCTGGTTCTCATCGATGGGCGCCTTGAAGGGCTTCACGGCGCCCGTCTGCGGCATGCCGGCCACCGAGCGGATGTAGGCGTTGGTGGTCTTGTCGTAGATGACGAGCAGATAGCCGTTCCTGTGTGTGTCGGCCTTGTAGTCGGTCTGGCGTGCGCCGTGGCCGTAGCCGGGGTGACAGTAGAGACAGCCGCGACGGACGTAGACGGGGCCGAGGCCGTGGAAGGCGCCCTCGGTGTTAGTGTTGTAGTCCTTCTCGAAGAGGTATTCGCCCTCGTTGAAGGCGGTCATCATGCCAGCGGTCTCCACGGCTTTCGAAGGCTGCTTGAAGGCGGTAGAGGAGTTCTCGGCGGTGGTGCCGAGCAGACCTCCCGCATAATAATCCTCAGGATAGTCGGTAGTCGTAGGGTCGCCGATTTCCCACGTGGTGGGTTTGGGGTCGTCGTCGGAGCAGGCGACGAGGGCGAGGGCAGCGAAAAGAATGCCAATAATATAATGTCTGTTCATAAGATTACTGTTTGATGTTCACTATCGACTGGTAAAGCTTCTGCGCATTGTCGGCCAGCAGACGGTAGGTGGCTACGACAACATTGTCGACGTAGTTATCATTGATGACGCGGCACTGCGCCTCAACGGTTTCATTGCCGGCGTAGGCCTTCAGCGTCTTAGCCATTTCGCCGAGGGCATCGTCCAGTTCGCCCAGCGCGTCGATGGCCGTCTTTGCAGAGGCATCGCTGTAGTAGAGCGCGAAGGGGGCCTTCATCGCCTTGATCTTGGCCAGCGCATTGTCGAGCTTCGTCTGCACGGCCTTGGCTTGCGCGGCGAGCGTGGCGTTGCCAGCGTTCAGGCAGAAATAGATGAGTGACTTGTCATTGGGCGTGGTAGCCGACATCGCGCCGTAGAGCGCATTCTTGCACGAAACGATGTTGTCGTAGAAATCGGTGATGCTGTTGTAGGCGTAGGGCGACTCGATGTAGCTGGCATCCTCGCCAGTGTAGGGCAGGCCGATCTTCGACTGCCCCACCTCGCCGATGATTTCCTGACAGCCGGAGATAATTTCCAGCGTGGCGTCGAGCGCGGTATCCCAGTCGCCCGTGCCGGGATTCTTGAACGCCTTGCCGAAGTTCTGGAAGCCGTCCAGTGCGCCCTCCTGATT
>JAFYDA010000028.1 GCA_017545045.1 Prevotella sp. | reverse complement strand
TTCAACTGCAACTGTGGCGACCATGCGTGCCAGGGATGTCTGATCTCCTGGGTGGAGTGACCCGTCACCTGATTCGGACCAACATAGTAAAGCATGTCATTGACCTGTAGCCCCTTATAGTGATTATAGGTACCTACCCAGAACGATCCCGTTACATCAAGCCCGCCCGTACGGTAATTGGCCGTGAAATTGTCGTTCAGCGAACTGCCGTACTGGTACATGAACTGCGTACTGTTCTGGAAACTCAGACCTTCACCCTGTGCCTTTTTCAGCGTGATGCGCACGACGGCCTTTACCGAGGCGGCATAGCGGGCTCCAGGGTTCTGCACCACATCAACGTGCTGAATCTGATCGGAGCGCAGGCGAGAGAGTTCCTTCATGTCCTGCACCCGACGCCCGTTGATATACACCTCAGCATCGCCACGACCCAGCACCTTCACGCCGCCTTCACGCTCTGCTTCCAGCGAAGGAATCTTCGACAGAGCATCTGAGACGGTTCCAGCCTTCTCCAGTATCGTACCGGCGACGGTGGTGCGCATGGCATCGCCCTTTACACGCGTTTTAGGCAGGCGTCCCTTTACCACTATGCCACTCAATTCCTGAGTCTGATTGAACCACATCGTCGTGTCTGTCGACAAGCTGTCATTCTGTTGAGCAAACGACATCATCGTCATCATCATTGCAGCCATCAGCACTGCCAGTCTCATTGTTTTCATATCATTTATATTTTAAATTTTCGTCTGTTGGACGCTGCAAAGGTACGATGAAGTTGCAGGCTCCGCAAACATTTGGGATATTCAGCCTAAGTTTGTGACAAACGGTGTGACGAACGGTAGATTCTGTGACAAATGACATGATTTTTTATCGTCTCTTGTGTATTTTTTGCCGTTTGTTTTTGCGTTAAGGTGTTTTGTGTATAGGCAAAACAGAGTTTCCTGTAACCTTTCACCCGCCAACATCGGCCCTTGCACCAAAGATGACCTGCCCACTCCCCTCAGAGGCATGGTTGTTATCTTGGCAGTCTTACCACGAAATATCTTCCATTCTGCAAATGTCAGGACGAAAAAATGCCCTTTTTATGGTATTTTACACAAAAAAAGACGCATATCAACGCAAAAAAGCGTACCTTTGCACCCATCATTGAATACAATTAGTATAATGGCATACACTTCACTTGAAATTTGCGCTGGTGCGGGCGGTCAGGCTCTTGGTCTTGAAATGGCGGGCTTTGACCATCAGGCATTGGTGGAATATGAGTCAGACTACTGCACCTGCCTAAGGCAGAATAGGCCCCATTGGAATGTGATGTGTATGGACGTGCGACAGTTTGACGGTCGGCCTTATCGGGGCAAGATTGACCTGCTTTCGGGTGGCGTACCTTGTCCTCCTTTCAGCATTGCTGGCAAACAACTTGGTGCCGACGACGAGCGCGACCTTTTTCCGCAGATGCTTCGTTTAGTGGAGGAGATAGACCCTAAGGTGGTGATGATTGAGAACGTTCGCGGATTTCTCGGTAAGCAGTTTGACAGCTATCGTAGTAGCATTATTGCCCGTCTGAACCAGCTGGGGTACAACGTCCATCTGCGGCTGATGAACGCATCGGATTATGGCGTTCCGCAGCTTCGGCCACGAGCCATCATCATCGGTGTTAGGACTGATATTTTTGACATATTCACTTTTCCACAGCCAATGCCAAGGCTGACGAAAAGCGTGGGAGAGTCTTTGTACGACCTGATGGCGGCCAATGGCTGGCAGGGGGCTGAGCAATGGCGTCTGATGGCCGACAAGATTGCTCCGACACTCGTTGGCGGCAGTAAGAAGCATGGAGGCCCCGACCTTGGTCCGACTCGAGCCCGTGAGGCATGGGCAGAAATGGGCGTCGACGGTCGCGGCGTAGGTAATGAGGCTCCAGCGGCGGATTTTGAAGGGATGCCACGGCTGACTCCAAGGATGATGGCACGCCTGCAAGGTTTCCCTGATGAATGGCTGTTCAGTAGCCGGAAAACCACGGCCTGCCGTATGATTGGCAATGCCTTCCCACCACCAGTAGCACGTGAAATAGGACTTAAAATTAAACAAGTATTAGATTATGCAAGCATTGATAGCAGAAGCTCGCAGGAGATACCACGCAGAGCTGTTGGCTAACGGAATATTGACCATTAACGATAAGGGTGTGGCGAGCAATGCCGACAAAGGTTCAGACCTGTCCAAGAAGATTGCAAGTGGAATTGCCCAACGACTTATGGCCAATATTCAAGAAAAAGCAGTCGGACAGACAGCAGGTGCGATGTTCGAAGAAATTAACATGAACTTTCTTGAATCCACATTCCTCCATTTACAGAATTTGCGCCCCGGCAAGTGGCATATCGTTAAACTGGGTAACCGCAACAGAATCAAAACAAGTAGTTTCGCCCAGTACGAGCACTTAGAGTATCTTTCACAGTTGGCGAAAAAAGACTCCAGCCTTAAAGCCAGTATTGGCAATGATTACATTGTTGCTCCCGATGTCGTAGTGTATCGCGAGACAGAACCCGACGAAGTCATCAATGAGAAAAAGTCAATAGTCGATGAAACTGTATGTGGCCATTCGGACATCCGTAAGGCATGCAATAGTTTACCCATTCTTCATGCTTCCATATCTGCAAAGTGGACTATGCGCAGCGACCGTTCGCAGAATAGCCGTACCGAAGCACTTGGCCTCATACGAAACCGTAAAGGCCATCTGCCTCACATCGTTGTCGTGACCGGAGAACCTTTGCCATCCCGAATAGCTTCGATTGCGCTTGGAACAGGTGACATTGACTGCGTTTATCATTTTGCTCTTTATGAACTCATAGAAGCCGTCAAAGAAGCCAAAGCCGAAGATGCTCTTGAAATGCTAAATATCCTTATCAGCGGCAAGCGTCTGAAGGATATTAGCGACCTGCCGTTAGACTTGGCTGTGTAATCATTATTGGGATGCCCGTGGCAAGCCGTTAGGCCGGAGTTTCCCGATGGCTTTATCATAATTCCCGTCTCGTCGCCTCCTGCCCCCAAATAATTAACTTCGGGAGGCCGACGCTGGCGATTCAGCGTCGGCCTCCCGAAGTTAGTTATGCGCCTACCACACTAATGCTCGCTTCTCTTTAGGGATGAACATCTTGTCGGTGGGCAGGATGCCGAAAGCCTCGTACCAGGTATCGATCATCGGCAGGGCTGCCATCACACGCAGACGAGCTGGTGAGTGAACGTCGCTGTTGACGAGCATAGCGGTGTACTCAGGCGTTGAGTTGCAAGCCCAGACGCGGGCGTATGCCAAGTAGAAACGCTGGTCAGGGGTGAAGCCATCGACATCGCCGAGGGGCTCAGAGGCCATGCGATTCTTGTAGGCACGATAGGCAATCTTCAGGCCACCATTGTCGCTGACGTTCTCGCCGAGGGTTTTCTGACCGTTCACTTTCAGACCAGGCACGGCTTCCTGCTCACTGAACCAGTCGGCAATAACCTTGGTACGCTCATCATAGCGGGCCTTATCGCCAGCCGTCCACCAATTGGCGAGATTACCGTCTTTGTCGAACTGACAGCCCTGGTCGTCAAAGCCGTGGGTCATCTCATGGCCTATGACAGCTCCTATAGCACCATAGTTGCATACATAATCGGCCTCGGGGTCGAAGAACGGGGGCTGTAGGATGGCAGCGGGGAAGTTGATGCTGTTGAAAAGCGGGTGGTAGAAGGCATTGACCGTCTGCGGCGAGCAGGGCATCATGGTCTTGTCGACGGGCTGGTGCCAGTACTTGCGCAACCCGGCCTGACGCGACTCCTGCTTGATGCGGATGAAGTTCTCTACGAGGTTCT
>JAFYDA010000027.1 GCA_017545045.1 Prevotella sp. | reverse complement strand
GTCAAGAGCATCCCATGGGTGCGGAGTGAGTTGTTTCAAGCCAAGAGCAATACGTTTCTTCTCGTTGTCAAAGTCGAGGATAACGACATTGATCTTCTGGTCGAGTTCGACAACCTTCTTGGGATCGTCGACGCGGCCCCAGCTGAGGTCTGTGATATGAATGAGTCCGTCAACACCGCCCAGGTCAACGAATACACCGTAAGAAGTGATGTTCTTGACGGTACCTTCGAGAATCTGACCCTTTTCGAGCTTGCCGATGATTTCCTTCTTCTGTGCCTCCAGCTCAGCCTCGATAAGAGCCTTGTGAGAGACAACAACGTTGCGGAATTCCTGATTGATTTTGACAATCTTGAACTCCATGGTCTTGCCTACGAACTGGTCGTAGTCGCGTATGGGGTGAACGTCGATTTGTGAACCGGGCAGGAAGGCCTCGATGCCGAAGACGTCGACAATCATACCGCCCTTCGTGCGGCACTTGATGAAGCCCTGGACAATCTCCTCAGCCTCAAGAGCAGCGTTGACACGATCCCAAGCCTTGCTCATGCGAGCCTTCTTGTGAGAGAGAAGCAGCTGGCCCTTCTTGTCCTCTGCGCTCTCTACGTAAACCTCTACAACGTCGCCGATCTTCAGGTCGGGATTGTAGCGGAATTCAGAAGCGGGGATAATACCGTCGCTCTTGTAACCAATGTTGACAACAACTTCCTTCTTGTCAACAGAGATGACTTTACCGTCAACTACCTGATGGTCGGCCACCTTGTTAAGGGTTTCGTCGTAGGCTTTGTCGAGCTCTTCCTTGCTCACATTCGCTACGGTGCCGTTCTCGAACTCTTCCCAATTGAAGCCTTCGAGCGGCTGTACGTTCTTTGTTAATTCTGACATAATTTTGAAATGTTTTTTTTAAGAATTAATACAGTTAGACATTATGTTAATTGCTGCTTTCTTGGAAAGCGGCTGCAAAGTTACTGATATTCAGTGAAAAAACGTTTTCTCGGTGTTGAAAAAACTGTTTTGTTATGTTTATTTAACAGTTTGATTGTGCTAATAATTCAAAAAATTATACTTATCTTTGCGCAGCAAATGGAAAATCAATATTTCAGTGGCACCATGAATTGGATTGATACACATTGTCATCTTGACGGCGAGGAGTTTGATGCCGACCGTGCGGCGGTTGTCGACCGGGCCAGGCAGGCCGGTGTCGACAAGGTGTTTGTTCCCGCCGTCGATCTGGCGTCATCCCTGCGGATTCCGGCGCTCTGCCGTCAGTTTCCCAGCTTTTGCTATCCCATGGTGGGCTTGCATCCAGAGGAAGTGCGGGGCGACTGGCGTCAACAGCTGGAGGACGTTAAGTCGTGTCTCACGCCTGCCGTTATAGCCATAGGCGAGGTAGGCCTTGACTTCTATTGGTCGCGGGAGTTTGAGAACGAGCAGTTGGAAGCCTTTGAACAGCAGGTCCTGTGGTCGGTTGAGACGCGTTTGCCGCTGATGATTCACTGCAGGAAAGCTCAAAACGAGATGGTGGCTATATTAAAGAGGTATGAGCAGCAACTCCCTGGCGGGGTGTTCCATTGCTTCACGGGTAACGAAGTGGAGGCCCGTCAATTGTTGCAGTTCGACCGCTTTGTCTTAGGCATAGGCGGCGTATTGACGTTTAAGAAGTCGCATTTGCCTGAAGTGTTGCCTCAGGTGGTGCCTTTAGACCGTATTGTCATCGAGACCGATGCTCCCTACATGGCTCCCGTTCCCATGCGCGGTCAGCGCAACGAGCCTGCTTTCACTCTTTACGTGCTTCAGAAGCTCGCTGCCGCTTACGGTGTGACGGAGCAGACGGTAGCTGACGCCACCAATGCCGCTGTAGCCCGTGTCTTTGGTGTGAAATGATAAAGAATATTAATTTTTCGGTTTTCGTTTTTCACTTTTCACTTAAAAATGTTACCTTTGCATCCGCTTAGCAAAAAGGAGAGGTGCTCGAGTGGTTGAAGAGGCACGCCTGGAAAGCGTGTAGCCGGCAAAACCGGCTCGCAGGTTCGAATCCTGTTCTCTCCGCTCTTAATTTAAATAAGAAAAGCGATGAAGAAATTCTTTATGACGATTGCGCTGACTGTCAGCATGCTGATGGGTGCGCAGACGGTGCAGGCACAGGATGTGCTGACACCGGAGCAGCAGGCTGAACTGAAACTTCAGAAAGATGCTGACAAGGCAGCCAAGAAAGCTGCTAAGGAAGTGAAGGATCGTGAGAAGGCTCAGAAGAAGAAGGAGGCCGCTGCCAAGAAGAAGCAGAAGGAGGCCGAGAAGCGTGCCAAGCTCGTGGAGAAAGCCGAGAAAGCTCGTAAGAATGCTGAGAAGGCTGCCGAGAAAGCTGCCAAGGCCGCTGAGAATTCTGCCGCCAACCCTAGCGACACAAAGCTTCAGGTGAAGGCTGCCAAAGCCAAGCTTGCTGCCGAGAAAGCTGCCGAGAAAGCAGCCAAGGCCGCCAAGAAGGCCAAATAAGAAAAGCTGATTTTTATTCGTAATGGGTTGAGATGAACCGGCCTAATACGTTGTCGCTGTTGCGACGGGCAGTCTGCCTGATGCAATCGTCGAGAATGGTATAGAGCCGATTCATCTCAATTGATTTTTGTTTCACACTGAGACTGTCGTTGCCGACGACCTTGCGCATATAGCGGTCGTATTTGGCAACGGTGTCGTTCAGAGCCTGCCATTCGTTGTTAGTCTTCGTTCCCGACACCCGCGAACGGGCTGCCTTGTTGTATAACTCAATATAGACATTTCTGGGTTCGGCAAAAAAGTAGACGAAGGCTTCGGGCAGGGTAGGGGTGTACAGCCTCCAGACGCTGTCGGCATCGGTCGTTCCGCGGTATGCAAATTTGCCGTTGCTGACGATGATGGAGTCGGCAGGGCGGCTGTGACCCTGAAGGTCTGTGGATAGATAGAGCACGGTGCCGTCGCCGATGCCGTGCGCCTCCCCCTTTATATAATAGGTATCGGACTGGCATGCAGCCAACGCGAGGCCTGCTATTGCCAGTCCGAGAAACGTTTTCTTCATTCCTTATACAATGTACAGGTTGCTGATGCTTTCGTTGTTGATGACACGGCGGATGGCCTCTGCAAACATGTCGGCCACCGACAGCTGCTTCACCTTGGAACAGCGCTGGGTGTAGGGGATGGAGTCGGTGAACACTATCTCCTCAAGTGCCGATGCCTGCACACGGTCGCTGGCAGGACCGCTCATGACGCAGTGGCTGGCACAGGCGCGTACGGTCTTGGCGCCTGCCTCCTTCATGAGGTCGGCCGCCTTTGTGATGGTGCCGGCCGTGTCGACCATGTCGTCGACAATGACCACGTTCTTGCCCTCCACGTCGCCGATAATCTGCATGGTGGCCACAACGTTGGCCCTTGCACGCGTCTTGTTGCAGAGCACGAGCGGACATCCCAGGAACTTGGCATAGGTGTTGGCTCGCTTCGAGCCGCCCACGTCGGGCGACGCAATGACAAGGTCTTCCAAGTGCAGGCTCTGCAGATATGGCAGTATGACGCCCGAGGCATAGAGGTGGTCAACGGGTACGTCGAAGAATCCCTGTATCTGGTCAGCGTGCAGGTCCATCGTGATGACGCGGTTGACGCCAGCCACTGACAGCAGGTCGGCCACCAGCTTGGCACCGATGCTGACACGCGGCTTGTCCTTACGGTCCTGTCGTGCCCATCCGAAGTAGGGGATGACGGCGTTGATGGTCCGTGCCGATGCGCGCTTGGCAGCGTCGATCATCAGCAACAACTCCATAAGGTTGTCGCTGGTGGGAAAGGTGCTTTGAACCAGGAAGATGTCGCGTCCGCGAATCGACTCTTCGTAACTGACGGCAAACTCGCCGTCGGAGAATTTGGTGATCAGAAGTTGGCCTAAGGGGCAGCCCAAGCTGGCACAGATCCTCTCTGCGAGGTATCTGGTGGCTGTCCCTGAGAAGACCATGTACGAGTTTTCCATATTTGCTATTTGACTTATGACGGTTGTCTTTTTCATTTTTCACCCTACGGCTTTTCTCAGTTTCTCAAAGTGGCTGATAAGCTCCTTGTAGTCCAGTCCGCTGGTGATGTTGAAGCGGTTCCACAGGTCGCCGCAGATGACCACGCCTCCGAACCCCAAGTCCTTGACTACGCTGATGTTGTCGAGGTTCATGCCCCCCATGGCGTACACCCTTTTGTCTATCAGCCCCTGCCTTGCGGCGCTTCTGAGTTCCTCGATGTCGAGCGTCGCCTTGTCGTTGGGATTGCTCTGGCTGTCGAAGAGCGTTTTCAGGAATACGTAGTCCGACCGTTTCTTGGCGTCCTTCAGCTCCCCCGTGCAGTGGCAGGTGCGGCTGACGTTGCCGCGGTATCCTTCGGGCAGTTTTGCCCGGCAGTCGTTCAGGTGTATGCCCTTCAGCTTGAATTCCTCTTTCAGGTAGAAGTGGTCGTGCACGGTTATCCTCCTGTAGTAGTCGTCGGGCAGCAACGTCAGCAGACGTTCTGAGTAGACGGGTTCAGCCCCCGGCTTGTAGAGGTGCAGACTGTCCATCCCCGCCTCAAAGAGCGTGGTCAGTATCTTGTCTTCTTCCACGAAGAACGTGGATTTGGTCATGATGATGAGCTTCATGGGGTGAGTCAGTCACTTTTACAACTGCAAAGATAGCATTTTTTTGCTATACCTCAAAATTATTTTTGTTTTAATTTGCTGTTTCAGTCGTTTTCTTGCTTTTCTCACCGCTGGTAGCCACAGTCACGATATAGGCACTGAGCAGCACCAGTATGGCCGCCATGGGCTTGTCCCACGTCATGATGTCCTGACCGATGGCAATGGCCACGAACGAGGCCACCATAGGCTGCAGGTTGGTGTAGACGGACACCGTAGTGGCACTCAGGAACTTCATGGCGTAGGGGATGAGGAAGAAACCGAGCACCGTAGCCGCCAGCACGATGAACGCCATCTCTATCGCCCCGTCCCATCCGAATGTCGCCGCGCTGTAAAGACGCTGGTCGGCAAGCTCCGGCCATGCCAGAGGCACGGTGACCACGGCCGAGACGAGGAACACGTACTTCATCTGCGTCACAGGCTGGTACTTCGTCGCCACTTTTCGTGTGATAATCATGTAGACGGCCCATGTCATCACGCTCAGGATGGCCAGCGCGATGCCCAACAGGTCGTTGCTGCCCGTTCCCGATGTCTGTCCCATGACTACCATTAGCACGGCGCCGCCGATGCCCAGCATCACGCCCAGGAACTTGACGCCCGTGATGCGCTCTCCGATAAACAGAGCCGCCATCAGCATCACCGCTACCGGTGTCAGCGTGGCTATCAGCGAGAAGTACACGGGGCTTGTATAGTTCAGCGCCCACGCCGTCAGCGTCTGCGACACCACGAAGCCCATGAGTCCCCCCGCCATGATGACCATCAGGTCGCGTCGCTCCACCCTTTCCGGCTTCATCAGCGAGGCTATGATCCAGAACACGATGGCAGCGCCGAGGCTTCGTGTGGCCATGTAGGTCATGGGTGACACCCATTCGTCGAGCAGCAGTTTGGTGACGGGCACTCCCAGCCCGAAGATGGTGTTGGCCGCCAGGATGGCTCCGTGGGCCTGTAGTTTCGAATTTTCCATTTTTTTGTTACGGTTGAAAACGGGTGCAAAGGTAGCAAAAAGTTTTCCAAAAACAGATAAAAGTCCCGAAAACTTTTTTCCACGATGGCTATGGCCTCCTATCGCACCACCATCTTGCGTCCCTGGCTGATGTAGATGCCGTGAGCAGCGGCAGCCTGGCTTACCTGGCGTCCCTGTAGGTCGGTGTAGGTGCCGCTGCCGACGTGTTGGTGGCTGTTGGTCTGTATGCCATTGGTCTCCTTGCGTGTTAGCACCACATTGTCGAAGCCGATGATTTTCTCCGTGCCATTGTTGTTGTGCGTGGCCGTGAGGGTGATGGTGGTCGATGCGTGGCCGTTGCTCTCAAATTCGAGTGCCATCTGCTGCCATGCCTCCTTGTTCTCCACCGTGGGTGCCGCGACGGTGGCTCCGTCCTGCGTTGCAACAGTGACGTAGGCATCGCCGCCCAGGCCGCTCTTCCACACCTGCGCTGTCAGTGTGTACTCACCTTCGGGCAGCAGCAGCTCCTGTCGCAGTGCGATGGTGCTGGTGCCCCAGTTCTGGCGCACCCAGTAGGTCTGTCTGCTGTCGGCCGACGGTGCGGGGCGCGAGCCGAAGAAGCGGTCGAAATAGAGGTCGCCGCTCTTCAGGGCCGTCAGGTCGTTCTCGTTGCGCGACGTGTAGTCTATGGTCCATCCTTCGGGCACATAGATGGCGCGGTCGCTGGTCACGTCGCTGCCCTGCATGGGTGCGTAGCTGCCCTCAAAGTCGGCGTTCTGCAGCTCGCGGGGCAGGTTCTGGTTGTGTCGTGCCTGAATTTCTGCCTTGGCCTGCTCCACCATGGCCTGCACGGTGAGTGGCGATGCACAGGCATAGTAGTCTCGTAGCAGCAGGCAATTGTGGGTGAAACTCACAAAGGTTCCATTCCCGTCATCCTCGCCGTGGGTGTCCACCGTCCCGAGAGGCAGGTTCTCTGTCTCGATAACCTGGTCTACGAGGCCGTTGCGGTAGACGATGAGTGTGTGTCCGTCGTATGTCAGGGTAATGATGACCGTCTTCAGCTTCGTGGGGTGGTTGTCGCCGTTGGTGCCGTTGCTGCTGTAGGCCCAGTCGTCGCTGGTGAGCAGCCGGTTCTGACTTTTGTAGACGGTGCCGTCAATGCTTAGCTGCGGCCGCTGGTCGGCGGCGCCGATGCTGTAGACAAGTCCGCCGTCGGTCTTCTGATAGTGATTTACGGTGAAGAGCGTGCCCTCATACTTGTCTGCATCCAGCTCGAAAGCCATGGTCACCGTCTTGCCCGCTCCTAAGCAGATGCAGTTGGTGCGCTCACTCTCTTCCTCCGGCGTCAGCTGCTCCTGCCAGTCGTAGTTACAGAGAATGCTGGTGGGGTATCCTTGGGGGTAGCTCTTGTTCACCATCCAGTAGTAATAGTCACCCTGCATCCAGGCCACACGCAGGGGTGCGTTCTTCGAGCCAGGAATGACGAAGGGGCGAGCGTTGTTTTTGGGCGAGTCGTGTGTCAGCTGCTCCGAGCCGGCCACCTTGCCCTCGTCATCGATGGTGTATTTCCATATCTCGTAGATGCCGTCCTTGTCGTACTGTCCGTTCTTGGTGGGAATGGAGAGATAGAGGTCGTTGATGTTGTCGGGGTCTATGGCCATGCCGCCGCTGTAGCAGCGCTCCGTCTGGTTCCAGTTCTGGTGGAAGGCGTGGCCTGCATACTGCACCCATGTGTTTTTCCACGCCGTGCCGTTCCACCGGGCATACCAGTAGACGTGGGTGGTCTTGGCATTGTCGATGTGTGGATAGGCTATGACGGGATGCTCCTGCTTATCCAAAGTTACCTGCCACACCCAGTTGCGTATGTTGGCCGTCTTGTCAACGATGGTGGCAGGGTACTGGTTAGCGTAGCTGTCGGTCTTGTTGACGTTGAACACGCCGTTGGCTATCACCGAGAGCTGCTTGCCGTTGAGGTCGCGCAGCACTGGGCCGTGGCCCTGGTTGATGTCGATGACGTTGAAGTAGAGCCAGTCGGGCTGCTCGTTGTCGGGATGGCCGGTGGTGTAGCTCACATAAATCTTGTCCTTGCCGTTGCTTTGGTACTTGGCGTAGGGCCGTGCACCGGTACTCTGCACGATCTGCTTCGGGCTGAAGTCGAACTGGCAGTTGTCTTGCGCGTCGGGCATGGTCAGGCGTGCAATGGTGGGATGCCAGTTGATGCCCCTCCAGCAGAGGTAAATGTGCTGCGGGTCGTCGCTGAGGATGAAGGGCGAGGGATAGGTGGTGTTGTTGGCCGTGGCCAGATATTTCTCCTCGCCCAGGTCGGTGATGTCGCCGGGTTTCTTCGAGATGCGGTACCATATCTTTGCCTCGTCAGTGTGGCGGGTGTAGAAGATCATCACGCGCTCGTCGGGCAGCACGAGGAATGTGGGGTTATTGTGGTCGTCGGGCTGGAAGTAGCTGCGCACCAGCACGTCGGTCTTGCGCTGCCGCAGCCAGTCATACTGCGTGGCCTTCACGTTGCCGTGTACGTCGATATAGCCTATGTAGGTGGCGTTGACGGTGCCGGCGGTGCTCTCATAATGCAGGGCACGTGGGTCGGCGAACCAGCACCATGCCCCCTCGTCGGCCACTACACTGGCAGTGTTCTGTGCATTCATGGTCAGCAATGAGCTGAGCATGGCGCAGAAAAGGAAAAATCTCTTCATCGTTGTGTTATTTAGATTGTTGTCACTTTTCGGCAAAGATACGGACAAATGGTGAAATGGCCAAATCACGGGAGTTAAATAATACTAAGAAACATGCAATTTTCTATTTGCATTTACAGTGTTTTTCCTGAACACGGGAATATATTGTAACCTGTGATAACATGTCAATACTCATGGTCATGTCATTACTCCCTCCGATGTCGGTAGAGATTAACACTCGCGAAGATGAAGGTAGCGCATATCAAATAAGTGCCTTTTTCTGCGGAGGCTCCCTGTGATTCTGTGGAGCCTCCCTGTGATTCTGCGGAGGCTCCCTGTGATTCTGCGGAGCCTCCCTAGAAATCTGCGGAGGCGCTACAGAAAAATGGTATTTAAAACAAACATTTTATGCCTTTTTTCATAGAAAAACAGGAAAAATCGACTCATTATCGAAATTTTATTGTATTTTTGCACAATATATCGACCCTGCTGTTGTGCTGGGAGTCTGAAAGTGATTAGTAGAACCATCACTGTGATTCCATATGCTTGACACATGAAGTATGACAGACAGACTATACGCAAAATACATGTGGTTAATCTCCACAATCTACGATGCAGGCAAGATTTCGTTTGAGGATATTGCCCGCAAATGGGACGATGCGTATATCAATGATCTGCACCAGCCTTTGAAACTGCGAACTTTCCATAATCATCGAAATGCGATTTTGATGCAGTTTGGTGTTGTGATAGAGTGCCAGAGGGGCTCTAACCTCTATTATATAGATAATCCTGATGCGCTGGAGAACGATGCAAACCGCTATCAATAAGGGTATAGGCTTTCTTCTTACTCTGTCCGTCAATGCTGTTGTCACTGTAGGTGAACCAGTGGAGAAACAAACGGGCACGATTATTTGGATAGTTTTCCGCCAAAGTCTGAACACAATCGCTGTCCAAAGCATCAGCAAAGCGTTGTTTGCCGTCGGGAGCTTGGAATTTGAAGTCGTGAGTGACACTCACGAGTTGAATGCCATCAGTAGAAAGCTTCTTTTTAAGCCATCGCCAATAGTTACCAGCCTTCACATAATCATCTTCATCGTTGATAGCACGCACGATGTCAGTAGCCGAGAACCACCACTTGCTGTGTTCCTCGTCCCAAACGGCTCTTACTTCGCGGTCGTTGAAAAAGCGGATAGACTTCTTACTTATTTCAGTTCCTCCCACGCTTTTTGTATCTCATTCGTAAGGTTGCTTTTTCAATGCGGGATAGGCTTGCCTATCCCTTTCCTTCCAGTGATCCCGTTGGGATTCAAACCCAAGACCTTCAGAACCGGAATCTGACGCTCTATTCAGCTAAGCTACGGGACCAATAATATCTTGTCATTGCAAAAGCGAGTGCAAAGGTACGATTTTTAATTGAGAATTGAGAATTGAGAATTGAGAATTATATTCTTTTAAGATTTGTCGTGCTGGCGCAAAGAGTTAGCTAAAATCAAGGATTTGTGTCATTATGCAAAAATAATCGTCCGTTTTGTTTGCAAATTAATATTTTATGGTTACCTTTGCGCACTAAATTGAAAAGTAACAAGTATGAGCAATCTGATTAAACCCATAAACTATGAGCGTCTGCTCGACACAAAGCAGACAGAACAGGGTATAAAACTGATTAAGGAATTCTTCCAGCAGAATCTGTCAACTGAGTTGCGGCTACGTCGTGTGACGGCGCCTCTGTTTGTGTTGCAGGGACTTGGTATCAATGACGATCTGAACGGTGTGGAGCGTGCTGTGACATTTCCCATCAAGGATCTGGACGACGCCCGTGCCGAGGTGGTGCATTCGCTGGCCAAATGGAAGCGCTTGTCGCTGGCTGAGTATAAGATAGAGCCAGGCTATGGTATCTATACCGACATGAATGCCATCCGTGCCGATGAGGAGCTGGACAATCTTCACTCGCTGTATGTCGACCAGTGGGACTGGGAGGCCGTTATCCGTCGTGAGGACCGTACGTTGGCTTTCCTAAAGAGTGTGGTGGAGCGCATTTATGCTGCTATACGTCGCACGGAGTACCTGACATGTGAGACTTATCCGCAGCTGAAGCCGTTCCTGCCAGAGAAGATTAAGTTTATCCATGCCGAGGAACTCTTGAAAATGTATCCTGACAAGACCCCAAAGGAGCGTGAGGATGCTATCTGCGAGGCCTACGGCGCAGTGTTTATCATAGGAATAGGCGGTAAACTGGCTAACGGCGAAAAACATGACGGCCGTGCACCCGACTACGATGACTGGACGACGGTTGCCGAGGACGGGCGCAAGGGCTTGAATGGTGATATCTTAATCTGGTATCCTGTGTTGGGTCGCTCGTTCGAACTGTCATCGATGGGTATACGTGTGGACAAGGAGTCGCTCCTGCGCCAGTTGAAGCTGGAAGACAAGGAGGAACGCCTGCAACTGTATTTCCATCAGCAACTTCTGAATGATAAGCTACCGTTGTCTATTGGTGGTGGTATAGGTCAGAGCCGGCTATGTATGGTGTTGCTCCACAAAGCTCACATCGGTGAAATCCAGGCCTCTATCTGGCCGGAAGACATGCGGAAAGAATGCATGCGGCTGGGTATGCCGCTTATCTGATTATTTGTCTGTTTTTTTATAGTCGAGAGAGATGGCTGCGGGCAAATGGATTGGTGGCATCATAGGATGGATGGCAGGAGGGCCTCTGGGCGCTCTGGCAGGGTATTTGTTAGGTTCGCTCTTTGAGCAGGGGCTCAACTTTGTCAACACTCCGGAGAATTCAGGAACGTTCGGCACGGATTCAAGCCGTGCCAGTGGATTCCGTGCCTACGAAGAGGTGTATCGTCAGGCTTATCAACGCCAACAGGCACAGGGTAACCGTAACAGTTTTCTTTTCTCTTTGCTTGTGTTGGCGTCCTACATTATCAAGGCTGACGGCAGGGCCATGCATTCCGAAATGGAATTGGTGCGCCAGATGCTACGCCAGAATTTCGGCGATGCAGCTGTTGATCAAGGCAATGACATACTGAACAAGCTCTTCGGTGAGCAGAAGAAGCAAGGTTGGAACGGTTTTCGCCGCACCGTCAAGGATTGCTGTCAGCAGATAAATAGCAATATGGATTACTCGCAACGGCTTCAGCTGCTTAACTTCCTTGTCATGATAGCTCAGGCCGACGGCCGCATCGATCCTGCAGAAGTTGTCGCGCTGAAGGATTGTGCACAGTGGCTTGGCATGTCGACTGCTGAGGTTGACTCCATGCTCAACCTGGGTCACGACGATTTGGAGTCAGCCTATAAGGTGCTGGGCGTCAGTCCTACGGCTACAGATGACGAAGTTAAAAAGGCTTATCGTAAGTTAGCACTTGAACATCATCCGGACAAAGTGTCGGCCCTCGGCGATGATGTACGTCGGGCTGCCGAGAAGAAATTCCAGGAGATTAACGCGGCCAAGGAACGTATCTGGAAAGCCCGTGGACTATAAGCCACGATTTTGCAAACTTTCCCTGTCTTTAATTTTTTTATTCGTTGACAGCTCCACAATGGGGGCAGCGCCCCTTTTTGTAGAGCGGAGAACCACAACGGCCGCAAAGGTAATGGGGACGGGGACGGCGGAAATAGCACCAGACAGCAAAAACCACATAGGCCACAAAGAGAGGATAGCCTATATAATATAAGGTGAAGACGCTGAAAACAATATAAACCACGGCAATTGTTGCTCCCAATCCTAAGAGGTAGAGAATCATTTCTCCAAAAGGCAATTGGCGGCGCACGTCGTCGACAACGGCAATGGCTACGATGAGCAATGACCACACCAAGACGAGGAATGCCCCCAAGAGAAAAGGTACGGCGAATGGGTTGAGTGTAGGATGATAATAGAAATGACGCCACTTTTCAGGGTCAAACAACTGGATTGAACTATAGAGGATGGCTGAGGCTGCTACCAGCACACAGAGCAGCGAGGGATAGAACGAGGCGATATCGTTGAAATGCACCAACTTGGCTTGGCGACGCATCAGTTTCAGAAAAACGTAGGCAGCAGCCACAACGACGACCAAAGCCAAGAATATGAGCAGATGGGCATCGGAGAAAAAGTCGATGAACTCAGAGATGGGGTCATCGGGCGAAACGGCCTGTAGGAGGTCGTGTTCGTGAATCCAGCCAAAAGTCAATTGGTCGCGAGCCACTTTTACCCAGACGGAGTCGATAGTATCGGCAGGAACGGTGGTAATATCGGCTACGACAAGATGGTCGGCCTTGTAAACGACAAGCGTGTCGACAGGCATGTCGCTGATGGCCTCTGCAGGCAACTGGGCAATGATTGGCATTGAGTCAGCGCGCACCAGGAAGTTGTAGTTCTGAGTGTAATGATGGGTGGTGTAGAACGAGATGCTGTCCAGCTGCTGCTCCGTGAGATCCCATGCATCCGGTGTCTGTTGTCCCCTATTGTAGCAGGCGGTGAGCAGAATACATAATGCACAAGTCATCATGCACAATTGGCTGCGCATGAATACTCTGGATAATATGTGTAGATAATTATTGTGCATGATGAATTGGACATTATGAATGATGCGTTGAATAAATGTTCATTTGACAGTGACTACAGTCGAACTCTAACCGGAAACGGCGGCCGTCGCCCAACCTGAGGAAAAGCGGTTCACGAAACGTGGGGTGTTGACCACCATGACGTACACAGTAGCCTAACGAATAGCGTAGACAGTGGCGACACTGCATGAGTGCAGCTTCGGGCGTGGAACGCAGTTCATAGGCCGTAGGTGTGCTGACGCCGTAAAAATCGCAAGAGAGACGGTTACTGATATTATAGAGGTGGGGCTGGGCATAATGGAATGTTGGCGGCAGGCAGGCCACAGGACGAGACTCCGGGTGGGGTAATGGTGATGACTGCAGCGCCTGTATCAACAGCCGACGCAACTCTGCAATCAAACTATTGGGTATGAAATAGTTAAAGTCTACAGGAATATCTACCTTCGTGCAAATATACGGTGTGTTTCCCAATTTGGTAAGTTGGCGCACGATGGTGTCGTGCTGAGGCTTCTCGGCCGTCTGATGAGGATGCTGGATGCTGACGGTGACACCTTCTGCCGACAAGCAGAAACCGTCGGCCACAGCTTGCAACGTCATCGTGATGGGTATTTTGCGTTCTGCACTGGGCTTGGAAAGCAGACGGTCAAACTCCTGATTACTGTTACGATAGAGTTTCTGGCCTGGATGAAGTCCAATGGGCATCCGTTGCGGAAAGAGGCGATTCCCGTCTGCCCTGTTCACGCGGAAACCTTCTAACTGGCGGTTCTTGTTGATAAAGCAGAGGCCATCACCATTGGCAAAGCTGGCCGTGCCTGTCACAGTGAATGAGTTGCCGCTCAATTCCTTAACCGTACCTACGAACTCGCCCATGGCTTTGGGCGTATCAAACGAGGCAATGGAGGACTGGCGACCGTTGGCGAAATAGGTGGTATAGCCGCGGTTGAACGTTTTTTGTAAATTGGGTGTGAACGTATACTGACAACGGCCCTGGGAAGCACGCCTGTAACGGTCGGGATGGCAACGCACAAGCTGATTGAGCCGTTCGCTATAAGCAGCTGTGACATTCTTGACGTATGCAACATCCTTCAGACGGCCTTCAATCTTGAATGAGGTAGCGCCAGCATCGGCCAGTGCCTCAAGGTTGTCTATTTGGCACATATCCTTAAGTGACAACAAATGGCGGTCGTGCTCTATCACTTGGCCATTGGCATCAACAAGGTCAAAACGCATCCGGCAGAATTGGGCACACTCGCCGCGGTTGGCCGACCGTTGAAAACAATGCTGCGACACATAGCATAAACCACTATAGCTGACACAGAGGGCACCGTGGACAAAGACTTCCAGCTCAACATCGGGCACGGCATCATGAATGGCTCTTATCTCGTCAATAGACAACTCGCGGGCTAAAACAACGCGACTGAAACCGATATCGTATAACCATCGCACTTTGGCTGCCGTGCGGTTGTCTGTTTGTGTAGAAGCATGGAGAGGAAGGGAAAAACTGAAAGAAGAGGGGAGGGGAGAGTGAAAAGAGAGGATTGAGAGATCCTGGACCAGAACGGCGTCAACGCCTATTTGCTGTAGTTCACTGAGCAACTCGCGAGTAGCTTCTAATTCATCATCAAAGATAATGGTATTGACGGTGACGTAGACCTTTGCCTGATACTGATGCGCGTAATTACACAAGCGGGCTATATCCTCAATCGAGTTGCCCGCTGAAGCCCGCGCACCAAAGCGCTGGGCACCAATGTAAACGGCATCAGCGCCATGATCAATGGCGGCTATGCCACACTCCAGATTCTTAGCCGGCGCCAAAAGCTCTAACGACTTTATCACTTGATTTCCTCTATGTTATAAGGCGTCTCTTGATAAACGTAATAGTTAATCCAGTTGGAATAGAACAGATTAGCGTGAGCCCGCCAGGTAACATGAGGCCCTTGCTGAGGATCGTCGTTCAGATAGTAGTTGCGTGGCAAATCCACATCATCCCGAATGTCCTTGTCACGGCGATATTCCTTGTCAAGCGTGTCAGGGGAGTATTCTAAATGTCCCGTAATAAAGAACTCACGGCCATTCCGAGCCATCACAATGCTTACTCCGCTATCTTCAGACTCGGCAATCAGCGTCAGTTCCGGATTTGAAATAATATCCTCACGATGAAGTTCTGTATGACGACTGTGAGGCATCTGGAACTCATCGTCAAAACCTCGGAAGATGGGTAATAGCGGTTCAAGCATTCTCTGTGGGAAAATGCCAAACATCTTCTTGTCAAGCGAATACTTGGGTACACCATAATGATAGTAAAGACCTGCTTGTGCAGCCCAACATATATATAAGGTACTCGTCACGTGTGTTCGTGCCCATTCGAAGATTTGCGTAATCTCGTCCCAGTAGAAGACATCCTCGAACTCCAACTGTTCAACGGGAGCCCCTGTAATGATCATTCCGTCGAACTTCTCATTACGCATCGACTCAAAATCGCGATAGAACATCATCATGTGCTCTATTGGAGTGTTCTTTGGCGTGTGGCTTTTCAGCTTCATAAAATTGATGTCGAGCTGTAATGGCGTATTCGAAAGTAACCTGATAAGATCTGTTTCTGTCGTAATCTTCAGCGGCATCAAGTTGAGGATAACTATGCGCAAGGGACGAATGTCCTGCTCGTGGGCGCGCTTGTCACCCATGACAAAAATATTCTCCTGCTTGAGTAAGTCAATGGCAGGCAATCTATCTGGTAACCTTAATGGCATAGTGAATGAATGTTATTCTTCTATTTTTATTACACAAACTGATACATTATCAATGCCACCGTTAATAATGGCGGCTTGACATAATGCGTTAGCATCAGCCCCATTCATAAGCATTTCGAGTATATGATGATCAGTGACCATATCTGATAATCCATCACTGCACAACATGAAGATGTCACCGACATGAACAGACTCCGTGCATTTCATAATATCTATATATGACGCTTTGCAGCCGCCGCCTATACAATTGACTATGATATTGGAATGACCGGCTTCTCCCGTGAGACTATTTAGGGAATGGTCTGTCGACAACTGGCGTAATTCTCCTTTACGAAGCTGATAAAGACGACTGTCGCCACAGTTCATCCAGAAGAATTCACCCTCATAGTAAGCAAAGCCAACAAGGGTTGTCCCCATGTTATAATAACAGGGTTCAGAACGTCCTTTAGAGTCGATGATGTTGTTGATGGATTTAAGCCATTCTTGAATGGCTTCCATGAAGCCTTGCACACTAAGCCCCGTAGGCATATCGCCATAATAATAGGCCAGATTATGAAGGACATCGCTGCTTGCTACCTCGCCTCCTTTATGTCCACCCATACCGTCAGCCAGAGCTACAATAAGACGACTTTTGGCATTAAGGTCATCAATCTCGGCGTAGTCATCATCACGAACGAACTGCTGACCTACCAGCACCATATCCTCGTTTCTTTCACGAATACAGCCTACGTAGCTGGCTGCCTTGATACAGAATTTCACTGGTTTTGACTATTTAATTGATAATAACTTGAAGATTGATGTTTGCAAGCGCCACAATGTCACCATTCTTGAGTGACATCTCCACATCGGGTTGTATAGGATGTTGATTGAGTTTTGTGCCATTTGACGAATGCTTATCAATAATACACCACCCTGAGTAAGCACTGTATTTCAACTGGGCATGGACGCCCGATATATACATGTTTCCCTCAAACTGTTGGGCATACGGCCCTTGGCGACGACCTATAACAGCACCATTGATACCCTGAATACGGATGTCAAGGCTTGTGTTATAGAGCAACAATGTGGGAACGCCCTGCGATGCCAAAGACACGGAACCTGGCTGTCCTGCAAAAGCACGGGAAGAAGCTGTCTGAGAGACGGGGTCAACCGATGATACGGCACCGTTCTTGGACCCTTCAGCAGGAACCATTAAGCCACCGCACTGAGTACAGCGACGTCCAATACCAACACGCCCACAGCGGTCGCAGTACAGCAAAGCCTGACCACACTGGTCACAGTAGTAGCTATTGTCTTCTATCTGTTCTTTACAACTGGGACAAATAATCATGCTTTATCTAAAATATCTTCTGGTAAAATAATCTGATATGTCTCCTTTGTCACTTGGTCGGGTGGCATTTGAGATACACGCATAGAGAGCTGCTGGATAGTCTGGTCAAGCAGATTGCGCATTTCGCGGGCATTGCCAAAGTTGGAATTCTTGCTCATCACCATCTTGAAAATGACATCAAGCGCTTTGAACTCTGCTGTGGGAGACAAGGTGTATTGTTCCTTCTGGGCCATTTTCTTGAAGATGGCCAGCAACTCGTCTTCGTTATAGTCATCGATATGCAGCTTGTGTGTGAAACGGCTGGCAAGTCCAGGATTCATCTGCATGAATTCCTCCATCTTGTCTTTATAACCGGCAGCTATCACCACGAATTTGCCGCGGTCGTCCTCCATACGTTTCATCAACGTGTCGATAGCCTCCTTGCCGTACTGGTCGTTTTGGTCACTCAGTGTGTAGGCCTCGTCAATAAACAGAACGCCGCCCATGGCTTTGTCACACATGTTATTGACAATCTTCGGTGTCTCTCCCATGTATTTGCCAACAAGGGATGCACGGCTTGTCTCTAACACACGGCTGGTGGGCAGAATATCCATAGAATTTAGAATTTCACCCATCTTCCGGGCTATCGATGTCTTACCCGTACCAGGATTACCTGTCAGCACAAAGTTCATGGCCAATTGCTGGACATTGCCCGCACCCATGGAGGCACGTTGCTTCATGAACATACTCTGTACGGCAAGACGGCGAATGCTGTTCTTCACAGAGCGCATGCCGATGAAGTCATCAAGTTCATTAAGAACCTCATCCAACGGACGAGCTTTCTCATTCTGAGCCATCGGCAGGTCGTCGATGGTGATGCGATACATGTCATCCTCCTTAAATCCGGGATCGTTCATGAAGTTCACCAGTCGCTGGCTCTGCTTCTCGATTGCTGCGTCAAATACTTTGCGGGCTTCACGCGCATTTCCGAAATTCTTGTCACGTCGTAGGTATAGCTGTTCAAACTGACGGTGAATGGCCGCTTTAGTGTCATCACTAATCGTGAAGTTTTTGGCGGCTGCCAGATTCTCAAAAATCTGCGTCAGTTCATCAGGAGAATAGTCGTCGAAGTGGATGGTCTGCGTAAAGCGGCTCTTCAGTCCAGGATTGGTGTCAATGAAATCGTGCATCTGGTCGGTATATCCGGCTACGATGCAGATGAACTTGCCACGGTCGTCCTCTAATCGCTTCAACAACGTATCTATAGCCTCAGCCCCGAAGGAATCACTATCGTTGGATTTCAGCGTATATGCCTCGTCAATGAATAATACTCCGCCCAAGGCAGAGTCTATCAGCTGATTAGTCTTGATAGCTGTCTGACCACTATAGCCTGCCACGAGTTTTGCACGGTCTGCCTCTACGAGCTGACCGCGTGACAGAATACCGAGAGTCTTAAACACATCGGCCATGATGCGTGCCACTGTGGTCTTACCTGTTCCTGGATTACCTGTGAATACGTAGTGCTTGCCTTGGAAGGTATTGGTTTCTCCACGTCTTATCTGAAGATTCAGGAAGGCTGCAAGGTTACTGATTTCCTTCTTGACGGCAGCCAGTCCCACCATACCGTTAAGTTTCTTGAGACACTCGTTATAGTCAACAGCCTTAGGTGACTCGAACGGAATGTCGACCGGCTCTATAGTCATTAGTTGTTCGTTGCTCAATGCCGACATGTCGCCGTTCTGCAAACGTTGTGCCTGCTTCTTGCAAATCTCATCGAAGAGCGAACGCATGGTACGGCCGTTGGCAAAATCCTTGTCACGCGACTTATACATCGTGTTGATACACTCCTTAGCCTTTTCTTCTGCCTCCGGAGACATCAGATATTTCTTTGCCTTGGCGAATACAAGCATTATCTGGTAAAGTTCGTCAGGCGAGTAGTCGTCAATATTGAGGAAGTAGTTGAAGCGGCTCTTAAAGCCAGGATTAACGCGGAAGAGATTATCCATCTCCATGCGATAGCCGGCTGCGATGACCACGAATTTACCACGGTCATCTTCCATTCGCTTCATAAGTTTCTCTAAAGCCTGTGCTCCCTGATTGTCGCGCTCTCCAGCTTGACTCAATGGTGCCAATGTGTAAGCTTCGTCTACAAATAAGATGCCGCCCATAGCCTTGTCGCAGAGACGATCCACTATCTTTGGCGTTTCGCCTTGATATGGACTTACCATCTTTGCACGATCAACCTCCACTACATGACCACTATCCAAATAGCCTATTGCAGCCAGTATTTCACCCAACTTTCTGGCAATAGTGGTTTTACCCGTGCCAGGGTTACCGGTGAGAATAATGTGCATAGACATCTTCTCCTGCTCGCCCAATCCTCTTTCAGCACGTTGAACACTGTTCTGCACCGAATAGGCTATCTCCCGTACAGCCTGCTTCACACCATCCATGCCGATGAAGTTGTCAAGGTCATGTAGAATGTCTTCAAGTGTGCGCTCCTCGGGGACGTAACCCTGAATATCGTCGCGCTCCACCTGTTCCGCATTGGCGCCACGGCTAATGAACGACGTAAATATATCTTCGGCTGTCTTCAAGGCCAGATGGGCATTGCCGAAGGTCTCGTCTTTTATTTTAATCTGGTATTTGAAATAGCGGGACAACTGATGGTCTGCTTCTGGCGAGAACGTGGAAATACCATATTTCGTCTTCAGCTCCATCTTTGCAATATCGCATAATTCTTGGAAACCAGGTGTCGGGAGCCTGAACATGTACTTGAAGCGATTTTTCACTGCAGGATTACTCTCCAGGAAGTCATCAAGACCCTTAGGAAGTCCAGCCATGATAACAATGGGATTATCGTCCCACTTATCCATTTCCACGAACAATTTGTCGAGAGGGTTCACCTGATTGGAATACTTGTCAGGCAACAGCTTCTGCACATTATCGAAGAATAGAATACCCTCCTTTGCCTTTTTTATATTGTCGTCCCACTTGTCTACAAAACGACTGTAGTCCACGGCATCGACCATAGTAAGCTTGGGCTTCTCAATAATCTTATGCTGATAGAAATAGTCACGGATAATTTCTGCCAGTGCGGTCTTTCCTGTTCCTGTTTCACCTATTATTATTGCATTTACTGATAGGCGTACATTGGCAATATCCTTGCGGGAATGCAGGAATGTATATGTATCGACAATCGTTTTCAGTTGTGCCTTTACCTCGTCAAGGCCCACCAACTTATCGAGTACGTTCAGACTCACCAGTGGTTTGCCGCACCACCGGCAGAACTTCGCTATGCTTCGGTTTTCCTTATGACAGTGCTCACAAATCATTCTATATCCTTTTCTATTTGTTTAATCACTTTATGGGGCTGCAATTTCCACTTGCCGTCAAGATTGGGGTTGCGCACATTCATCAGACTTGGACTGAACACCACGAACTCTGCCACCAGTGCGGCAATCATCACGCACCAGAACATATAGTGGAGTACAGACTCGCCAGATACAGAGCGAACTTCTTCGGTCACATCGTCCAACAGGCCAAACTTTGACCCTTTGAACTTGAAGGACTTGGTCTTGAATGTATAGTAAAGAGGTTCTAACAATGTTGATTGAACATCGTCACCTAATACTTCGTTTACTAATTTGTTGTCTGCTTTTTGGTCTCCACGGAAGTCTGTCAAATGGCAAATCAACATGTAGATGGCAGTTATGACGACAATACCTATATTAAATAAGGATGGATGCGATGCATTAAGATACTTCAGCATCGTAATAGGAATCATTGACGAAAGAGCTCCCAGCACCCCCCATAGTAACGAGAGTACAAAACCATATCCGCGGAAATAGGCACGTGTAGCTACTATAGCAGCTGACATGCCGCCCACGGGGAGACCGATGGTTACTGCCGAATGACGCAGCATGAAGTCGCGCCCGGTAACACCGAATATAAGCACTAACAATACCCATATTCCACATAGCCCGTAGAACAGGAATCTCCATGTCTGCTCCTTGCGCTTTGCATTCTTCCATCCCTTTCTCACACTGGCCATTTTTTGGAGTGTCGTTTCACGGGCTTCTACAAAGCGCTTGTAAAACTGGTTGGACATGTCAATCTCGCCAAGAGCCATTAGCCATTTCTCTAACTCGCGCTCGTAAGAGTATTCCTCTGCGAAATCATTAGACGGGTTCTCATGGTAGAAAACAGACAGCCATTGTGTGAAATTACCCTTCCGCATTTCATTACGCATCTGAGAGCTCAGCGAATGATTCAGATTCAGGCCGTCCGTCAGTTCATAACCGTCGGGCAGCAGATAGGAAGGTGTGACACCTAATGTACAGCAAAATCTATAGACTGCCGTTTTCATGTCGTAGGCACCCAGACGCTCGCGGTTCTCCTCTGATTCCATATCGAAGATACGGGTTGCCTCTGCTTGTAATTCTATCCAGCCATGTAACTGTGCAAAGTAGGAAAGTCGACCGTCTTTCTCTATAATGTCACTCATTTCGTGGGCAAAATCCTCGTCATTCAGGTGTTCTGCGTTCTTCAGCCGCTCGGCCAGCAGCCTTCCCACTTTTTCTGGTGTGTCCGCATTGCGCAGGTCGTATGCTGCATGACGGTCAATATTGTAGAGAACTTTGTAGGCCAGTGATTCTGAATAGGGCTGTTCCTTGGTCATAATGCGCAGACTTTCACACGCCATGACGTCTTCATGGCTAAACATCCACGACAGTAACCGCCCGTCTGTCAGACTATGCCAGTCGTCCTCCGACATTTGCTCATACCCAAAAGCGTGGACTATCTGCTCGATATTGCCAGAAGGATATTTTGCAAGGAAGGGTATTTCTTTGTCTATCTCGTAAACGGTACGCAATGTAGACACACGATAATCGATTTTCTTGCGACCGTCGTCATCATTAAAATAAGAACGTAATCGTCCGACGTCACACTTTGAGTGTGATTCGAGATACAAGAACAGTGAATCGTTGGGATTCTTCAGCATGACGGAATACTGGTCCTGATAGGTCAGCAATGATATGGCCACGCTATGAATATCGTCACACAGGTTACCACCTGCATCCTTATAAGGATAGGTGGGCTCCATGGCATAAACGGCAGCCATTAAGCCTGCATGCTGATCGACAGGATAACGGTTTACCACAATATCTTTCACAACAGTGGCTAATTTCATGTTTCCACACGATTCAAGCCACTGGCAGATGCGACCGTTGTACAGATAGCCTTTTGCCAATTGTTCGTTATCTACCAATAACGGAATGAGTTCATGGACATTATCGGCAATAAGGTTGCGCTCAGGATCAACGATAAAGTTTTTGTACCTCAGGAATGGTGAGCTAATGTCAACAGGCACATCCTCACCCTGGAACCATTTCTCTACCTCGTCATATCCCCATCGGCTCATGGCGTTCACAGCCGTCAGGCCTTGTACAATGTGCTTCACATTGTCGGGTAATTCGTTCAGTCGTGGTAGTCGTCCTTCGTTTTTCTGGCGCATCATCACGCGCTCATTGGTACTCATCGGGTTCTCACCCAGCCACAGGGCGAACAGTGTCATTCCCAAAGAGTAGAAGTCTGCTGCAGCCGTCAGTTCTACGACGCCATCAATGACATCTGTGTACATTTCCGGCGCTGCATAGATAGGTGTTCTGGCCTGTGTCGTGCGGTGCGCCTTTCCATCATCTTCCATCATTGATGAGATGCCAAAATCAGCTAATACCACCTCTTCATGAGCCTCGTCACGAAAGAAGAAGTTCGATGGTTTAATGTCCTTATGGAGAATGTTCTTGTTATGGCAGTAGGCCAATGCGGCGGCGGATTGGAGAGCAATGCGGCGGAATTGGTTCAGGTTACCTTCCAGCTTATATTGACTCAGTGTGCCTCCACGCAGATATTCCATCAGTTCATAGTTGCGATGCTTGCCTTCGACATAGGTCTTTCCAAACTCGTACAACTTGACAATCATCTCAAAATCGAACGAGCGGATGGTCTGTAACAGCTTTTTATTGACATCGAAATTTGGGTAATAGACTTTCAGCACACGCTGCTGCCCCTCTTCATCCTCAACAAGGAACACCTGTGCCTCTCCAGAACTGTCGCTTAGGCACTTGATGTTTTTGTAGTTACGACCTTGCAGTATGAAAACGTCACTCGCAGTAGGTGATTCTGTCTGCTCTACACCCCTCATAGTGCGGACGGTCGCGCCGCCTACAACAGCCATCGTTTTGCCATCCTCTATAGGATTGTTATTCGTTCTGTTGGTAGTCATTTACTTGTCGTCTTTTATCTCGTCCTTACTATTTTTACCTAAGATAATCCATTTCCCTCCTAATTGGGGCTTGGCACATCCGCATGGACTGGAGTGCATGGCTTGCTTCCAGTTGCAAACCCAGGCTAATCTCACCCCTGCCGGTTTCTGAGCCATAGCGTAGTTGCGCACCTTTGCAGGCGACGGCTGTGCTGGCACAGCCATTTTTTCCAAAAGCTCTGTCAGCAGCTGTATTTTCTCATCCTTACGCTTTGTCAGCTCTTCTTGTGATATTTTCCGTGTATTTTTTGAGGGTATTGTCGGATTTTGAACTCCTTTGTCTTTTGCCAATAGCATCAGCACTCTTTCACGCAGCTTGTCATTCATCTGATCCCTGACAACGTCACGTTCTGATGAATAAGGAATCTGGATTTCCAGATCCTCCAGCTCACGTGCCGCTTCTACCAACATCTGATAGTCTGGCCTTTTTTTCATGTCGGCTACCAGCATTTTGGCTTCTTGCGTCAATGGTGTTCCGCACTGCTTGCAGAAAGAGAAGTCGTTAAGCGTATTGCACATGGGGCAGACGATGCCTCCACGTGGATTACCACACTCATGGCAGTAAACTTCGCTCTCGCTCATCTGTGCCCCGCAGAAAGAACAGACATTCTTCTTGATGTATTTATGGCATACTTCACAAAAGTCAGCCTCAGGATCAATTTCACTGCCACAGTTGGGGCAACTCCCCATGCGCAATGGACTTCCACACGATGCGCAGAACATGGACTCTGCATCGTTTACGGTACCACAATTTGGGCACATTACACCCTGCACTTGTTGTTGAAGCTGCTGATAATCAAGCCTTTCCTCTGGTCTGTTGGTTCTCCACAGTCCTTCGCGTTGCATGCTCATTTGACCTGAATCCACCTGTCCTGGCCTGATGGTGTTATCTTCAATCATACTTTATTATTAGCTAATATCGTGCAAAGTTATAAAATTTTTTTTTTATTACAACAAAAAACTAATTTTTTTTTAAAAACGACAGGTGCAAAAGCAATTTACCACAGCTGGAGACGCTGCGATTGAGGAATATACATTTTGTCTCCTTCTTTGATGCCGAATGCCTCATACCAGGCATCAATGTGAGGCAGTGCGCCGTTGACGCGCCAGCGGCCAAGTGAATGGGGGTCGCTCTTGGTTTGTTGACGGATAGCCTCCTCAGTCATGTTGCCTGCCCATACGCCTGCGTAGGCTAAGAAGAAGCGCTGGTCGGCGGTGAAACCGTCGATGACGGGCAGCGGATTATTCTTGGTGGCGTTCTTGTAAGCGGCGTATGCTACCTGCAGACCGCCGTGGTCAGCCAGGTTCTCACCCAGCGTCAGACGGCCGTTGGCATTGAGGTCGGGCAGCACCTTGATGGCCGAGAAGAAGTCGGCATATTTGTCTGTGCGTTCAGTGAAGTTCTTGCCGTCGCTCTCTTTCCACCAGTCGTGCATGTTGCCGTCCTTGTCGAACTGTCGTCCCTGGTCGTCGAAACCGTGCGTCATCTCATGACCGATGACCACACCGATGGCACCATAATTGAAAGCATCGTCGGCCGTCATGTCGAAGAAGGGAACTTGCAGAATGCCTGCTGGGAAGCAGATTTCGTTGGTCGTGGGGTTGTAGTAGGCGTTGACCGTCTGTGGTGTCATGTACCAGTCGTCAATGTCGACGGGCTTGCCGGCGGTGTGCTCAATGGAGTAGTCGTTCCAGAATTTCAGAACGGCCAGCTGGTTGTCGAAGAGCGACTTGGTGGGGTCAATCTGGAGCTTGGTCATGTCTATCCACTTGTCAGGATAACCCACCTTCACGTAGAAGGTGTTGAGCTTCAACAGGGCGTTCACCTTAGTGGAGTCATCCATCCAGTCCTGAGCGGCAATGCGCTCACCGAGGGCTATTTGCAGGTTCTTGACCAGTTTCACCATGCGCTCTTTGGCAGTAGCGGGGAAATACTTGTTGACGTAAATGCGGCCCAGGGCCTGGCCCATGGCTCCCTGTACCTGGTTGGTGGCACGGCGCCAGAGAGGATGCTCCTCCTTGCGGCCACTCATGGTCTTGCCGAAGAAGTCGAAGCTTTCAAGCCGTACGGCATCGTTCAGGACGCTGGCGGCGCTGCTGATGACGCCCCATTCCATGTAGTCGCGATACTCGGCGGGCTTCATCTTGGCTATCATGGCATCGGCACCCTCCATGAACTGAGGCTGTCCGACAACAAGCTCCTGCATGAACTGGCTCTTGAGTCCCTGAGCGTTCATCACCTGCTCCAGCTTGAGGTTGGGGTAGCGGGTGTTGAACTCCTTCAGGGTCATCTTGTTATAATTGGCCTGCGGGTCACGCAGTTCGGTGCGGCTCTTCGAAACCTTGGCCAGTGCCAGCTCAAGCTTGAAGACGTTCTGCATTTTCTTCGTGGCAGCTCCCTTGCTGAAGCCGAAGAGCTGGAACATGCGGACGATGTGCTGCTTGTAGGCCTCGCGGATCTTCACGGTAGCTTCGTCGTTTTCCAGATAGTAGTCCTTTTGGCCAAGCGTCAGTCCGCCCTGCGCAACGTTCAGGATGTTCTGCGTGGCGTTCTTCTCGTCGGCTCCCATACCTGCACGATAGAACTCGGAATCGCCATATTTGGCCATTTCAAGCTGGATGTCAAACAGCTGCTGAATGGTCTTGGCTGCCTCTAAGCGCTTGATGATTGGCATCACGGGTGCTACGCCCTCCTGCTCACGGCGGGCAGAGTCCATGGCCAGCTTGTAGAAATCGGACAGTTTCTGCTCAATCGTTCCCTGAGTGTAGGTGTTCGACTGCAGCTCCTTTAAAATGGCGTTGATGCGCTTGTTGTTGTCCTCGGCCAGACGGTCGAATGAACCGAAGCGTGAGTAGGCTGCAGGCAGGGGATTGGCTTTCATCCAGCCTCCGCATGCGTATTCATAGAAATCGTCGCCAGCCTTGACACTGGTGTTCATGTCGGCACGGTTGAGTCCCGACTTCAAGGGTTCGTCTGCCCATGCATTAAGGCTCATGGCAGTCACCATTCCAATCATTAATAAATTCTTTGTTTTCATTGTGATATTTAATTTGTTATATTCTCTAATTCTTCTGACAGTTGTTCCCAGCGTTCCACTTCCTCGTCGAGTGCGCGCTTGGTCGTGGTGTACTCCGTGACGAGTGTCATGTCTGCTGCATTCTCAGGAATCATCAGCAGGTCGTCGAGTTCCTTGAGCCGTGCTTCCATCTGCTCAATTTTCTGCTCCGAGGTTTTCACGGCTTTTTCAGCCCGTGCAATGCGCTTCTGTTGTTCCTTGTGCTCGGCATAGTTCGTCTTGCGTGTGGCGGGCGTGGCTGCTGCTGTGGTGGCTGGCTTTTCCTGTGTGGCGTTGGTGTCGCGCCCTGTCAACTCATTGAGTTCAGATATCTTCTTGCTTTGCAGGAAGTCATAGATGCCGCCCAGGTGTTCACGCACCTTTCCGCCTCCGAATTCATAGACTTTGGTGACCAGACCGTCAAGGAATTCACGGTCGTGGCTCACTATGATGGCCGTGCCGTCAAACGCCCTTACAGCCTCTTTCAGTACGTCTTTCGAGGGCATGTCGAGGTGGTTCGTAGGCTCGTCGAGTATCAGCAGATTGACAGGTTCCAGCAGTAATTTAATCATTGCCAAACGGCTGCGCTCGCCACCGCTGAGCACTTTGACCTTCTTGTCTGAGTTTTCTCCGCCAAACATGAAGGCTCCCAAGATGTCGTTGATGCGCAGGCGGATGTCGCCTTTGGCTACGTTGTCGATGGTCTGGAACACGGTGAGGCTCTCGTCCAACAGTTGTGCCTGATTCTGTGCGAAGTAGCCTATCTGGATGTTGTGGCCTATCTTTAACTGGCCGTCAAATGGAATCTCGCCCATGATACACTTCACAAGCGTCGACTTGCCTTCACCGTTCTTGCCGACAAAAGCCACTTTCTCGCCTCGTTTGATGGTCAGGTTCACGTGGTCGAACACCAGATGATGGTAGGCCTTGCGCACTTCGTCGCAGATGATGGGATAGTCGCCGCTGCGCAGGCAGGGTGGGAACTTCAGGTGCATGGCTGAGTTGTCAACTTCATCAACCTCAATGGGCACAATCTTCTCCAGCTGTTTCACCTTCTGTTGCACCTGCACCGCTTTCGTGGCCTGATAGCGGAACCGTTCTATGAACGTCTTCATGTCGGCAATTTCCCGTTGCTGGTTCTCGTAGGCCCTTAACTGCTGTTCATGGCGTTCGCGTCGCAGTGTGACATATTCATCGTACTTCACACGATAGTCAACGATTTTGCCGCAGGAGATTTCAAGCGTACGGTTCGACACATTATTGATGAAGGCACGGTCGTGGCTGACAAGAACCACCGCCGAGGCCGACTGTGCCAGAAACTGCTCTAACCACTGAATAGACTCAATGTCAAGATGGTTCGTGGGCTCGTCGAGCAACAAGACGTCAGGCTTTTGCAGCAGGATCTTCGCCAGCTCTATTCGCATGCGCCAGCCGCCGCTGAACTCGCTCGTGGGACGCTCGAAGTCAGTGCGCTCAAAACCTAAGCCCGTGAGCGTACGTTCAAGTTCTGCCTCACGGTGCGAGGCGCCCATCATCAGGTAGCGCTCATGTTCGGTCGTATAGCGTTCCACCAGCTGCATGTAGTCCTCGCTCTCGTAGTCCGTACGTTCGTTCATTTCACGTTCCATCCGTTCTACGCGCTCAGCCACAGCCGTCACGTTGGCAAAGGCCTTTTGAGTCTCCTCGCGCACGGTCGTGTCATCCTGCAACTTCATCACCTGTGGCAAATAGCCTATTGTCGTGTCCTGCGGTACAGCCACCGTCCCCGCAGTGGGCTTTTGCTGTCCACACAGAATCTTGAGCAGCGTAGACTTTCCTGCACCGTTTTTGCCCACAAGGGCTATGCGGTCGCGGGGATTGATCACGAAACTGGCTTCCGAAAATAATGGCTTTATGCCAAATTCCACTTTTAGTCCTTCAACGGAGATCATCTACATCTTTTATAAAAACGGTTTTCTAAAAAACCAATGCAAAAGTACAAATAAATCGTCACACAGACAAACTTTTTCTGTGTTTTCTGTCACTATTTACGTAAAAACGCTTAAATAGTGCCGCTGTCAAGGTCGCGGAACAGTCTTTGAAGCACACGTAAGAATGAAATAATGAAAATGTGGAGGAGCTACAGATTTCTGCGGAGCCTCCACGCGTTTTTCCCAAGCCCTGGGATTTTTGTCCCAGGCCGTGGGAATTTTCTGGGGAGCCTCCGCAGAATCACAGGGAGCCTCTGCAGAATCCAGCAAGACCGACGAGACCGTTTGGAACCGCCCCTACGAGGAATGGAGCGACGAGAAGGTCTTGAAAGAATACCCATTCATCGAGGAAGGCACTGGCCGACGCTACAAGCGAGTACCCGTACACGCCCCTGGCACGAGAAACGGCGCGACAGGAAGTCCTTGGCGCGGCATGATGCCGCCGGAGGGCAAGCACTATTCCGAGTTAGACCGCCTCGCAAGAGAGAATCATCGATTAAGAATCGCTATCATCCACTGGTAGCGATTCTTTTTTGTACTTTTTTCAGCTTTTGTGATGTCATATCAGGAAAAAAACGTATCTTTGCAGCAGATATGGCAAAGAATGTATATATCATCAGCGGTTGCAACGGGGCTGGGAAGACAACGGCCTCGTATACCGTGTTGCCTGATATCCTTGCTAAAATTCAGAATTATGTCAAATAAAGAAATTAAAGAATTTACCAGCAAATTGGAAGATGGACTCCAGATTGCAGAAAAGCGAATGCTTGAGGAAAAAGCACTTCGTGGCGAAGATGTTATTGTATCTTCTGGCGGCAAGACTATTGAACGCATTCCCGCAAGACAGTTGCTGGGGGGTATAGCGTGAGAAAAGAGAATCGATAATGGAAAATATCAAGATATTCACGAAACTTATCAGCACGGAACTGCACTTGCAGGAGCATGCGGTGGAGAACACGTTGAAACTGTTGGACGAGGGTTGCACCATTCCGTTTATATCACGTTACCGCAAGGAGCGGACGGGTGGACTGGACGAGGTACAGATTACGGCCATTAGCAACCGTCTGGAACAGTTACAGGAGATAGCCAAGCGCAAGGAAACCGTCGTCAAGACGATTACGGAGCAGGGCAAGATGACGCCCGAACTGCAGAAGCGCATTGAAGACTGTTGGGAGTCAACCACACTTGAAGACATCTACCTGCCCTATCGTCCCAAACGCCGCACCCGTGCCTCAATAGCTCGGGAACAGGGGCTTGAGCCATTGGCGCAACTCATATTGTTGCAACGAGAGCGTGACCCCGAGCAAGCTGCTCTCTCCTTTGTCGTTGGTGATGTCGCTGACGTTGCGTCAGCCATTAAAGGTGCTCAGGACATCATTGCAGAACAGGTGAGTGAGGATGAGCGTAGTCGTCAGTTAGTACGTGGATGCTTTCGCCGTCAGGCGGTCATCACCTCAAAAGTAGTGAAAGCAAAGGCCGATAGCGATGAGGCGGCAAAATTCAGAGACTATTTTGATTGGCAGGAACCGTTGAAACGCTGTTCCAGTCACCGTCTGTTGGCCATGCGGCGCGGCGAGGCTGAAGGCATCCTGCGTATCAGCATCTCTCCTGACGACGAAGAGTGTGTGGAACGTTTGAAGCGTCATTATGTCTACGGTCATACACCATGTGGGCGTCTTGTCTCTGAGGCCGTCGATGACGGTTACAAACGTCTTCTGAAACCATCTATCGAAACGGAATTCAGCAACCTTAGCAAGGAACAGGCGGACGACCAGGCCATTAGTGTGTTTGCAGAAAACCTGCGTCAACTATTGCTTTCGGCTCCCTTAGGCCAGAAGCGTGTGATGGGTGTTGACCCCGGATTCCGCACTGGCTGCAAGATTGTCTGCCTTGATGCGATGGGCAACCTGCTCCACCATGAGGCCATCTTCCCTCATCCGCCAGTCAACCACCGCATGCAGGCAACTGTTCACCTGCAGCAGATGATAGAGCAGTATCACATCGAGGCTATAGCCATTGGTAATGGCACCGCCAGTCGTGAAACGCGAGCTTTCGTTGAAGAGACGGTCAAAGGCCAGGAACACTCGCCACAAGTCTTTGTCGTCAGCGAGGATGGGGCGTCTGTATATTCTGCTTCGAAAGTGGCTCGCGAGGAGTTCCCCGATGAAGATGTGACCGTACGCGGAGCCGTATCCATTGGCCGTCGGCTGATGGATCCATTGGCAGAACTTGTAAAGATAGACCCGAAGAGCATCGGCGTAGGTCAATATCAGCATGACGTAGACCAGTCAAAACTGAAGCATTCGCTCGACCAGACGGTAGAAAGCTGTGTCAATAGTGTTGGCGTCAATCTGAACACCGCGTCCCAGCATCTTCTGCAGTATGTCAGCGGATTAGGTCCTACATTGGCTAAGAACATTGTTGACTACCGCCGTGAGAACGGTGCTTTCGCCAGCAGATCACAACTAAAGAAAGTGCCGCGTCTGGGGCCTTCTGCCTATCAGCAGTGTGCCGGCTTCCTGCGAATACCAGAAGCCAGGAATCCACTCGACAACTCTGCCGTACACCCTGAGAGTTACCCTATTGTGGAACAAATGGCCAAAGACTCCGGCTGTACCGTTACCGACCTCATCAATAGTCAGGAAAGACGTCATTCCATTGATGTCAAACGTTACGTCACTGATACCGTGGGACTTCCCACGCTGACCGACATCATGAAAGAGCTGGAAAAACCAGGACGTGACCCACGCGAGCAGATTGAAGCTTTTGAGTTTGCCAAAGGGGTCGAGACCGTTGATGACCTGACGGAAGGTATGGAACTGCCAGGCATCGTGACCAACATTACGGCCTTCGGGGCTTTTGTCGATATTGGCGTTCATCAAGACGGCCTGGTTCATATTTCCCAGTTGGCTGACAAATACGTAAAAGACCCTAATCAGGTGGTTAAGCTTCATCAGCACGTCAGGGTGCGCGTGATTGAAATCGACCGCCGACGTAACCGCATATCGCTCTCCATGCGCGGAATCAGGGAATAAAGACACGATTTTTAATACCTTATTTATTTATGAGAAAGAAACTGTTTTTATCAACACTTTTTGCCTTCTCCGTCTTTGTCGTTTCTGCACAAGACGGCCCCACAATGGGATGGAGTTCCTGGAACACCTTCGGGCTGAACATTAATGAGACGCTTATCAAGCAGACCGCCAATGCAATGGTGTCAAGGAAGCTGAAAGACGTAGGCTACGACCATGTCAACATTGACGACGGCTACTTCGGCGGTCGCGACCAGAAGACGGGGCAGTTGCTGATTCATCCGCAGCGCTTCCCCAATGGGTTGAAAGGGATTGTCGACCATATCCACAGCAAAGGACTCAAGGCTGGTATCTACAGCGATGCTGGTCGCAACACCTGTGGCAGTATGTTTGGGGGCGATGCTATAGGCAAGGGCGTAGGACTCTATGAGCATGACCAGCAGGACGCCGACTTCTTCTTCAAGGAACTGGGCTTCGACTTCATCAAGGTAGACTTCTGTGGCGGTTCCTATTATCACAACGAAGACCATCTTGTGCTCGATGAGAAAGCACGCTACACGGCTATTGCCAAGGCCATCAGAAATACCGGACGCACGGACGTGCGTATGAACGCATGCCGCTGGGCTTATCCTGGCACCTGGATTGACGATGCCGCCTTCTCATGGCGTACGACGGGTGACATCAATGCCAGTTGGGGGTCTGTAAAGGATATCTTGGCCGAAAACCTGTATATGAGTGCCTACTGTAGCCGTGGCCATTATAATGACATGGACATGCTGGAGGTTGGCCGCAACTTGACGACTGAGGAAGACAAAACTCATTTCGGCATGTGGTGCATCATGAATTCGCCACTTCTGATTGGCTGTGATGTGCGCAGCATCAATTCAACAGCTCTTGCCCTGCTGAAGAATCAGGAGCTCATTGCCTTGAATCAAGACACACTCTACCAGCAGGCCTACGTGGCCAAATGGCAAGACAGCTGCTTCGTCATGGTTAAAGACATAGAACTCCAATATGGTACCCGTCGTGCTTTTGCCGTCTATAATCCTACAGACAAAGTGGTCAAGACGACAGTCCGTTTTAGAGACATTGACCTGGCCGGGAATGTGAAATTGCGCGACGTGTTCCAGAAAAAAGATCTCGGCTCTTTTTCTGAAAGCTACGAAGTCACCCTGCCCAAACACGGCACTCGCATCTATGTGGCTGAGGCTGACACCCGCTTGGAGCGCGTCCGCTATGAAGCGGAGGCGGGCTACAATAGTGTCTATCAGGAAATCAAGAACAACCAGTCGGAAAAGACAGGAAGCTATAGTGCTGACATCAACTGCTCAGGCGGCTACAAGGCTGGCTGGTTAGGGCGTCGTGAAGCAAACGACCTACAGTGGCGTAATGTTTATAGCAAGAGTGGGGGAGAATACAATCTTACCATCGGCTTCCTGTGTCAACAGAGCCGCAGTATCACTGTCAGTGTCAATGGCAAGAAAGTAAAGACGCTCTCATTGAGCTCTGGCAGTTTCAGCAAGGTAGGCCGCAAGACGCTGCCCATAGAGTTGTTGCCAGGCGAAAACACAATCCGTCTGTCGAACGCCAGTAGCGACATGCCCGACATTGACTACGTTGACGTGGAACCTGCAGAAGGGACGGCTGTCGGTAGCTCAATCATAAAAGAAGACGGCCAAAACAAGTTTTACAACCTGTCTGGCCGTCCTGCCGACGCATCCAATGCTCACGGAATTATGGTGAGCCAAGGTCGAAAGGTGATACGCTAAAGCAGCACCTTGCGCCCATTGGATATATATATACCTTTTTTATAAGGGGGGAGTGACCTACGACCTTGCATGTCGAATACGGCCTCCTCCCTTTTTTCATTGGACGGCACAGTCCTGATGGCTGTCACATCGGCATCGGCCTGTATACCAATCTCTGCTGCCGATGTCCATGCCTTGCCGTTGATTTCGCTTGTGGCCACAAACTTCAGGTAGCGGCCGATGACGGCCTTTTTCAGTTTTGCAACCTGAAGCGCCGTCGTGTTCTTGAATTCGCCTGTAACGACCGGCTGTCCCCACGTCTTGCCGTCATTGCTCAGATAGACCTCGTAAGCTTTTACCATACCGTTCTGACTGCCGTCCTGACGAGCCAGATAAGTGAAGGCCGTCACTTTGTAGATATTCTGCATGTCGACAATAATCGTATGTGGACAAGGCGGCTCACTACCTGAATATTCTGTGTGCCAGAAGGTGTTGTTCTTGCCGTCGAAAGCCAACTTGGCCTCATTGCCGCCGTGCTGACTGTCGGCACTGACAAGCTTCCACGCACTTTTGTTGATATACATATCGAAACTGTAGCTCACGTTCACACTGTTCAGTCGTCCGTCTGCTGTGCTGTATACCTTAACGGTACAGGCTTCGTCGAACTGGACGGCAGCCGTGTATTTCTTGTAGTCGCTGCCGTTGATGCTGTACCAGATGGTAGCACCTTTGGTCGGAGTGCTCATCTTGATCTTGCCGTTTTCCTGTCGCTCGCAGCTGACGGGCTGACAGATGGGCATGTCAATACGGGCAATCTGAGCTTTAAGATTTGTGTTCTGAGAATTCAGGGGGATGATAAAAAAGTTGAAGGCGGTGTTCGCTGCTCTCAGTTCATACTTGTCCAGAACATCGGGACCGCATGAGTTGTTGCCTAAGCCGCGAGTGACGGCATCAAGATTGACAACTGCGGTAGAGCAGCTCTTGAATTGGTAAGTATGTCTTGAGCGATTGCCTCCGGACGTGTAGTTATCCTCGGGACGGAAGTGAACAGCGGAGGCCGCCATCTGGTCGGGAGCGACGAAGAGAAGTCCCTGTCCCTCGCCGTTGGTTAGCGACAACCAACGTACTTCCTGTTTTGTGCCATGTTCCTGCGGAAGGATGTATTCTTCATACTGGTCGGTAACTGTACTCTGGTAGATAGCCGGCAGGCAGGCCTCTTTACGGTCACGATAGCTGTCCCACGGCCCGCGTCCGAACCAAGACAACTGTTCCATCTCCTTTGGCATCTCCAAACGGAAGCCGAGTTTTGGAATAATAGCACCTGTGTTGGCGGGACGGATGAACGAGTTGACCATCACTGTGCCGTCAGCACAGACGATGAAGTTGAGAATCACGTCGAACGTATTCGAGCCGCTGCCATAAGTGCTGTTCATGGCAATCGTGACAGTCTTGCCATCATCACCCTTTGTTACCGTGGTGCCAGTGCCTTTGCCCGTGGTGTTGAGCTTGGGCAATCCCATACCGTCCCAACTGCCTGTTTTGCTGCCGTCATTGTCGGTTGGCAGGCGGAATGCATTGAGCTGCAATGGCTTGCTTATCATCGACACGCCATCGTAGGTGTAGCCTGTAAGGGTGCCTTTGCTCTTTGTAAAGGTGGCTTTGAAGTTGGCTCCACTGACATTGACAACGGTGCTTGTCTCTTCCACCGTCAGGGCATCGCTAATGGTGAAGTCGAGCGCTTTCATGGGCTTGACGGCAGTTTTCACGGGCAGTTTTTCTTCGGCCACTATATAGCCGGCATCAGCCCAAGCAGTATTGTCGCGCTGTTTGGCAGTGAACTGTATAAAAGCCTCTTCCGCAGCATCGAGACTGTTGACGGCACTTAGGTCGATGGTTATTTCCTTCGTCTTGCCGGCATCAACTTCATCGGTGATGGCACCGCTGCTTAGGATATGTCCTTCTTCGTCCATAACGTTGTAGCTGACATCGTAGGCGCTACTGGGTAGGAAGGCCATTTTGTTCTTCATCGTGAACTGCGATGGCTTGCCGCTGACGGGATGCCACTCCAAAGGCTGATACACTTTCTTCGTATTATACGACTTGGCTGTGAGACTCCAGTCAGGATGCACAAGTCCGTTAATGCAGAAGTTGCCATCATTGGGACTGTCACCAAAATCACCTCCGTATGCCCAGTATTCTTTGCCGCTACTGCTCTTCGTCAGCAGTCCCTGATCCTTGAAGTCCCAGATGAACTCACCTGTCAGACAAGCATATTTCTCGTAAAGGTCGAACATCTCACGGACATTTCCCATCGAGTTACCCATGGAGTGGGAGTTCTCGCACTGGATGTGCGGGCGGTTCTTTTGTGATGAGCCAATCCAGTTGATATGATCGTAGCTGCCATACATTGACGAGCTGACATCGGCATATTGACTACCGCCCTCATAGTGAGTCAAGCGCGTCTTGTCGAGTGCCTTGATGGCCGTCTGCACAGCCTGAAAGTTGTTTCCGCCGCCGCTTTCGTTACCGAACGACCACATGAAGATACAGACGTGGTTACGCATCCAGCGAACGTGGTTCTCAGAACGTTCCACCATGGCATTCTTGAACTTCGGCTCTGATGACAATTGCTGATAGGCATGACACTCCACATTGGCCTCGGCCAGTACGTACATGCCGTATTTGTCGCAGAGGTCATAGAAAACAGGGTCATTGGGATAGTGCGAAGTGCGTATGGCATTGATGTTTAGTCGCTTCATGGTCTTGATGTCCTCTTCAATCTCTTCATCGCTGATGGCACGACCATTCACAGGCGAGAAGTCATGACGGTTCACCCCGTGGAACACCATACGCTGACCATTGATAAGCAGGGCACCATCGCTCTTGCGAATCTCTACCTCGCGGAATCCCACTTTTGAGCCTCGGATGTCTACTGTCTTGCCGCTGGCATCCTTGAGAACGAGAACAAGGTCATAGAGATTGGGGGTCTCTGCGCTCCACAGGCGTGGCGCTGTGACGTTCATATTAAGAGTCATTTCAGCTTTGGCCTCGGCAGACGTCTCGACAACGGTCGTTCCTTTGTCAACGATGCGGGCTTCAACAGAACCTCCTTTGATAGCTTCCACCTCCGTCAGGCTGACCTTTATCTGGGCTTTGGCATCCGTATATTTTTTATCAAGGTCGGTGCTGAAGAAATAATCACGAATTTGGCTCTTCGGTGCCGACCACAGGAAACAGTGACGCTGGATACCCGTCAGGCGCCAGTAGTCTTGACACTCTAAGAACGAACCGCTGGTGAAACGATACACTTGCAGGGCCATGATGTTTTCACCTTCTGTGAGGTATTTCGTAATATTGAATTCCGACGGCAGGTAAGAGTCCTCAGAATATCCTACACGCTCGCCGTTCACCCACAGGTAGTAGCCGTGGCCCACGCCGTTAAAACGCACGTAGACGTCACGCCCAGCCCAGTCGGCTGGGACGGTGAAAGTACGACGGTAAGTTCCTACGGGGTTGGTCATCGTACCTTTATAGGTGAACCATCCGGGGCGATCAGCCATCACGCTGTAGGTCGTTTCATTGAACGAGAAGGGATAGGCCACGTTGCAATACAGCGGCTTGTCCCACGACTTGTTGTTGTGCAGTCCCCATACCTGCCAGCTCGACGGCACGTCAATGTTAGTCCATGCGGCATCGTTGAAATCCTTCTTGCACCAGTCGTTCTTGGCGCCAGTGGGCGTTCCTGTCCATTGGAATTTCCACTTTCCGTCTAACGACTGATAATAGGGCGAAGCTGTCATGTCGTTGTCTGCTACGGCGGCTTCCGATGCTACGGGGATAGCGATGGTATGGGCCGTTTCGCGATTCACACTTGTTATCAGGGGATTGTCCCACTCTTTGCCCGTTTGGGCATAAGTAGTGCCAAGCGATGTCAGCACGGTCAAGCAAAGGAGAAATTTGCGCATGAGTATCAAATTTTTTAGGTTTTGCTTGCAAAACTACAAAAAAAAAATTAAATATACATTATTAGTTGCAATTTTTTTGTACCTTTGCGCCAAAATGTAAAACCAAACTATAAAATGATGAAGAGATTATTTACTTTTGCTTTAATCCTCTGTGCCGCCCTTAGTTTGGGTGCACAAGGCGTAAAGCCGCTGCCCTCACTTCACGTCGAAGGCAAGTGGCTGGTTGACACGCACGGCAACCATGTCGTGCTGCATGGTGTGATGGACACCCCGAGCATGTGGTTCAACGACAACCGCTGGACAGGCGGTTACAACGACACTGGCGCGTCGAACTGCCAGGCCTATTTCGAAAAGTTGTTCAAGGGACTGGAGCAGGCCAAGTGCAATGTATTCCGTCTGCACATGGATCCCGCTTGGACCAATGACAACAGCTACACCTATCCCATTGCCCTCGGACAGTCGACAGAATGGACGGGCGAGGCCGATATCAAGCACTTCAATCCTACGCGCCTGACGAACTATCTGAAAAAGCTGTATTTCCCGCTTATGCAGCGCGCCATGAAGCACGGCATGTACGTTGTTGTACGTCCGCCGGGTGTTTGCCCGGGCGACTTGAACGTTGGCGACTATTATCAGAAGTACCTGCTCAACGTATGGGATCTCTTCACTCAGAACGACTCTATCCGCAAGTATTCCGGACAAATCAGCATCGAGCTGGCCAACGAGCCTGTACGACTGAAGAGTGCTAGCAATTCCGATGACAAGAAGGCTCTGCACGACTTCTTCCAGCCCGTGGTCGACAAGATTCGCGAGAACGGCTTCACAGGCATCATCTGGGTGCCAGGCACTGGCTGGCAGTCGAGCTATGCCGACTATAAGACTTACCCCATCACTGGCTATAACATCGGCTACGCCGTCCACGATTACACGGGCTGGTACGGCTGCAGCGACGAGAGCGTTGACAGCGACAAGAACATCGAGACGAGTAAGAAGAAGAAGATTAACCAGTTCCACAATCAGGTGCCCGTCGTGGATACCAACCCCATCATCATTACCGAGATTGACTGGAGTCCCAAGAAGCCCGGAACCGGCCACTACAACGAGCATGGTGAATGGGTGGAGTCCAATTACGGCACATGGTCGACCGGCTCCACATCGAAGTGGGGACAGTGCTACAAAGCTATGCTCGACCATTACGGCAACATTTCGATGACGCTTTCGGGCACACACTGCCTGCTCGACATCGACAACCTGATAAAGACAGGTAAGGCCGAGCCCTCCTTCGGCGGTGAGCCTGAGGCCTGTGGCAAGGCCTGCTGGGATTGGTATGCCGAGTGGTATGAAAAGGACTATCCCAAGGCCGACTTCAAGAGCGTGCCTGTCAGCGACTTCGGCAAGCAGTTCCAGAATCCAATCGTGCGTGCCGACTTCCCTGACCCCGATGTCATCCGAGTCGGCGATACCTACTACATGGTGTCGACCACCATGTACAATTTCCCTGGTGCCACCATCCTCAAGTCGCAGGACATGGTCAACTGGGAATACTGCGCTCACCCCTTGCAGCAGGTAAGCAACGACGCTGCATATACCCTGAAGAGCAACACCAATGCCTACGCTTCAGGCATGTGGGCATGCTCCATGAAATATCACAATGGCAAATTCCACATCCTGATTAACGAGAAGCGTCCTGTTGATGGTTGGGTTTTGCAAGGCTGGCTCCTCACCGCCACCAATCCCGAAGGTCAGTGGACGGCCAAGAAGCTGTCACGCAGCTACTATGACCCGGGCATGCTCTTCGACAATGGCAAAGTCTACGTGGCACAGGGCATTGGTAACATTTCCATCTGTGAACTCGACGAGAACTTTAACTTCAAGCGCGAGAAGACTGTCATCTCTGGTAAAGACGGCCTCGAAGGCAGTCATTTCTACAAGATTGGTGACTACTATTATATCTATGCTACCTACGGAGGCTTCCCCTCTGGTCAGGCAATGTTCCGATCGAAAGACGTGTTTGGTCCCTATGAAGAGAAGATGATTGTTGAGAAATACTACGACGGCAAACCCAACACCATCCATCAGGGTGCTCTCATCGAAGATATTAACGGCAAGTGGTGGACCATCATGCAGGAAGATCTTGGTGCCATGGGCCGCATGCCCAACTTGCAGCCTGTCAAATGGACTGACGACTGGCCCGTCGTCGGTACCACCAGCGGAAAACCCTACGAAAGTTTCAACCAAAAGGTTGCTAAGCCCACGGCTGCTGGTGACGTCCGCGTGAAGCGCCTGCCCACCACCGACGTATTCCGTACCTTCCCCATCGGCATGCAGTGGGAGTGGAACCACAAGCCAGAAGATACAGCGTGGAGTCTCTTTGAGCGTCCGGGATGGCTGCGGCTCAAGACCTATAACATCACTACCAAGCTGCCGCAGGCCCGCAACATGCTTACCCAGCGCATCTTTGCCATCAAGGATAAATACACCAACGGCTCCGTACGCATTGACGCCACCCACCTGACCGAAGGCGACCGCGCCGGTATCTGCATCCTGCAGGATCCTTACGCCGCCATCGCTGTTGAGATGAAGGATGGCAAACTGCAGCTCGTCTGGTGGAACGGCGAGGTGAAGGACGGTGGCAAAGATTTCAAGGCTGCCGAGAAGACGCAGGCTGTTGAACTGACCGACAGCATTGTCTACCTCCGTGCCAGCATGAAGTACGGCGAGAACAAGGCCAAGTTCTTCTACTCTCTCGACAATAAGACGTGGAAGGCTTTTGGAAACGAGACCTCACAGTACTTCAATCTCAGCGTCTTTGTTGGCTCACGTTTCGGACTCTTCTGCTATGCCTCAAAGAAGAAAGGCGGCTATGCCGACTTCGACTGGTTCACCACTGAGAACGATTTCGATGAGGCTGACTATTATCCCGCCGACTTCACTGCACCCACGGAGGATATGTACAAGGCTACCAAGATTACCGTGCCTGCTACCGCAAAGACCGTTGAAACCATGATTGGCAAGAAGGTTCTGCCCATCATTACGGCCACATACGCCGACAAGCACACGGAGATAGTCAATACCGTCACCGATTTCACCGCTGCCGACAAAGACATCGTCGACTTCCAGCAAGGACAGGTTATTGGCGTCGGACAGGGCACAACTGAGGTCACGGCATCCTATACAGACTTGCTGGGCAATAAGTCAGAAGCTACGTTCACCGCAAAGTCTGGATACTTCCCCCTCACCTACGAGTATGTGCGCAACAACATCGCAGGCACCGGTACATTCACCAAGAACGCTAATAACGTCGTCTTCAAGTTCGTTGACACCAAGAGCCAGATGGGATGGGTCTACGATGCCAATACCGACCTCTCCGATTACAGGTATTTGGTGATCCGTCTTAGCACCAAGCAGTCTGCCAATGCTAAACTGAACCTCTACACGACGGAGAAGACGACGGGAGTATGCTGCTCTACACCGCTGAGCACTGACGACGTGCTGACGGTCATCGACCTGCAGTCTGCCGTCTACACTTCGAATTCCAGCAAAGGAAAACCACTGGATGCATCGAAGATTCGCATGGTCACTTTCTCAGGTGCTGTAGCAGGAAAGACGGTCATTGTGAAGGAAATGTTCCTTACCAACGACACACAATACGACCCGACGGGCATTGTCGAGGCCACCGTTTCAGGGCGTCTTAACAACAACGCAGTCAGCGTCTACACCCTTGGCGGTCAGCACCTGCGTACTGCCGCCACACGTGCCGAGGCCACCCGTGGACTTTCTTCCGGCGTCTACATTGTGGACGGTAAGAAAGTGATTGTAAAGTGATACATTGAAGATTCGTAAACAAAGGAGCCGCTACAGATTCTGTGGTGGCTCTGCTTTTTTCCCAGGCCTTGGGACTTTTTTCCCAGGCTTTGGGATTTTTGTCCCAAACCCTGGAATTTTTCTGGGAAGCCTCCTCGAAGAACCCGAGATTGATAACAAAAAAGCCAGTTCTGCGCAGAAAATCTCTTTTTTTTTGCAATTTCTTTTTTTTATTTCAAAAAAAGTGTACCTAAAATCCGCAACTAATAGTTTTGGATGCTAAATTTTCCTGTCAGCCCCTCCATTTGGCGATTATTTTGCCATTACGTTGACGCTTATGGATGGTTGTGTGCAACATCCCCTTACCCCAATAAGCATTGCAGGGGCCCAACTCCGAAATCCCCCTCAGGATAGTATCAGACGTACAACGGAGACCCAGTACTTTGTCGATAACGGGGCCGACGTAACGGGAATATAGCTCCCTCACATGAAATATTCCTCCAAAAGGAGTGATTTTCTCAGATTTTATGCTTACCTTTGCCATGTCATTGATGATTTTGCTTGT